>JAGCDT010000090.1 GCA_017651045.1 Bacteroidales bacterium | reverse complement strand
GCTCGGCATTGACGGGCTCGCCGGAAGCGACGCGGAGGACGTAGTCGCGGAAGGCTTCCGCGCACTGGTCCATCGTGCTGTCCTCGACGATGACGCCCGCGTTGAAGTCGATCCAGCCGGGCTTGTGCTCGTAGAGCGGAGTGTTGGTGGAGATCTTCATCGTGGGGACGAAGGTGCCGAACGGGGTGCCGCGGCCGGTCGTGAAGAGGACGATCTGGCAGCCGGCGGCCGCGAGGGCGGTCGAGGCGACAAGGTCGTTGCCCGGGGCGCTGAGGAGGTTGAGGCCCTTTTCGCGGAGGCGCTCGCCGTAGCGGAGGACGTCGATGACCGACGAAGTGCCGCATTTCTGAGTGCAGCCAAGGGACTTCTCCTCGAGTGTGGATATGCCGCCGGCCTTGTTGCCGGGAGACGGGTTTTCATAGACCGGCTGCCCCTGTTTGATGAAATAGTCCTTGAAGTCGTTGATGAGATGGACTGTCGCATCGAAGGTCGGACGGTTGCAGCAACGGTTCATGAGAATGGTCTCGGCACCGAACATCTCGGGGACCTCGGTGAGGACGGTCGTGCCGCCATGGGCGACGAGCCAGTCGGAGAAGCGGCCAAGCAGAGGGTTGGCGGTGATGCCGCTAAGACCGTCGGAGCCGCCACACTTGAGCCCGACGCGGAGCTCGGAGACGGGGATGTCCTCCCGCACGTCCTTGGAGGCGACAGAATATATCTCTCGAAGCTGCTGTAGGCCATATTCGACCTCATCCTCAACCTTTTGCGTGACGAACATACGTACGCGGGACTCGTCGACGGGACCGACCAGCTCTCGGAAAGAGTCGAGCTGGTTGTTCTCGCACCCGAGGCTCACCACGAGCACGCCGCCAGCATTGGGATGGTGGACCATGTCGGCGAGGATGTTCCTCGTGTTCTGGTGGTCCTCCCCCAGCTGCGAGCAGCCGTAGTTGTGGGGGAACGCCACGATGGCGTCGACGGAGGAAGGAGATACGCTCGCCCCTGAGGGGCTCGGTATGACAGAGGCTTTGAAGCGCTCGACGATCTGCTGGCAGATGCCGTTGACACAGCCCACGGTGGGGATCACCCAAATCTGGTTGCGGATGCCCACCTGCCCGTCGGCACGGCGGAAGCCTTTAAACGTTGGAGATTTCTCGGCTACGCTCGAAATGACAGCGGAAACCGGCTCGTAGGTGTACTCCAGGAGGCCGGAGAGGTTGGTCTTGATGCAGCTATGGTCGACGAGGGTGCCGCGCGGAGCGGGACGGGTCACGTGGCCGATCGGATAGCCGTACTTTACCACGTTCTCCCCTTCCGCGAGATCCCGCAGGGTGAACTTATGGCCACGGGGAATCGGCTCGGCGAGGGTGAGAGATTTCTCGGCTTCGCTCGAAATGACAAAGCCGGCGGGAAGGTCGCGGAGAGCGACGGCGACGTTGTCGGTCGGGTGGATCTGGATGTAGTCTGCCATATTACAGGATGGACTTGACCGCTGCACGCATGCCGTCGGAGGCTATGAGCTTGAGGTCGGCAGCGAGCATGGCCGTGAGGCCGGGAATGGCGTTGAGGTCTTCGCCCCAGATGAATTCCGCGCCGAGGACGCCCTTGGCTACCACGTCGGGATCGCCGCTGGCCCACAGCTCGGCAAGGAGAGCCTTTATCGCCTCGTCGTCGTTGACTACGATCTCGTCCTCTCCCCTCTTGCCGCCCTTGTAGTAGGTCGCAATGCCGGCAAGGCCGAGGACAAGGCCCTTCGGAAGCTCGCCCTTGCGCTCGAGATAGGTCTTGAGGCCGGGGAGATCGCGGGTCTTGAACTTCGGGAAGGAATTGAGCATGATCGAAGTGACGAAATGCTTGACGAACGGATTGACGAAACGGTCGAGTACGTCGCCGGCGAACTTCAGGAGCTCTTCCTCAGGAAGATTGAGGGTCGGGAGGAGCTCGTCGTACATGACCTTGCGGACATAACGGCCGATGAGCTCATCCTCGCAGCACTCGCGTACGGTGTTGAGACCGCTGAGGTAGCCGACCGGCGAAAGCACGGTGTGGGGGCCGTTGAGGAGGGTGACCTTCCTCTCATGGTAGGGCGCCTCGCTCGGGACGAAGAGGACATGGAGGCCTGCCTTGTCGGCTGGGAACTCCTCCGCCACGGCGGCGGGAGCCTCGATCACCCAGAGGTGGAATATCTCGGCCTTGTCGAGGAGGTGATCGTCATAGCCAACCCGCTCGCAGAGCTGGGCGGCGTTGTCTCTCGGGTAGCCGGGGACGATGCGGTCTACGAGCGTCGAATAGACGCCGCAGGAGTTCTCGAACCAGGCGCGGAAGCCTTCGCCGAGATTCCAAAGGTCGATATACTGGCGGATGCACTCCTTGAGATGCTTGCCGTTTTCGAATATGAGCTCGCAAGGGAAGATTATGAAGCCCTTCGAAGGATCGCCCTTGAAGTATTCATAGCGGTGATAGAGAAGCTGGACGAGCTTGCCGGGATACGAGGAAGCCGGAGCGTCGGAAAGCTTGCAGGCGGGATCGAAGGCGATGCCGGCCTCGGTCGTGTTGGAGATGACAAAGCGCATCTCCGGCTGCTCTGCGAGCTTGAGATACTCGTCGAACTCCCTGGAGGGATTGAGGCCGCGGCTGACCACGTCGATCAGGTCGACGCTGTCGACCGGCTTGCCCTCATCGATGCCCTGGAGGTTGAGGTGATAGAGTCCGTCCTGCTCATTGAGCCAGTCGACCATGCCCTTCTCGATGGGCTGGACAACGACCACTGAGGCGTTGAAATCGGTCTTCTGGTTGGTCTTCCAGATAATCCAGTCGATGAATGCGCGGAGGAAGTTGCCCTCTCCGAACTGAATGACTTTCTCGGTGTAGCGCTTCGCCTGCGGCGCGCTCGTGCGGTTTAATCTTTCCATATCTAATGTGTTTTGTTTGCCGTTTCCACAAAGATAAGAAAATTTTCGTGCCCGTGCACGGAAATTGGAAAAAATTTCGTACATTTATGCCGGAAAACAATTTAACACCCTGATATGGACGAGTTTATCAACAAAGATTTCATGCTCCACAGCGACACCGCCAGGGAGCTTTATCACGAGAGCGCCGAGCAGATGCCCATCATCGACTACCACTGCCACCTCATCCCCGACATGATAGCCTCCAACTATAAGTTCCGCGACCTCACGGAGATATGGCTAGGCGGCGACCATTATAAGTGGAGAGCCATGCGCGGCAACGGCGTGAGCGAAGACTACATCACCGGCGACAAGCCCTCCTACGAGAAATTCGAAAAATGGGCGGAGACAGTCCCCTACACCCTCCGCAACCCGCTTTATCACTGGACCCATCTCGAGCTTGCGAGGGCCTTCGGCATCCACAAGATCCTCAAGCCGGAGACCGCCCGCGAGATCTACGACGAGTGCACCGAGAAGCTCCAGAAAGACGAGTTCCGCGCCCAGGGGCTCATCCGCAAGTTCAATGTCAAGGTCGTGTGCACGACCGACGACCCCGTGGATGACCTCCATGTCCATAAATATTTAGCAGAGAATCCCTTCGGGACCAAGGTCGTCCCCGCGTGGAGGCCCGACAAGGCCATGGCCATCGAAAAGCCCGAGGTCTACAAAGCCTATATAAGAAAGCTGTCCGAGGCCTCCGGAATGGAGATCCGGACCTTCACGGACCTCATCGACGCCCTCCAGAAGCGCCACGACTTCTTCGCATCGATGGGCGCGAAGCTCTCCGACCACGGTCTTGAGAACTTCTACGCCGCCGACTACACCCAGTCGGAGATCGACGCCATATTCAAGAAAGTCCTCGACGGGAAGGCCCCCACGGCCGACGAGCTCGAGAAGTTCCGCAGCGCGATGCTCTACGAGTTCGCAGTGATGGATCACGAGAGCGGCTGGGCCCAGCAGTTCCACATTGGAGCGATCAGGGACAACAATTCCCGCATGTTCAAGATCCTCGGCCCCGACACCGGCTACGACGCAATCCACGACCTCCCGACCGCTGCCGCCGGCCACCGCTTCCTCAACAGGCTCGCCTCCGAGGACAAGCTCACCAAGACCATCCTCTACAACCTCAATCCTAAGGACAACGAGGTCTTCGCCACGATGGCCTACACCTTCAACGACGGGACCTTCCCCGGCAAGATGCAGCTCGGCAGCGGCTGGTGGTTCCTC
>JAGCDT010000089.1 GCA_017651045.1 Bacteroidales bacterium | reverse complement strand
GGTATCGTCCTCCCCTCGGCCTGCGGCGGCAAAGCCAACTGCGGTCCGTGCAAGGTCCGCGTCCTTGAGGGCGGCTGCACCATACTCCCGAGCGAGACCGGCTTCTTCTCACGCCGTGAAATCAAGGACGGCTGGCGCCTCGGCTGCCAGGTAAAGGTCAAGGACAACCTTGAGATCGCCGTCCCCGAGTCCGCCCTTTCGGTCAAGAAACTCGAGTGCGAAGTCGTTTCCAACAAGAACGTCGCGACCTTCATCAAGGAATTCACCGTCCGCCTCCCCGAAGGCGAGGAAATCGACTTCAAGTCCGGCGAATACATCCAGATCGACATTCCCGAATACGAAGCCGACTTCTCCGATATGGACGTCGATCCCATCTATATGGGCGACTGGGAAAAATATGGCATCACCTCGCTCCGCTTCAAGAACACGGAGCCGACGATCAGGGCCTACTCCATGGCCTCGTATCCTGCGGAGAAGGGCCTTATCAAGCTCAACGTTCGTATCGCCACTCCCCCGTTCGACAAGACTCAGCCCAAGGGCGTCTTCAAGTTCGTCCCCGGAGTGCCTCCGGGCATCGCTTCGACCTATGTCTTCTCCCGCAAGCCGGGCGACAAGGTGATGATAAGCGGCCCCTACGGAGAGTTCCTCCTCCCGAAGGACGACCCTGACTCCCAGGAGTACATCTTCGTCGGTGGCGGTGCCGGTATGGCGCCCCTCAGGAGCCACATCATGCACCTGTTCAAGACCCTGAAGACCAAGAAGCAGGTCCGTTTCTTCTACGGCGCGAGGGCCCTTGTCGAGGCGTTCTACCTCGAGGACTTCGCCGAGATCGAGAAGGAGTTCCCCAACTTCCACTTCCACCTCGCCCTCGACCGTCCCGACCCGGCAGCCGACGCAGCAGGTGTCAAGTACACCCCCGGCTTTGTCCACAACGTCATGAACGAGCTCTACCTCAAGGACCACGAGGCCCCCGAAGACATCAAGTACTTCATGTGCGGCCCGCCCATGATGGTCAAGTGCGTCAACGACCTCCTCGACAGCCTCGGCGTCGCCCCCGAAAGCATCCTTTACGACAACTTCGGTGGCTAGGCTATTGGGGCGTGGGGCAAAATTAGGCAGACGTCAGCGGGTAGGCGGCGGGACATCCCCGTCGTCGACGAGCTTCCGAAGGGTTTCAGCCCAGCCCGGAAGTTCCGACGGGCCCGGGACAGAGAAGGCGTCCCTGAGGTCTTCAAGAGTGTAGACCCCGCCCTTGCCTGAGATAAATTCTTTTATGAGCTCCGCTTCGGCGGGGCTCTTTTTCTTGGCGCGGCAGATGTCGCAGTTGCCGCAGGGGGCGGATTCCTCCTGCCCGAAATAGCGGAGGAGGAACGCCTGGCGACATTCGTCCTCTTCGGTGACATATTCCTTCATCGCCTGCGCCCTGGAGTGGTAATTGCCGCGCAGAAGGGCATAGGTCTTCTCTTCCATGCGGACGTTGCCGGGGGCGAGGCGCTCGTGGCGAAGGATAATGACATCCGAATTGTCGGCGGGGATATAGCGCAGAATATGGAGGAGCGACATCTGGTAGAGGAGGTTGCGCAGGCCGCTCACGGTAAGGCCGCATTTTGCGGAAACGTAATCCTCATCTATTGAAACGGCATATGAGAAAATGCCCTCGTAGCTGCGCATGAGGACATCCAGGATGTCGAGCATCCTGCTGTCGGGGAAATCTACGTCGTAGAGGGCCCTCCTGTCCACGGTGAACCCGACCCTGGTCTTGATCTCCAGGTCTTCGGTGAGCGTCCACTGGCCAATCCTGTCGAGATAGCGGATGGCGTAGTAGACCTGGCTGTGCTGGAGGGAGAAGTGCTTGCAGAAATCCTGGAGATTGAATCTCAACTCCCTTCCTTCCCCGGTCTCATAGGGAATGCCGAAAAATATGTGGACTTTCTGGTAGATGTCTTCGATAAACGACGTGGAGGGGAAGCTGACGCTCTCCAGCTGGTCGAGACGGCGGAGATCCACGCCATTCCAGAGCAGAAGAGCATATGAACGCTTGCCGTCCCTTCCTCCTCGTCCAGCCTCCTGGAAATAGGCTTCAGGGCTGTCCGGGAGGTCGTAATGCGCGACGAAACGGACGTCGGGCTTGTCGATGCCCATGCCGAAGGCGTTGGTCGAGACCATCACCCTCGTGCGGCCCTCTATCCAGTCGTCCTGCTTTCTGGAACGGGTTATCGACCCGAGCCCGGCGTGATAGAAGTCAGCGCTGATGCCTTCATTCCGGAGGAAGGTCGCTATCTCCTGAGTGAGATTGCGGCTCCGGACATAGATGATGCCCGTCCCGTCGACCCCGCGGCAGAGGGAAAGCAGCTGGCCCTTCTTGTCCTCTGTCTTGCGCACTATATATGAAAGGTTGGGCCTTTCGAAGCCGCTGCGAAGAACGTTCTTATCCTTGAATCCCAGCTTATCCATGATGTCCTCCGCCACCTCCGGGGTAGCGGTCGCAGTGAGGGCGATGACAGGAGCGTCGATGACCTTTCTCATCTCGCCTATGGCAAGATAGTCCGGCCGGAAGTCGTAGCCCCACTGGGAGATACAGTGGGCTTCATCGACGACGATGAACGAGACGTTCATGTCGCGGAGATAGGACTGGAACAACCTCGTGGAAAGCCTTTCGGGCGACAGGTAGAGGAACTTGAAGTCGCCATAGGCGGCATTGTTGAGCGCCAGGTCGACCTCATGGCGGGTCATCCCTGCATAGACGGCAAGGGCCTTTATGCCCCGGTCCTGAAGGTTCTTGACCTGATCCTTCATCAGGGCGATAAGGGGCGTCACCACTATCGCGATGCCCTCCTTCATCATCCCCGGGACCTGGAAGCAGACGGACTTGCCCCCGCCAGTCGGCAGAATGGCGAGCACGTCCTTGCCGGAGAGGGCATCATTAATGATGCTCTCCTGCATCGGCCTGAAGCTCGTGTAGCCCCAGTACTGCTCCAGTATGTCCAGCGGTCTGTTCATCCCTGCGAATATACGTTTTTTAATTGAATAAATAAGCGCCCGCGACCACCCAGAGGCTTGGGTGTTCGCGGACGCTTTAAATAGAGGGAGCAACTATTTTTCTTCCTCGAGGGCCTTGTTGTAGCACTCGCGGCAGAGGGGCTCGTAGATGTCGGTCTCACCGAGGACGACGAGCTTGCGGCTGTCGGAGAGGCGGTGGGAGTGGTTGGCGAGGGCGCCGCACTTGACGCAGATGGCGTGGACCTTCTGGACATCTTCTGCAATCGCAAGGAGGCCTGGAATGGGGCCGAAGGGTTTGCCGAGGTAGTCGGTGTCGAGACCGGCCACGATGACGCGGATGCCGCGGTTGGCAAGGGTCTGGGCCACCTCTACGAGGCTCTCATCGAAGAACTGCGCTTCATCGATGCCGACAACCTGGACATCGTCGTCGATCTGGAGCATCCTCGCAGGAGTCTTGATCGGGGTGCAGGAGATGCTGTGGCTGTCGTGTGAAACCACGTCCAAATCAGAGTAGCGCTTGTCGATAGTAGGCTTGAAAGTCGCTATCTTTTGCTTTGCAAACTGGGCCCTTTTGAGCCTTCTGATGAGTTCTTCGGTCTTTCCCGAAAACATCGAGCCGCAAATAACCTCAATGCAGCCCGATTTTTTTGCATTTTCTAAAAACATTTATTTAATTTTGCGATTGTTTGACAGCAAATATAATCATTATGGAAGATAATCGGAAACAAATTCTCTCACTTATTGAAGAAGAAATTTCCTCACTCAAGTCCAGACTCGCTTCCCTCGAGGAAAAAGTCATCGCCCTTTCCGCTGAAATCCCCACTCAGGATGATGGCCCGATAGATCTCAGCGCCCCTATCGAGGCTCCGGCAGAAGCTCCCGTCGAGATCATCGAAGAGCCCGCTCCTGTCGAGGAGCCTCAGCCCGTCGAAGTCCCGGTCGAGGCCCCGGTCGAGGCCCCGGTCGAAGCGCCCGCTGAGCCCGTCGAAGTAAAACCGAAGAAGACAAGAGCCTACAAATGGATGACCGACCTCCCCGGTGTGCCCGTCAAGAACATCAGGAGCGCCATCTCCCTCTACGACAGGGCCCTTTTCATCAACACCATCTTCAAGGAGAATTACGCCCTCTACGACAAGACCATCAGCGACCTCAACGCGATGACCTCCCTGGACGAAGCTATCAGCTACATCGAAGCCGCATTCCCCGACTGGAATTTCTCCTCCGACGCGGTCTACGGATTTATGATGGCTATCCGTAAAAAACTCGGATAATCCATTTTTTTGACTAAATTTGCGTCGCTTAAAAGCAAGAGTATATAAACTTAAATCTTTAAATATCATGGCACAGATCGATCTGAGCAAGTATGGGATCAAGAAAGTAAAGGAAATCCTCTACAACCCAACCTATGAAGTCCTCTATAACGAAGAGACAAAGCCCGGCCTCGAAGGCTTCGACAAGGGTCAGGTGACTGAACTTGGCGCAATCAACGTTATGACCGGCATCTACACCGGCCGTTCCCCCAAGGACAAATACATAGTCTACGACAAGACCACCAAGGAAGGCGCCCCCGGCGAAGTCTGGTGGACTACCGAAGGCTACCCCAACGACAACCACAAGATGTCCGTCAAGGTCTGGAAGGAAGTCCGCAAGCTTGCGGTAAACCAGCTCGGCGGCAAGAGGCTTTTCGTCGTCGACGGTTTCTGCGGCACCCACGCCGACACCAGGATGAAGGTCCGTTTCATCATGGAGGTCGCCTGGCAGGCCCACTTCGTGACCAATATGTTCATCCGCCCGAAGAACCAGAAAGAGTTCGACCAGGAGCCCGATTTCGTCGTCCTGTGCGCCGCTAAGGCAAAGGTGGACAACTACAAGGAGCTCGGCCTCCGCAGCGAGACCTGCGTCGCCTTCAACGTCACCGCCCGTGAGCAGGTTATCCTCAACACCTGGTACGGCGGTGAGATGAAGAAGGGCATGTTCTCCATGATGAACTACTTCCTCCCCCTGAAGGGCATCGCGGCCATGCACT
>JAGCDT010000088.1 GCA_017651045.1 Bacteroidales bacterium | reverse complement strand
GCCAGAGTGTTGTGGTACAACGACACCATCGTCTTCGAGGATGAAGAAGCGGAGAGAGTCTGCGTCGCAGCGTTCGACACCGACGGAGACGGCGCCCTCAGCTATGTCGAGGCCGAGAGCGTGACCGATCTCGGAGATGTCTTCAGAGGCAACGACAGGATAGTAAGTTTTAACGAATTCGTCTATTTTACCGGTGTGGAGACCCTGCCAGGCTTCCTGAGAGGCCCTTTCGACTACATGTCCTCGCTGAAGGAGATCACCCTTCCGCCTTCGCTTCGCGACGTGGGCGGCTGGCCCTTCGCCACCTGCCATTCCCTGGAAAACATCTTCGTCGATCCTGCCAACCTCAGATACTACTCGGTCGACGGCTGCCTCTACAGCCGCCCTGACAGGACACTTGTCCGAGTGCCGGAGGTGACTTCGTTCGACACTTTCGAGATTCCTTCCGGTATCACGACCATAGGCTACGGCTGTTTCGAGGCAAATTCCACGATAAAGGAACTCCGCATCGGAAGGGACGTCACCTCCATCGCCGGCGAGGCTCTGAAGATATACTCGCTCGAGAGGGTGAGCGTCGATCCCGCGTCCACTTCCTTTACGGTCATTGACGAGGCTCTCTACGCGCTGGAAAACGGCGCCCCGGTAGCTCTGCGCCTTCTTCCGTCCCGCTGCGGAGTCACCTCTCTTGTCCTTCCCTCAAGCGTCAGGACCATCGGCGGATATGCCATATGCGATATTCCCGATTTCCATTCCATCACTCTCAACGAAGGTCTCGAGTCCATTCAGCAGTATGCATTCAACAGCGTCTCCTTCGATCACCTCGTCATCCCTTCCACGGTGACCTTCCTCAATGATTGCTGTCTCCGCTTCGTGGCCCTGTCCTCGCTCACGGTCCTTTCCGAGCTCCCTCCGTCGCTGGGAAGCCATGTTTTCCCTTTCGAGGGAGAAGAAGTCTACAGTGCATATCCCGTTTTCGTCCCGGCCGCTTCCATGCCACTCTACCTCAATGCTCCCGGCTGGAGCGCCCTGTCCTCCAGAATCACTCCGCTTCCCTGAAAGCCATAAGCGCACTTTTGGAATTTCAAAAATCATTACTATATTTGCAGTCCTTTTCGGGAAGTACAGGGGCGTAGCTCAGTCGGTTCAGAGCGCTTCAGTCACATTGAAGAGGTCGTCGGTTCGAGCCCGACCGTCCCTACTTTTTATACGGGGGAACTTCCCCCGAACCCCCACGGCTCCATGCTCCAGTACTTTATCAGACGTTCGTCTGATGCACAAGTACCCGCACCGCCGGCCGTCTGCTGACGGCTTTTTATACGGGGCCGTAAAAAAACACCTTTTTTAAGGCTGCCTTCTGGCAGCTTTTTTTATGCGTGGTAAATATTGTATATTTGCGTAAACACTGAAAATAATGATGATGAAACGTATTGCTTGTTTTGCTGCACTTGCGCTGGTTCTTGTTTTGAGTGCGTGTAAAAAGGAGGAAATCAGTTTTAATGAAGAGGACCTGGTGGGCTACTGGGCCTGTACGAAATCGAGCAGCCTTGCTAATGATCTGGAAGAGATTCCCCCTTATTCTTTCGAAGCCAATAAGAATCATACAGGCATCCTTTATTACAAAGAAAGGATACTGTTTAAAGGCAACTGGGCGATTAATGGCGCCAATCTTGAGCTTAGCGGAATTGGCGAGTGTCCGAAGACCGTGCTCCATAAGCTCGACGGAATGCACTTGTCCTGGACCCAGTATATGAGCGAAACCGACGTCTATGAGGAGGAGTTTATCAATATTGAGAAGCTCATTCTCGGAAAATGGAAAATAGCGTGGACCGATAATTGGTATTCAGCTGAATTTGACAAGGAGTATTGTTCATTCAGTCTGAACGGGACCGAGCCCGCCGAGACTGGTCGGTGGTATATCGGTATCCATGACTCTCCTCACCCTCGCTATGTTTACATAAACTTTAATAACACAAGGTGGTTTGACATCAAATCCGCATCCGATGACTTTATTCTGGCTGAGGATACTCTTCTACACGTTCCGGTTACAATGACAAGGATGAGTGAATAACTTCCATATTACCGTAAAAAAGAGAGCAGTTCGCTGCTCTCTTTTTTATTTGATTTTGTATTTGCGAAGGATTTTCAGGATGGGCTTTTCGATGGAACGCTCCCAGAGGGTGTAGCCATTGTCGTTGGGGTGGACACCGTCGGCTGTGGAGCATTCCCCGTCGTGGAGGGCGGCGTCGGGGACGATGTAGTAGACATCCTTCCATTTCTTGCAGGCGATGCGCATAAGGCTGTCGGAAGCGGCATATTTGCCCTGGGTGAACTCGCGGGCTTCGAGGTTGAAATTGTCACGCTCCCAGTAGATGGTGCGCTGGAAGATCAGCGGCTTGCCGGGGTGAGCCTTGACCATCCTTTCTATGAAGGGGAAGAGACGCTCTTCGATGGTCTCCTTGCCGGGATTGGAGAAAGGATCGAAGACATAGGCATCCGCCTCGACGTCCTCAAGAACGGTGGCGAAGTAGGGCTGCATCTTGCAATGGCCGCTGAAGCCGAGAGGGATTACCTGCATGCCGGTGCGGCGCATGAACTGCATAGGGTAGCTCATGCCTGCGCGGCCGGTGCTGACTCCGTGGGTGAAGCTGCTGCCATGGAAGACGATCTTGTTGCGGAACGGGGAATCCATAGCCTCGATGGTAGAGCCTTCAGGGACGCATATCTTGCAGGAATAGACCTCCGAACGGATAGGCAGATACAGGATGCACTCCTTCATCGAATTGTCCATATTCCTTACAACGCTTATCACCTTTGATGAATCGGAATGCTCTTTGGACACGTCGTTCATGCCGGCCCATTTCCAAGCGCCGTCTTTACGGATGTAGAGATCGACTCCTCGATATGACCGATAGGAGGCTGAGCTCCTGTCGCCAAGGAGCAGCGATACGCCTATATCTGTGGCATTGGTGCGGAACAGAACGGCAAGTCCGGCCGGCTGGCGGCACATTTCGTTCTCCGCCTTGTCGAAACCTTTATATTTAACGGTGTCGATACGGTCGTAAGGATTGGGCGTCTCGAACGCCTTGCCGACAAGGTTGAGGCTCGACGCCTCCACCTTCATCCAGTTGAACTTTTCCTTCTTCTGACCCCAGGCCGCACTGGCCACGAGCATCAAAATCGCTGAAACAAAAAGAACCTTTTTCATAGTTAAATGAGTGATATTTCCCCAAATATAACGAAAAACGCTGAAAAAAGCGATATGGCAGTCTAGTTCGATACTAAAACTGGAGGACCGCAGGTCCGATGGCGGCTGCAGCCGCCGTGCCGGAACGTCAGCGAGACTTTCGCAGAAAGTCGAAGCAGTGAAGGCACCGACCGAAACGAAGTGAAGGTCGTATAAAAGAGTTCATTCTCCTGCCCAGAAAAACAAAAGTCGAGGACAGAAATTTGTCCTCGACTTGAAGTACTGGGTAGGAGAATCGAACTCCTATTGCAAGATTGAGAATCTTGAGTACTAACCGTTATACGAACCCAGCATATTCCGATTGGGACTGCAAAGGTATGAAAATTATTTTTCCCTGCAAATTTTTTTGCGTAATTTTGGGAATCGAACGCAAATTTTTAGTTCCATGACACTTATAAAATCCATTTCCGGCATTCGCGGCACCATCGGAGGCGCGCCCGGCAACGCTCTTACTCCTATCGATATCGTTAAATTTACCTATGCCTATGCGGCGACTCTCCCGGGTCGTAAGCCGACTCCGAACGGCGATCGCTACAAGATAGTGGTGGGTAAAGACGCCAGGCTTTCCGGCGACATGGTGGAGAACCTCGTGGTCGGCACCCTCATTGCTTCCGGCATCGATGTCGTGCGTTGCGGCTTCGCCTCGACGCCCACGACTGAGATGGCCGTGCTTTTCTCCAAGGCCGACGGCGGCATTATCCTCACCGCCTCCCATAACCCGCGCCAGTGGAACGCCCT
>JAGCDT010000087.1 GCA_017651045.1 Bacteroidales bacterium | reverse complement strand
TGGAGCAACTATGGGTAACCTTGTGGCTGTCACCGAGTGCATAGAACTGGGGCACGTCGAACATCTTCTCTCCGCTGTCGACCTTGTTGACGCAGAGGATGACGGGCTTGTCGGAGCGGCGGAGCACATCCGCGATCTCGGCGTCATAGTCGGTGATGCCCGTCCCTGCCTCAACCATGAAGAGGACCGCGTCGGCCTCGTCGATGGCGATCTCCACCTGACGGCGGATGGCCTGCTCGAAGACATCCTCGGAGCCGTAGGTGTAGCCACCGGTGTCGACCACGGAGAATTCGTGGCCGCACCATTCACATTTGCCGTAATGGCGGTCGCGGGTGACGCCGGCGGTCTCGTCGACTATCGCCTGGCGCATGCCGACGAGCCGGTTGAAAAGGGTGGACTTGCCCACGTTGGGGCGTCCGACTATTGCAAGAAGAGCCATAGGATCTTATTTTTCAAATTTATAAAAAGCACAGCCGCGACATGCATCGCTGAACTGTCCTGTACAGGCAGCCGCACGCTTACCTCCCGTAAGCCTTTCCATCTCCTCCTCTTTGGGGCACTTGATGCCGCGCTTTCGCATCTCGGGGTTGGAGCTTATGTCGTGCTCGGGGAACTTGCCGCCCTTACGGAAGAAGATATTGACTCCAAGCCCAAGGACGCACAGCCCGACGAACAGGACGGCTGCGAGGAATACTTTCATCCCTACATTATGAAATCAGGGCTGATAGCCTGATAGTTATACACTTTGAGTATCATGCGGGCAAAGGTCTTGGCCAAAGATATGACCTTGAACTTGCTCTGGTATTTCACATTTTCGGGGTCGGTGGACAGAGGGATGGTGTCGGTCACATAGACCTCGGTAAGAGCCGACTCGTCGATCTTGCGGTAGGCGTCGCCGGAAAGGACGGCGTGGGTCGCGAAGGCATGCACGCTGGAGGCGCCGCGCTTGATGAGCTCGTTGGCCGCCTCGGTGAGGGTCCCTGCGGTGTCGATGATGTCGTCGACGATGACTATGTCCCTGCCCTCGACCTCGCCGATCGGCTGGATACGCTCTATGACGTTGGCCCTTGAGCGCGTCTTGTAGCAGATGACCACCGGGCAGTGGAGGTGCTTGGCGTAGGAGTTGGCCCTTTTTGCACCGCCCATGTCGGGGGCCGCGATCGTGAAGGTGTCCTTGAACTTCCTCTTGAGGCTGGACATGGTCGAAAGGAAGTCGATATTGGCATAGAGGTGGTTGACCGGGAAGTCGAAGAAGCCCTGGATCTGGTCGGCGTGGAGGTCGCAGGACATCAGACCGTCCACTCCGGAAGCCTTCAGCAGGTTGGCGACGAGTTTGGCGCCGATGGAGACTCTCGGCTTGTCCTTGCGGTCCTGCCTGGCCCAGCCGAAATAAGGGATCACGGCGATGACGTTATAGGCCGAAGCCCTCTTGGCGGCGTCGATGGAGAGAAGGAGCTCCATCAGGTTGTCGGTCGGGGGGAAGGTCGATTGGATGATGTAGCAGGAAGCACCGCGGACGCTTTCCTGGAAGGAAGGCTGGAACTCGCCGTCGCTGAAATGGGTGACTTCAAGGTCGCCGAGGAGGATTTCCGGATCTTCCGGAGCCTTGAGAAGATTCATCTCCGCGACAACCTTCTCGGCAAAACTCCGGGAGGCTTCGCAGGTAAAGATTTCCAGTCTATGTTCACTGACCATAGCTAAAGGGATTTCAATATGTTATCGATGTAGGATAGAACTTCATCTCGTCCGAGGCCGGTCTCCGAAGACGTCGCGAACATCTCGGGGAGGACCTCCCAGTCGGCCGACAGGACCTTCCTGGCGGCATCCATCTGCCGCTGAAGGGCCACCGGGCCGAGCTTGTCGGCTTTCGTAAAGATTATGGAGAACGGCACTTCCGCCTGGGCGAGCCTGACCATGAAATCGTGGTCCGTCCGCCCCAGCTCGTGACGCGCGTCCACGAGGACGAAAAGGACGACGAGGTCGTCCGAATTAAGGATATAGTCCTCTATGACGGCGGAGATCTCCTTGCGCTCCTTGTCGGAGGCCTTGGCGTAGCCGTAGCCCGGAAGGTCGACAAGATACCACTTGTCATTGACGGCAAAATGGTTGACCAGGCGCGTCTTGCCCGGGGTCTGCGAAGTCTTGGCGAGGGCCTTCCTCTGGCAGAGCATATTGATGAGAGACGACTTGCCCACGTTGGAGCGCCCTATGAAAGCGAATTCAGGAAGCTTCAGCGAAGGTCTTCCACCGACCCTCGTACTGCTGCCTGAAAACTGTACGTCCTTAATTTTCATAGTATACAAAGATACGAAAAGATTCTATAGAAAAAACACACTGCGCGACGAATTGAGCCGAGATTTTTTCAGTCGTGTGCCCGGTGGTGTCTGAACCGACACCACCGGGCACGAAAATACCAGTAAAACGCGTCAGGTGGTGCCTGGAAAAGCACCACCTGATACACTTTACCGTAGCTTGGTGTTGTAATGCGGGTGGACCTTGCCGCGGGTGATGCCCTGTAGCTTGCCGGAAATCATCTTGCGGCGGATGGGGGCGACAAGATCGGTAAAGAGGACACCGTCGAGGTGAGACATCTCATGCTGGATCATGCGGCAGGCGAACTTGTCGAAGACCTCGGTGACCTTCTCGAGCTTCTCGTTGTAGTATTCGACCTTGATGGAGGAGGGCCTTGTCACATCGGCGTAGATGCCGGGGACGGAGAGGCAGCCTTCGTTGTAGGTGCACTTGGCCCCGCCCTCTTCGAGGACGACGGGGTTGATCATCGTGCGGTAGAAGCCGGCGAGATAGGGATAGGTCTCTGTCATCTCGCGGCCGTCGACTATGATGACACGAAGGCTCACGCCGATCTGGGGAGCGGCGAGGCCGCAGCCTTCGGCGCTGCCGAGGGTGTCCCAGAGGTCCTTCACGAGGGCTTCGAGCTCCTCTTTCTTGCTGAGATCTGCTTCCGCAGCCTTCTGCCTCAGCACATCTGCGCCGTATAGATAAATTGGCTTAATCATCTTTTTCTTCTGCTGTTTTTGACGGACAGGGTCTCGGGGACTGCGGAGGGGTCGAAGGACGCGGGGGCGCCGGAGGTCCGGTCGAGCCAGCTCTGGAGGATGATGGCGGCGCTTATGCGGTCGACGGAAGCCTTGTCACGGCGGTCCTTGGCTTTCATGCCGCCGTCGATCATGGCCCTGTGGGCAAGCACGGAGGTGAAGCGCTCATCTTCGAGGCTCACGGGCACTCCGGGGAACTCCTTTTCGAGGGAAGCGCGCAGCGCCTCGACTCCGGGAGCGGACTCCGAAGGGGTCCCGTCCATATTGACCGGCCAGCCCAGGACGAAACGGATTATCGACTCGGCGCGGGAGTAATTTTTAAGATAATCTATTATCTTTGCAGAGTCGACTGTCTCAAGGGCGGTCGCAAAGACTCCGAGAGGATCGCTCACGGCGAGTCCGGTGCGTTTCTTTCCGTAGTCTATGCCGATTATTCTGTCCATAATATCGAACAAAGATAATAAAATTATGGCAAAAAATGAGTTAAGGGAAAAAGAATCCAGGAACTACCGTTTGACGCTCGTCGACGGGGTGTCCCACCGCAGGCTCTGGTCTGTCGGTTTCACGAGGCTGGGGTTCGTGGTTCTGGTGCTTTCGGTAATAGTTGTATTCTTCATAGGGTCGTTCTGCATAACGGCTTTCACTCCCCTGCGTTCCTTCATCCCCGGCTACCCTGACGAGCACACCCGTCGCGCCGCGATGGAAAACGCCGTCAAGATCGACTCCCTCGAAAGGGAGATCCTTCAGTGGGAGCTCTTCACGGAGAATCTCAAGAGGGTCACGGCCGGCGAAGATCCGCTCCGCCTCGATTCACTCATCGTAAGCCATTCGGAGAAGGAGCAGTAATGTGCAAGCGCGTCGCCATACTCGGCTCCACCGGGTCCATCGGCCGGCAGACCCTGTCGGTCATCGCGGCCCATCCTGACCTTTTCAAGGCAGTCCTCCTTACAGCCAATTCCAGCGTTGACCTTCTTGCAGAGCAGGCGGCAGCCTTTGGCGTGCGCGCCGCAGTCATCTGCCGGAGCGAGCTTGAAGGCCGCCTCCAGACCCTTCTGGCAGGCACTTCCGTCAAGGCCCTTTCCGGGATGGACGCCGTGTGCGAGCAGGTCGCCGCGGAGGATGTCGACATAGTCGTCACCTCGACGGTCGGATTCAGCGGCCTAAGGCCCACTCTTGCCGCCATCAGGGCGGGCAAGACAATAGCCCTGGCCAACAAGGAGACCCTCGTCGCCGCCGGCTCGCTCGTGATGAAGCTCGCCGCCGAAAAGGGCGTCGGCATACTTCCCGTCGATTCGGAGCATTCTGCCATATTCCAGTGCCTGCAGGCCGCGGGCGACAACCGCGTCAGCAAAATCCACCTCACGGCTTCCGGCGGTCCCTTCAGGACCTGGCCCCGCGAACAGATAGCCGCAACGACCAAGGACATGGCCCTCAAGCACCCTTCGTGGAATATGGGCAACAAGATCACCATCGACTCCGCGACGATGATGAACAAGGGCTTCGAGGTCATCGAGGCCCGCTGGCTTTTCGACACTCCCCCTTCCAAGATCAACGTCGTGGTCTACCCCGAATCGGTCATCCATTCGATGGTCGAGTTCGAGGACGGCGCGGTCATCGCCCAGATGGGGATGCCGGACATGAGGGAGCCCATCCAGCTGGCCCTTTCCTATCCTCAGCGCCTTCCGCTCGACAATAAAAAGATAGATTTCGCGGCCCTCGGCTCGCTCAATTTCTTCGAGCCCTCGTACGAGAATTTCCCCTGCCTCGGCCTGGCTTTCAAAGCCCTTGAAAAGGGAGGCAACATCCCCTGCGCGATGAACGCCGCCAACGAGGTCGCCGTCGCCGCCTATCTTAAGGATAAAATCGGCTTCTACGACATCTCAGACGTGATTTCCCGCACGATGGACGCCGTCACTTTCATAGCCGATCCTTCCGAAGAAGACATCTTCCAGACCAACGATCTCGCTGCTGAGATTTCCGCCCGAATGATATGACAATCCTGCTGAAAATACTCCAGGTGGTCCTCGCCCTGTCGGTGCTAATCGCATTCCACGAGGCGGGGCATTTCGCCTTTGCGAGGATTTTCGGGATAAGGGTGGAGAAATTCTTCCTCTTTTTTGATATAGGAGGATTCAAACTCCTCTCGACCAAAAGCGGCTGGTTTTCCAAGCTTTTCCCCAAGCTCAAGAATCTTGAGACCGAATACGGCATCGGCTGGCTACCTTTAGGCGGCTACTGCAAGATCAGCGGCATGATCGACGAGAGTCTCGACATGGACTCGCTCAAGAAAGAGCCGCAGCCGTGGGAGTTCAGGACCAAGCCTGTATGGCAGAGGATACTCGTGATGAGCGGCGGGGTGCTCTTCAATTTCATCCTCGCCATAATCCTCTATACGTCAATACTTTCCATCTGGGGCGACGCCTACATTTCCAACAAAGGGACCGGCATCTACGTCAACCAGCTGGCCTACGACATGGGCTTCCGCACCGGCGACGAGATCCTCGCTTTCGATGACTATGTGCCGGAGGATTTCGGTATGCTGCAGGCCGACCTGGCCCGCCGCGACGTGCGTAAGGCAACCGTACTTCGCGACGGCGACACTCTCGACCTCTACATCGACCAGAGCATGCTCGGCGATGTTATTTCGACGCCCGGGATGTTCGATGTAGCCGTGCCGTTTGTCATCGACACGGTGCTCGAGTGGTCCTCCAACGCGGCCGCGGGGCTTACCCACGGCGACCGCATAGTCGGCATCGCCGGCGAGAAGGTCACCTACGTCCAGGACGGACGCAAAGTCCTCGGCGAGAATGCAAGCGGGGTCGTTCCCGTGGATATTATAAGGGAGAGCGACACCCTAAGCATGGCCCTCCAGGTAGACTCCCTCGGCCGCCTCGGCGTCAACACCGTCATGCCCGGCATCGTCCGCAGGGAGTACAACTTCTTCTCCGCCATCCCGAGCGGCTTCAAGATGACCTTCTCCAACATCGGCGGCTACCTGAGGGATCTACGCCTCGTCTTCACCCCGAGGACCGAGGCCTACAAGTCGGTCGGCAGCTTCATCGCGATAGGCCAGGTGTTCCCTTCCAGCTGGAACTGGTACCAGTTCCTCAGCATCCTCGCCATCCTTTCGGTGATGCTCGGCGTGATGAACCTCATCCCCATTCCCGGTCTTGACGGCGGCCACATCCTTTTCGGCTTCTACGAGCTGATCACCCGCAGAAAGCCCTCCGACCGCTTCATGCACGCGGCCCAGATCATCGGTATGTTCATCCTCCTCGCCCTCATGGTCCTCGCCTTCGGCAACGACATCGGGCGCTTAATACGATAATGATATGAAAACAAGAATCTTCACTATTGCTATGATAGCCCTTATGGTCGCGGGGTGCGGCGGAAGGGGGAAGAGCCTTCTGCCGAACGTGAGCGGCAAGGCGGGCGAGGTTGTCGCAGTGATCGACAAGGACTCGTGGGAAGGAGCCGTGGGCGGCGCGCTTCGCGATGCGCTGGCCTCGGACTGCCCTTATCTGGCGCAGCGCGAGCCGCTGTTTTCCCTCACGAACGTGCCTCCGGGAAGCTTCACCAACATGTTCAAGGTCCACCGCAACCTGGTGCTGATCAACATCGATCCGCAGGTGGCCAACCCCGGCGTGTACTTCAAATACGACCAGTGGGCCCATCCGCAGGCGGTCGTGCAGGTGAGCGCGGCCGACCGTGACGCCGCCCTTGCCTACGTTATGAACGACGGCGACAAGATGGCGGAGTTCTTCGAGCAGGCCGAGCGCAACCGCATCATCGCAAATGCAAGGCTTTATGAGGAGCTTTCAGTCGCCGAAGCGGTGAGGAAGGTGACCGGCGGCGGTGCCCTCCACTGCCCTACAGGCTATAAAATCAAGAAACTTACCGACGATTTCCTATGGGCCGCGGATGAGAGGCAGTACACCAACCAGGCCATCCTGGTCTACCGCTATCCTGCCGTAGGCGAAGACATATTTTCCAAGGAAGCGATTATCGCAAAGCGCAACGAGATCCTAGGGGCCAACATCCCCGGTATGTTCGAAAACACGTATATGACCACCTCCGAAGGCATCGCCCCGACGGTCAAGTCGCTTTCCTACCACGGCATCGACTTCATGGAGACAAGGGGCTTCTGGGAGGTCCACAACGACTATATGGGCGGTCCCTTCGTGTCCCACTCCTTCTATTCAAAGGACGGAAGCGATATCATTGTCACCGAGGCGTTTGTCTATGCGCCGCGCTTTGACAAGCGTCAGTACTTCCGCCAGGTGGAGTCGCTGCTCTACTCTTTCGAGTGGGAGAAAGAAAAATCTGAAAAATAATTTTGACTGCTGAAAAATTATTTATACCTTTGCAATCCCTTTCGGCCATATGGCCCCAGCAGGGGTATTTGGTGGGTTCGTATAACGGTTAGTACTCGGGATTTTCATTCCCGCAATAGGAGTTCGATTCTCCTACCCACTACTGGAAAATAAAAAAAGTAAATATGGCAAACACAAAATCAGCTCAGAAGGCTATACGCCAGAATGAGCGTCACAGACTGCATAACAGGTATTATGCAAGGACCACGAGGAACGCTATCCGCGACCTCCGCAACACTACTGACAAGAAGACCGCCGAAGAGACTGCACCGAAGGTGTATGCGATGATTGACAAGCTCGCGAAAATCGGCGTCATCCACAAGAACAAAGCCGCCAACCTCAAGAGCGGTCTTGCTCTCTACATCAACAAGCTTCAGGCTTAGATGTTACAGGAAGGGACCGCACGCGGTTCCTTCTTTCGGGATGTAGCGCAGTTGGTAGCGTACCACGTTCGGGACGTGGGGGTCGTCCGTTCGAGTCGGATCATCCCGACCCCAAAGCAATCAGCAAGTCAGCAATTTTTGCTGGCTTGCTTTTTTTTCGTAAATTTGTCACTTGTCACATTGGACGACACTGAAACCGAATAACTTAAAAAACAACTGATATGGGAGCATTTCACGCTTATGACATCCGTGGCATCTACGGAAAAGACTGGGACAAGGAAGTAGCCTATAAGGTCGGCTATTTCATCCCCAAACTTCTGAAAGCTGACAAGGTCCTTGTGGGTCGCGACTGCCGCGTCTCCTCGGACGAGATCTTCGAGGCCGTGACAAAGGGCATCAACGATGCCGGAGCCGACGTCTACAACATCGGTCTCTCCTCCACTCCGATGGTCTATTTCGGCACCGCCAACTACGGTTTCAACGCCTCCATCCAGATCACAGCATCCCATAACCCCGCCGAATACAACGGCATGAAGGTCTCCACGACCGACGCCCAGGCTGTCGGCTACGACGCCGGCCTCGGCCAGATCAAGGCCTGGATCGACGAAGGAGTCCCGACTCCCGTCGCCGCCGTCAGGGGCAAGATCTACGAGAAAGAGATCCTCGACGACTACCTCGCCTTCATGCGCAAGTTCGTCGGCGACATCTCCGACCTCACCATCGCGATGGACCTCTCCAACGGCATGGCCAACCTCTTCGCCAAGCAGATCTTCGGCGAGGGTCCCAATATCCACTACCTCTTCGACACCCTCGACGGCCGCTTCCCCAACCATGAGCCCAACCCGCTCATCGAAAAGAACTGCTTCCCTCTCGAGGACAAGGTCCGCGAGGTGAAAGCCGACGCCGGCGTCATCTATGACGGCGATGCCGACCGCGTTATGTTCATCGACGAAAGGGGCAAGTTCATCTCCCCCGACCTCATGATAGCCCTCATGGGCCGCTACTTCGTCGGCGAAAGGGGCCTCAAGGGCATAGTCCTTCAGGACATCCGCTCCTCAAAGGCTGTCGGCGAGTACCTCGAGCCGATGGGCTGCAAGATGCAGACATGGAAAGTCGGCCGCGCCTTCGCAGCCGCCAAGCTCCGCGAAATCGACGGCGTCTGGGGCGGAGAGCTCGCAGGCCACTACTATTTCCGCGACTTCTTCTACAGCGACAGCGGCCTCCTGGCCTCCATCATACTCCTCAACATAGTGGCCGGCCTCAAGAAGGAAGGCAAGGTGCTCAGCGAGGCCATCGCCGAGATCGTACGCTATGAGAACTCCGGCGAGATCAACTTCCGCCTCGAGGACAAGAAGGGCGCCATGGACGCAGTCAAGGAGATGTTCACCTCGGAGGAGAAGCCCACCGCCTTCATGGACTTCGACGGCTACAGGGTCGAGTTCCCCGAATGGTGGTTCAACATCCGTCCTTCCAACACCGAACCCTACCTCCGCTTCCTCTGCGAGGCTTCATCCAAGAAGCTCCTCGAAGAGAAAATATCCGCTACAGAAAAGCTCCTTGCCGAAAAGTTCGGAGCAAAAAGATAAACGATGACATTAAAAAGAATATTTGCGGCAGCGGCCGTGCTCCTTCTCTGGGGCACGGCCTATGCCCAGAGTGATTCCCTGGACCGGAAGGAATTCGGCAGAGAGAAAGTCGCCTCATCGCGAAGCACCTCCACCCCCTACGCCGACACCCTCGACACAGGCAATCCCGAAGTAAAAATCATCCTTTTCCAGAACCACACCTGGCGCTATGTCAAAGATCCCGACCTGGTGACAAGGAAGAAGGTGTTCACAGAGCATTGGACACCCAACGTGACTAACCCCTACCGCATCTCCGAAGAAACCCTTCCGGAAAGTTTCACCATCTGGGTTGTCGACACCCTCGACAGCTACTGCTGCCCCAACAAGACACGTCCATTCTCAAAATACGGCTACAGGCACGGTCGCCAGCACACCGGCGTCGACCTCCCCTACCCGACCGGGACTCCGGTCTATGCCGCATTTGACGGCAAGGTCAGGTGCGCCGACTACATCGGCGGCTATGGCAACCTCGTCGTCCTCCGCCACGAAAACGGTCTCGAGACCTTCTACGGCCACAATTCCGAGCTGAAGGTAAAGGTCGGCGACTGGGTCCATGCCGGCGACGTGATAGCCCTCGGCGGCTCGACAGGACGCTCCAGCGGGCCTCACCTCCATTTCGAGACGCGCTACAAGGGTCTTTCCTTCGATCCCATGTGGCTTATCGACTTCGAGTCAGGAGTGCTTCGCCACCGCCTGTTCCGTCTCAAGAGGAGTTGGTTCGCCCCCGGCTGCCGCTACTACCAGGTCGATGACGACGAAGACATCATTGCTGAAGGCGACGAGAAAGATAGAGTCGTCGCTGAAGAGAAGGCCAAACAGGAAGCCGCCGCACGTGAGGCCGCAGCCCAGGCCGCAATGCGCTATCACACTGTCCGTCAGGGCGACACCCTTTCCGCCATCGCCCGCAAATACGGCACATCGGTCAGCACCCTTTGCCGCCTCAACGGCATAAAAGAAACGACGATCCTGCAAATAGGTCGTCGTCTCAGAGTCAAGTAGCGTAAGGCTGCTTATTTCACCATCCCGCTGAATCCCATGAAGGCCATCGCGAGTATTCCGACGGTCACGAGCGCTATAGGCACTCCCTTGAAGGCCTTGGGGACCTCGCTGAGCGAAAGGTGCTCGCGGATGCCCGCGAAGATGACCATCGCGAGGCCGTAGCCGAGGGAAGTGGCAAGGGCATAGACCAGCGACTCGCCCAGGTTGAGGAAGTGGGCTTCGCCGCCGAAAGTGAACTGCTTTGTCACGACATTGAGGGCAACGCCGAGGACGGCGCAGTTGGTCGTGATAAGGGGCAGGAATATACCGAGGGCGGAATACAGCGAAGGGCTGGTCTTTTTCAACACGATCTCCACCATCTGCACCAGAGCGGCGATAACGAGAATGAACGCTATCGTCTGCAGGAACTCTATGTGGAGCGGCACAAGAAGGAACTTGTTGACAAGGTAGGTCACAAGGGTCGCCAGGGTTATGACGAAGCAGACGGCGCCGGACATACCGGTCGCGGTCGAAAGCTTGTTGCTGACCCCGAGGAAGGGGCAGATACCGAGGAACTGGGCCAGGACGATATTATTGACGAATATCGCCGAGATGATTATGAGAAAATATTCCATATAGCCTACTCCTTTTTAAGGTATTTATTGAAAAGGACCATCAGATAGCCAAGGCAGATAAATGCGCCAGGGGCCATCACGAAAGCGAGCATGCCGTCGCCGGAGATGAACTTCCATCCGAAGATTGAGCCGCTGCCGAGGATCTCCCTCACGGCGCCGAGCACCGTCAGGGCGAGAGTGAAGCCGAGGCCTACTCCTATGCCGTCGGCGGCCGAAGCGATGACTCCGTTGCGGGAAGCGAAGGCTTCCGCGCGCCCGAGGACGATGCAGTTGACCACGATAAGCGGGATGAAAAGGCCGAGGGTCTCATAGACGGCAGGAGTGTAAGCCTGCATAAGCAACTGGAGAAGGGTCACGAAGGTCGCGATGACGACGATGTAGACCGGAATGTGGACCTTGTCAGGCACTACCGGAGCGATGGCGGAGATCGCCATATTGGAAAGTACCAGGACAAAGAGAGTCGCCAGGCCCATGCTGAGGCCGTTGACGGCGGAAGTCGTCGTGGCCAGTGTGGGGCACATTCCCAGCAGGAGCACGAAGGTCGGATTGTTCTTTACGAATCCGTCCAGGATAAGTCTTGCTTTACTGCTCATTTTCTGTCTCCTCCATAGGTTTTACTGATGCTCCGGTCGAAGCGTCGACCGCTGCACCGTTAATGCTTTTGAACACTTCTACGGCAGTCTCAACGGCTTTTGCATAAGCTCTTGAGGTAATGGTGGATGCCGTGATGGCATCGACGTCGCCGCCGTCTTTCTTGACCGAAAGGATCTTCACTGAAGGATCGAAGCCTTTCCACTGAGCCATGAAGGCCTCGTCGCTCGTGCACTTGGCACCGAGCCCAGGGGTCTCGCTGTGGGAAAGGACCGATGTGTTGCAGACGACGCCGGCGGAGTCGAGACCGACCATAAGGACGATGTCGCCGCCGAAGCCGCCGGCCTTGGAGACTATCGCGTAGCCGACAGGCTGGCCGTCCTTGACTGCTTCATAGTATTTATACTCCTTATCGTCGAGAGTCGCGACCTTCTCCTCAGACACGGAGTCGAACTCCGGGACCACAAGGGCTATCGAGCGGGCGGTCTTGTCGGCCGCAGCCTTGTCGATGGGGTCCTTTGTCAGGGCGTAGGCCCCTCCGAGGATGGCGGAGCAAAGAAGGCAGGTCAGCGAAAGGACCGCCACCATATTGATAAGTGTGGATTTTGCTGCCATATTACTTCCTCCCGAATTTTTTCTGATGGAAAGCCAGATTGATCAGAGGGACGAATGCGTTCATGATCAGGATGGCGAACGACACACCTTCGGGATAAGAACCGAAGTAACGGATCATCATCGTGAGGAAACCGATACCCACACCGAAGATGACTCCGCCCCATGCCGACATCGGAGAGGTCACATAGTCGGTTGCCATGAAGCAGGCGCCGAGGATGAGACCGCCGGTGAGCAGGTTGAACAGAGGATCGGTGAAACGGGCAGGGTTGATGCCCCAGAAGATGAGCGAAGTGAGAGCCACGGTAGCGAAGATGCTGAGCGTGATCCAAGGCTTGATGACCTTCCTGCAGAGCAGGTAGACAAAGCCGACGAGAAGGGCGATTGCGCAAGCCTCACCGGCGCTGCCGCCAAGATTGGCATAGAGCATGCTCGCGTAGTCGTAGCCGCCGGAGGCCATTATGTCCTGTACGGAGGAACCGGCGAGGAGGCCTTCCTTGACGGCGCCGAGAGGGGTTGCTCCCGTGATGGCGTCAGTGCCGAAAAGACCCTGAGGCTGGCTCCATG
This sequence comes from Bacteroidales bacterium, assembly GCA_017651045.1. GTDB lineage: Bacteria > Bacteroidota > Bacteroidia > Bacteroidales > UBA932 > Cryptobacteroides. The sequence continues at coordinate 2,734 of JAGCDT010000087.1, read as the reverse complement.
TCGTCATATAAGTGGGGAACGACACGAGAAGGAACACACGGCCTGCGATGGCGGGGTTGAAGATGTTCTGACCGATGCCGCCGAAAGTCATCTTGGCAACTCCGATCGCGAAGATAGCGCCGATGGCAATGACCCACCAGGGAGTCGTGTAGGGCACATTGAGCGCGAGGAGGATGCCGGTGATGACGGCTGAAAGGTCGCCGATAGTGGATTTCTTCTTCAGCATGAAACGCGTCACCGCCCACTCGAGGAGGAGGCAGACGCCGATGCTGACAGCGAGGAGCATGAGCTCCCTCCAGCCGTAGAAGACCACTGACACTATGACGGCGGGCAGAAGTGCGATCACGACATCCAGCATAAGGGAGCGGGTGCTGTCCTTAGTGTGGATGTGGGGTGAAGGTGTTACCAGTAGTTTACCCATTGCTTTCAGATTTTTTAGCTTCTTCGGCGGCCTTGGCAGCTTCGGCTTTCGCCTTGGCTTCAGCGGCACGCGCACGCATTATTTTCATGACGTCCGCCTTCGCAATCCTGATGATGTCGAGGAGCGGGATATTGGCAGGGCAGCTGTAGAGGCAGCAGCCGCACTCGATGCAGTCGGCAACGGCGTTGCTCTCGAGCTTGTCCATATCGCCGGCAAGGGCGAGCTTCCTCAGGAGGAACGGCTCGAGGCCCATAGGGCAGGCGTCGGCGCAACGGCCGCAGCGGATGCAGGCCGAAGCCTCCTTCCTGACCGTCTGGGCGGCGGTAAGGAAAAGGAGACCGCCCGTGCCCTTGAGGGTCGCGGCGTCAACGTTGGCAACCGCACGGCCCATCATTGGACCGCCGGAGATGATCTTGACAGCGTCTTCGGGGATGCCTCCGAGATTGTCGATGATAAAGGAGAGCGGGGTCCCGACACGGACCATCACGTTGGCCTGGTTGGGGAAGCACTCGCCCGTCACGGTCACGGAGTTCTCGAACAGGGGCTTGCCCTTCTGGACGGCCTCGTAGGAAGCGAGAGCCGTGGCCACATTCTGGACCACTGCGCCAACGCTGATGGGAAGGCCTCCGGAGCCTACCTGACGGTGCATCACAGCGTCGATGAGCTGTTTTTCACCGCCCTGAGGATAGCGCTTCTTGAGGCTCATGACCGAAAGGCCGGAATAGGCCTTGTCGGAAGCGGCAAGCTTAGCGATTATCTCGCGGATATGGGCGATAGCTTCAGGCTTGTTCTCCTCGATGCCGAAAGTGCAGGGCACTCCGCCGAGAGCTTTCGCGATGAGGGCCGCACCCACGACGACCTCCTCTCCCCTTTCGAGAAGGGTGCGATAGTCGGAAGTGAGGTAGGGCTCGCACTCGCAGCCGTTGATGATAAGCATCTCGCACTTGGAGCCGGGAGGAGGCGACAGTTTGACGTGGGTCGGGAAAGTAGCTCCACCGAGGCCCACGATGCCGCCGAGGCGTATCTTCTCGATGATGGCCTTGCCGTCCTCAGGGATGGCGGTCACTAGATCCGGGGTCCTGTCGATGGTGTCGAGCCATTCGTCGCCTTCGACGGCGATCTCGACCGTCAGCTGAGGATTGCCTGCGAGGTCTTTCCTGGGGCCGATCGACTTGACCGTGCCGGAGACGGAAGAATGGATGAACGCAGACACGAATCCGCCGGGCTCGCCGATGACCTGGCCGACCTTGACCTTGTCACCGACTTCCACCACAGGCTTTGCAGGAGCACCGATGTGCTGCCCCATGGCGATATAGACGGTCGGCGGAATGGCGAGAGTCTTGATCTCGCATTCGCGGGAGATCTTGCTGTCGTGAGGATGGATTCCTCCTATTGAGAATGTCCTTTTCATGCCTCAACCTCCTTTTTAACTTCTGCAGCAGCCTTTGCAGCCTCGTTGCGCTTGCGGATGCGCTCCTTGACGGCGTCCTTGTCGAGCGGCTTGGGGAAGCCGATCCCATGGATCGCCCCGGTCGGGCACATGGCCTCGCACTCGCGGCAAAGCTTGCACTTGGTGAAATCGATGTAGGCTATGTTGTCGGCCACCGTGATCGCATCGTGGGTACAGGTCTTGGCGCAGATGCCGCAGCCTATGCACGCGGCGGCACAAGCCTTCTTCGCGGCCGGGCCTTTGTCCTTGTTGACGCAGGACACATAGACGCGCATGCCGCGAGGGCCCTTTGAGCGGAGCTCGATGATGCCTTTCGGGCAGGCCTTGGTGCAGGAGCCGCAGCCGGTACATTTCTCCTCGTCAACGACGGGAAGGCCGGTCGCAGGATCCATAGAGAGCGCTCCGAACGAGCATGCAGCGACGCAGTCGCCGCAGCCAAGGCAGCCGAAGGCGCATCCAGTGTCGCCGCTGTAGAGGGCGGCTTTCACCTTGCAGGAAGGATAGCCGCCGTACTCGTTGGTCTTCGGGCGGTTCTCGCAGGTGCCGTTGCATCTGACGACAGCGACCATCGGGGCCTTCTCCTTGGCCTCGAAGCCAAGGATGGCGGCCACTTTGGCCATCACCTCGTTGCCGCCGACCGGACAGAAATTCTCGTCCGGCGACGCAGCCTTGACAGTCGCTTCGGCGAAAGCACGGCAGCCGGCGAAGCCGCAGCCGCCGCAGTTGGCGCCCGGCATCACCTTCTCGACCTCGTCGATCCTCGGATCCTCCTCAACCTTGAAGCGCTTGGCCACAAGGAAGAGAACGATCGCGAGCACGAGCCCGAGGCACGTGACCGTCACGACAGTCCAAACAATAATTCC
>JAGCDT010000086.1 GCA_017651045.1 Bacteroidales bacterium | reverse complement strand
TCTTATGCAAAATGTATATGTTTTATTTATAGGCTTTTACACAAAACCCCTATTACGATTTGCCTATAGGGGTTTTATATAAATCATTTATTATCAATAAACTACAGTTTGCGCCTATTTCACGAAGCTGGCGAAGTAGCCCGCGAAGACGACATTGGTGATGAGGTAGCCGACTATCGTGGACACGGTCACGCATATGAGGCCAGGCATCATGAAGCTATGGTTGAGCAGGTATTTGCCGATTACCGTCGTGCCGGACCGGTCGAAGTTGACCGTGGCGATGTCGGAAGGGTAGTTCGGGATGAAGAAATAGCCGTAGACGCTGGGGAGCACGCCGAGAAGCACGGGGCCGGCGATGCCGAGCTCATAGGCCAGAGGCAGCATGGCCACCACGACCGCGCCCTGCGAATTGATCAGCACCGACACGAGGAAGAACACGAATGCGATGGACCAGGGGTAGTTGGTCACCAGGTTGGTCAGCATCCCCTTCATCTCTTCCATATAGTTGCCGAAATAGGTGTCGGCCAGCCATGCGATGCCGTAGATGGCGATAACCGCGACCATACCCGACTTCCAGACCGATCCTGACACCGTGTTGGGCAGGTTGACCTTGCAGAAGATAATGTTGCAGGCCGCGGCCACCAGCATGATAATCTGGATGCAGATGTTCATCTTAGGCAGATTGATCGCCTTGGCGAGACTCTGGCCGTCGGCGACGTGGATCATCTGGCAGAACGCGAAGCCGACGATCACAAGCAGCGCTCCGAGGAAGATGAACACCGATGCCTTGGCCGACTTGGTGATCTCCTTGTCGAGGGTGGTCACGGAGCTGCCGTACATATACTTATAGATCTTCGGATCGGCCTTCCTCTTGAGGAATTCGGGATCCTTGTCGAGGTCCTTGCCCCTCTTGTAGGAGGCCAGGGAGGCGCACATAAGACCGATCACGCAGGCCGGGATAGTGACCATGAGCACCTGCGGAATGGACACCATGTAGTTGTTGGCGTTGGAGATAGTCACGAAGGCGACCACGGCGGCGGCGATCGGAGAGCAGGTGATACCCACCTGCGATGCGATCGAGGCCACGCCGCAGGGGCGCTCCGGACGGATGTCCTTCTTAAGGGCTATGTCGCAGATGATCGGCATGATCGTATAGACGACATGGCCGGTGCCTACGAGCACCGTGAGGAAGAAGGTCACGAGGGGGCCGAGGAAGGTGATATGGGCCGGGTGCTTGCGGAGCATCCTTTCGGCGATCTGGATCATCCAGTCCATACCTCCCGAGGCTTGGAGCGTGCCCGCGCAGGTCACGGCGGCGATGATGATGTAGATAACATCGGTCGGGGGCGTGCCGGGCTTCAGGCCGAAGCCGAACACGAGGATTGCGAGGCCGATGCCGGAGATGGCGCCAAGGGCGAGGCTGCCGTAGCGCGAACCCACATAGAGGGCCGCGAGGACTATCAGCAGCTGGATAATCATCAGGAATGTCATATCACTATAATTCTATCTTGCAACGAAAGAGTCTGTGCGTGCTTTGAGGAACGCCTTGAGGTCGTTCCATTTGTAATAAGGGCCGCTGTAGGTGGGGATGGTCCCGAGGCGGACTTCCTCTCCGTTGAGAAGGACCTTCACGAGGACATCGCCCTTCTTGCCGCGCTTAGGAGTGTAGAAGACCATCTGGATATTGGCCGCCTTGGGCGAATTGTAGGACTGGAAGGACTGCACGAGGTCGTCCGGCACGGGCGGGACGTAGGCCGTGCCGTTGATGTCCATTATCATCAGAAGGGCCATCACCACGTGGTCGTGGCCGAAACGGAGGTCTGCTCCGCGGCTTCCCTCCTCAAGGCGCTTCGACGCCTTGGCCACCATGTCGTCGACTACCGACGAGCAGGGCAGCGTGTAGGGCTGGTACTCCCTGAAGCGCTCGTAGTTGTCATATTCCCAGAGCCTGGCCAGCTCGTCGTTGGTCACCAGGTCGTCAACCTCTATCTGCTCCTCTTCGGGCAAGCTGGGCATGCCCACGATGAGCATATAGTAGTAGAAGAACACTATGCTCGGATCCCTCTTCCCGAGAGCGAGAGCGGGATCCTTGAACAGACGGCCGAGCATCGTGGGATAGTCGGAGACCTTGCGGAGGAAGAACTCCCTCGGGCATTCCGCGTAGGGGAAATAGGCGTCAGGGCCCTTGTAGCGGAAAGGGTTCTCGCCCATGTTGGGGCGGGTCGCCTGGATGTCCAGCGTGCCCTCATGGGCGTAGACGCTGACATTGGGAGCATTCTTGGATATGGAACTCACGAATGAGGTCATGCTCATGATGGAGCGGACCGCGGCGGAAGAGCAGGCGTCCACACGGCTGCCTTTCTTGAAGGCGGCGGGGAATGAAGCTATCATGTTCTTCGCGATCCACTCGTGCTGTTTCCAGCCGAGAGGGGTGAGGTCGCCCACCTTGTACTTGCCTTCCACATAGAAGGCGTCAAGGTCGGCGAGGAGTTTCTTGCCGCGCTCGGTCAGGTTGTCCTTGCCCTCGGCCTCCTTGAGCATCTCAAGAGGGAGGGAGTAGGTCTTCTTGTTGTAGGCATAGCGCGAACCATGGCGACCATAATGGCTGATATATGTGGCCTCGTAGCCCTTGGGGGCGGGAGTCAGTCGCTTCGCGCTCATGTCGTAAAGCCTGTCGAGACCGGCGGCCAGCGAACGGTCGGCGCGCACCGCGTCCATAACGCGCTCAGAGCCCCTCTCGGGAGCCGCAGGCTTGGAATCGACCTCAACAATGTAGAAATGAGTGTCGCGCAGGCGCTCGCCGGCGTGATCGTAGGTCTTGTTGTCGGTGGGATAGTTGACCACATGGGTCGTCGGGTCGCCGAAGCCTCTCACGCACATGGTCGTGGAGCCGCCGCCATCCATGTTCAGCGCATACTGCGGGTTGAAATGCTTGACGAGGAAGAGCGTCAGCTCGCGGGCGCTCATGCCCTCGCTCACTCCCTTCCAGCGGCCGTCGACGGCGATGAGGATAAGGTGATTGTCGGCGGTCTTGGCTATCGCCGTGCGCGGATGGCGCACGCCCTGGTGGCGGATAGGGTCTTCATAGTGGTGAGACTTGAGCTCGGCGGAGCTCAGGCCCGGATCCACGAAGGTGGCTCCTACGGGCTCGAAATTGTCGATGAGCATAGGAGCGCTGGTGAAGATATTGGACTCGGTGGAGGCGGCGTAGAACGCCCTCTGCTCCTCTATGCTCTTGCCCTTGCCGTCGAAGGAGATGCGGACATTCTGCATCCCGTCGGTGTAGACGGCGCCCTCGCTTTTCCAGTTGGGGACGGGAAAATCGAACACGGTGTTCTTGGGCATACAGGAGCGCATATAGCAGTTGACCTTGATCACTATGGACGAAGCCTCATAGCCTGCATTCATCGCCGCGACGGCGTTGTTGCGCAGGAACACATCCGAGGTCGGGACATTGCCCGGGGAATATGAAAACCTCAGGGCATACCTCGGGTCCGAAAGGTCCTGGTCGATGATGAATATCTGCTGCGGGGCGTTGGACACGTCGTCATGGCCGGAAAAACTATAGTAAGTAACGGCAGGTGTGATCTTTTCGGATGTCCAACCCGGTCCCTCGTGCATCTGGCCGGCAAGAGGGAATACCGCGAGGATTATGAAAATAATAGATAGGTGCAGTTTTCTCATATTGGTTCTTTTAATATTCGCCATCCACAAAATTAGGAATTTTTCTATCTTTGTGCAACCAAGAGAAAATTATGAATATGAAAAGGTTTTTCTTAGCACTGGTGGCGCTGCTCGTCGTCCTGTCCTGCGCAGGGAAGGCTCCAAAATACGCCAACCGCGCCGAAGCCATTGCAGCTCAAATCCATGACCCCTCATCCAAATACGTCGTTGTAGCCTGCCACCGTGGCGACTGGCGCAACTATCCGGAGAACTCCATTCCCGCGATTGAGAGCGTCATCCGCATGGAGGCCGACATCGTGGAGATCGACATCCACCGTACCGCCGACTCCGTCCTCGTGCTCTGCCACGACGGCGACGTGCGCCGCACGACCAACTTCAGCCGTGTGTTCAAGGGCGTCAAGGGCAAGAGCGCCAAGATCGCCGATCTCACTATCGACGAGATCAAGTCGCTCAGCCTCAAGCGCGCCCATGGAGTGACGATCGACACGCTCCGCATGCCGACCCTCCGCGAGGCCCTGCTTTGCACGAAAGACCGCATCTGCGTCAATATCGACAAGGGCTACGACTACTACGACGAGGTCCTCGCCCTGACCGAAGAGCTCGGCGTGACCGGCCAGGTCCTCATCAAGAGCAGCAAGTCGCTCGCCGAGGTCCAGGAGCACGAGGCCGCCTATGAGCACAACATGATGTATATGCCCATTGTCAATATCCAGTCGGAAAAAGGCAAGGCGCTGTTCAACTCCTATCTCGAGCAGGGCGTAGTGCCGCTCGCCTACGAAGTCTGCTGGGGCAACAACGACACTCCCGAGTTTGTCGAGGCCTGCAAGAAGATCCGCGAGCAGGGCTCCAAGATCTGGGTCAACACCATCTGGGCGAGTCTCTGCGGCGGCGACGGCAACGATGACGATGCCGCTTTCCAGGCCAGCGATCCCGGAAAGGTCTATCAGCAGTATATGGATCTCGGTGTCTCGATGATGCAGACCGACAGGCCCGAGCTGCTCATCGGCTGGCTAAAGAAGCACGGCCACCACAAGCTTTAATAACCTCGGAGAGGACAAGCTCTTTTATGACGGGCTTGCCGGGAGATTCGAGGAGGATGAATTTTATTTTCTCTCCGGCCGCCTTCTTGTCCCTGGACATAGCGCCGGAGAGTTCTTTTACCGAGTAGGGGCTCTCGAGAGGGAGTCCCGCTTTTTTGAATCCTTCCCGGACATACGCCTCCAGGCTGCCGTCCGACACGCCGAGGCGGTCGGAAAGCCGGCAGGCAAGGACGATACCCATCGCCACGGCCTCCCCGTGGGCGACTGCCCCGTCGGAGAGTTTTTCGATGGCGTGGGCGAAGGTGTGGCCGAGGTTGAGAATCATGCGGCGGCCACTCTCGAAGGGATCGTCAGCGACTATCGCCTCCTTGATCCTCCCGGCCGCGAGGATGTGCTCACGGGAGACATGCGGCAGATTGGCCACGGCCTCTTCATATAGGCGGGCATCGCCGAGAAGGAAGGTCTTAAGGAGCTCCGCGACGCCGCAGCGCATCTCCCTCTCCGGGAGCGTCTGCAGGAAAGCGTCGTCGATGTAGACAAACTCCGGCTGGCGGATTACGCCGACCATATTCTTATAGCCGTCGAGATTGACGCCCGTCTTGCCTCCGATGGCGGCGTCCACCATCGCGAGCAGCGTCGTCGGCACGTTGGCGAAGCGCACTCCCCTCTTGTAGAGGCTCGCGGCGAATCCTCCGACGTCCGTAGTGATCCCGCCGCCGATAGAGAGCACCAGCCCTCCGCGGCTCAGCCCGGCCTCCATCATCGCCCGTTCGATCTCCACGACAGTCGACATCCCCTTCGCCGCCTCGGAAGCGTCGAAAAGGAATTCGCCCTTAAACCTCTCCCCCAGCGCCCGCTTCAGCACCTCACCAACTGTCAGTCCCGCCTCCCCGCCGACTGGTGTGCAAAACAGACCGTTTTCGCCTACGGCCGGGCCATTTTCACCGTCTCGTGTGCAAAAAGAGGCGTTTTTGCCTACGACCGGGCCTTCTTCGTCTGTTCGGTGTACAAAAACGGGGTCATTTTGTGCACGGTCGGGGCAATTGGGCCCTTCGGTGTACAAAAACGGGGTGTTTTTGTGCACGGCGGCGTCGCACACGAGGAAGACCTCCCTCTCGTTTTGGAGAAGGGAGGCCAGTCCGGCGACACCGGTGCCGGGGATGAGCCGCTGTGTTACCATTGCGGGAGCTTCAGGCCGAGCCGTACGCTACTAATACCAGGGATCGTCGGCCGCAGGCTTGCGGATGCCGGCGAGAAGGCCGTTGTAGCCGGTGACGAACCATTCGCCGGTCGAGGGCTTCTTGCGGAAGCTCACGGCGCGGGGATTGTCAGCACCGGCCGACTTGATGTAAAGCGTGATGAAATCGTCGGCGCTGCGGGAGTTGGGGTTGTCCGTGACGGTCACGGTGTAGGGGACCGTCGGCTTGTAGTTGTTGGCAACCGTCGCTCCGGCGAAATAGGAACGGGCCACGTAGGGATACTGCGAGAACTGGTTCTTGCAGAACGACTTGTCGTAGGCGCTCCAGTCGGTCGGGCCGTTGAGCACGTCGAGCATCTCGTAGCAGGCTGCCGGATCGCTTTCGTAAGCGGCGAAAGCGATGACGGTCAGGGCCGCCGTGCAGAAGGGATCCTTCAGATTGAAGATGCTGAGAGCCTTGAGCTCCGCGGCGCTCTTCGGAATAGCGTTGACCTTGTAGGTCTTCTTATTATTCTGCGCCATCACGGGTGCGGAAAGCATAATGACGGCCGCTGCGGCCAATGCGATACGTGCAAGTGTCTTCATAATATTGAGGGTTTATCTTCACAAAAATAGCAATTCCTTTTTAATTACGCCGCAATTCCGTAGATTTGCCGCCGAAATGAATGAAACACCAAAGAAATATGCCCTGATTACGGGCGCAGCGTCGGGAATGGGCCGCATCTACGCCGAGAGGCTCGCGGCAATGGGCTTCGGCCTCCTTCTCGTCGACATCAACGGCCCCGCCCTAGAGGAGACCGCCACCCTGGCGCGCGCCACGGGCCGCGAAGGCATCTTCACGGCGGTCGTCGACCTTACGGCAGCCGATGCCGCGGAGAAAGTGCGCGCAGCCGCCGACGAGGCCGGCATCACCGTCGACATCCTTATCAACAACGCCGGCATGCTCTTCCTCTCCGAGATCAGCGAGACCTCCCCGGAGCGGCTCCGCAGGATGATGGCGCTCCACTGCACCACGCCCCTGCTTCTCTGCCACGAATTCATCCCCGGGATGAAGGAGCGCGGATGGGGCCGCATCCTAAACATCTCCTCGATGGCCTCCGGGATGTCATGGCCCATTATCGGCATGTACGCCAACACCAAGCGCTTCATAAAATCCTACTCCAAGGAGCTTCGTATGGAATGCCGCGGCAGCGGGGTCAGCGTGACCGTCATCAGCTTCGGCGCAGTGGACACTCCCCTTTTCGGTTTCAACGACAAGCAGCGCCGCTTCCTCAAAGCCGTCGGCGCCATGATTACCCCCGAAAAGGCCGTCGACAAGGCCCTCAAGGCCATGTTCAAGGGACGCAAGAAAGTCACCCCGGGCTTCCTGACCCGCCTTGTGACCGCCATCTCACCCCTCGCTCCCGACTGGCTCATCTGCGCTCTCGCCCGCCGCTACTCCGGCGTCCTCAAATCGATGCAGAAATAATTTTTCTCACCGACGCCTTGCAACAACGCAAAAAATATCTATCTTTGCAGTCCCGCTCAGCCGCGGGTACGTAAAGGAGAGATGCTCGAGTGGCTGAAGAGGCACGCCTGGAAAGCGTGTGTACCCCAAAAGGGTATCGCGAGTTCGAATCTCGCTCTCTCCGCAAACGAAAGGAAATGGCATCGCAGCGTCAGCTGCGGTGCTTTTTTTGATGGCCAACCGTCAAAAACTTGTTTTTGTAAGGGAGGACAGCGGAAAAAGCGCCAGAGGTCACGTCAGTGACCGAGATGCCATTCCCGTTCTAGTTTGCAAGGCCCCCCCGGGAGGGCAAGAGATGTGGACGGCCGCAAGGCCGGGCAAATCTCGCTCTCTCCGCAAATAAAGGAAAAAAGCACCGCAGTTGCGGTGCTTTTTTGTTGTCATGGCCTTTATTCTATTCCTTCACGCAGCGGATGGAGAGGCCGTAGCCGCGACAGTCTTCCAGGGTGGTATACCAGGCGGAGGAATCAAATCCGACGTAACCGGCTTTATAGTCCGCCGTCCGGGTGGTGTATATACAACCTGTTGAGCCGACACCTTCAAGTTTGCCGGTACTGTAGTTTATATCGCCGGCGGAAGGATACCAGATGGTCTCCGCATCGCCGAACACGCCGGAGAAGTTGTATCCACGATTCGATGCATCGTAGACAACGGCAGGCTTGGGCTCGGAAAGACTGTTGTAAGCCACGGACCAGGGACTCTTGTCCCTTCCTTCAAAGACCTTCCAGCCCGCAGGGCAGGGGTCGTTGACCGTCTTGGTCTGAAGCCAGCGAAGGCTTATATCCCGACTGTTATGATTCCAGTCTCCGTGGTTGGCGTCCACGGAGGAGGTAATGAAGGTCATCGGGTGCTCCCTGGCATAGTCGCCGTCTATCCCATCGCCGCAAGCAACGGGGGTCGGCCAGAAAGTGTCGGAAAAAGCCTGATTGTTGGAGTTTTTGAGGGCGGGGCCGAGGAACGGGTCCTTCCTCCCCCACTGGTAGAGGAGACCTAATGCCTTGTCGTCTCCAGGGGAGGCCGACAGGGCGCCGAGATTACGGTCCATAACCTTGCCGGCTCCGCCATAATATTCCTGCGCCGTCGATTCCGGGTCGAAGCCGCCGCACACCCAGATGTGCCACGACCACAGGATCTTGCCATCGGCATCCTTGGCGGCAACCAGGAAGTTACCGTTTTTCAGCGGCATCGGGATAATGATTTTGATCATCGGTCCCCTGTCGGTCACCTCGAGGGCGCAAGTATTGACGATATCGTAAGAGCCGGGATAAAAGAAATCCCCATAAGACCGCCAGAGGACTTCTGCTGTTTCGGGAGTCCCGCCCAGCGCAGTCCCGTCGCCCTTCACGGCGGGGAAACGATATACGCCGTCTTCCGAAACGATGTAGCAGTTGGCTGTGCCGTTCTTGTCGAGACGCCAGGTCATGTCTTCGGGGGTCTCCGGTTCCGGAGCACCGCCGGGGATGTCATCCTTCTTGCAAGATACTAAGGCGGCAATTACAGCCAGTAAAAAAAGAAACCTGCACTTCATAATTTCATAAAGTCATTATACCGGACACAAATGTAAACAAAATAATCTATTTATTTGCGGTGTCCGGTTGCGGATCAAACAGGTCCATTTTTAATTTCTTTTGCCAAATAAATAAAGGAACTGAAGATCGAGGAGAAATAACTCTAGAAATACCTTATCGGAAGGACGTAAGCCCTGGTGGTGTGTTCTACGGTATAGTACACAAAAAAGACATTTCCATTGTTTGTGATGTTGCCCTGGCAGAGTCCGTGCTGAAAAGGATTCTCGTTGGAGAGCCACCATCTGATGCCGTCGTAGGTCTGCCCCGAACCACCGAGAACTCTTGTCGACCTTGAAAAGACCTTGCATCGTTCGACTACGTCCGGACTGTCATTGGTGTTCACGACATTGGTCGGCACCTTACCGATGAAGATGGAGTTGAAATCATGGACGGTGGGAAGCACCCACGGCGTCATGTATTCGCCGGTTAGGGATCCTCCGTCAACACTCCTTGCATTCAGTCCGTTGTCAGCGGCGTCGAAGCTGGTGTGGAACTGCTCATAGGAACTGTCTTTCATCTCGTTGCTTTCGCCAAGACTGGGCTTTTTCAGGGCATCCTCCACGAAAAACAGGAAAGGAAGGGTTTCGAAGCTCTTGCCGCGGCCGGCATTGCAGTACACGTGGCAGCACGTGTTCAGCAAGGCGGAGTGCTTTCCCCTGAAATATAGCAGACTCTTCCACTCGTCGTTGGTGGTAATCCATGAAGGAAGGTTATTCGACTCTGTTATGAAATTTTCGTCGCTGCTGTCGGTGTAGTAGTACTCCCCGTCAGGCGCGGAAGTGCGGTAGAGCTTGCTGACATTGGCAGGGATGGCGATGCCGTGGATAGCCTTTCCTGCGGAACGTATGCCGGTCGAAGGCTTGAAATACAGCTCCCAGAAGGGGTCCTCCGTCATGTGCTCCTCTCCGAGATAGGCGATGATGCAGGAGACATCGTTGCCGCCAAGGTTGACGGGGTCTTCAAAGATATCTCCGCCACGGAAGCCGCTGTCGATAATCTTTCCCTCCGGGGTGATGCCGTCGCCGAACTTCGGCTGGTACGGGTCATAGACGCAGTTGATAAAATAAAACGAATGTACCTTGCCGTCACCGGTCTTAAGTTTCACCGTGGAAGTTTTCTTGTTGGTTCCCCTCGAGGCCTCGGTCCCTGCGGGCACCGACGCCGTCAGGATGTCGCCGTCGAGGCTGAAACGCACTTTGCCCGCTCCGGGCAGTTGTTCGTAAATCGTCACTTCCTGGGGAGCATCTGAGGGCTTCACTTCAACCCTGAATTTCTGCTCCGCCCCGACGCCGATATAGTAGGTGCCCCTAGGAGCGTTTCTCGGGACGGAAATTCCGCAGGAACCCGCCACGGTCAAAAGGTTGACCTCCGTCACCGGGATAACCTCACCGCCATCGCCGCCTGTTTCTCCACCAGTCTCGCCACCGGTTTCGCCGCCAGTCTCGCCACCGGTTTCGCCGCCTTCCGGATCAACCACTTCAGTATTATCAACGGTCGTCCCGTCACAACCGGACACCGGTAACATTACTGCGGCAAAGGCCGCGGCCCAAACTAAAAAAATACGACGCATGACTTTTCCCTTTTATTGTATAAGGACAAAGATAAGGAAAAATTTTTCGCCGGAAGATACCATTCTTTCTGTTACAAAGGTTATATTTGTGGCAGAAACACTTACGGGGATGAAGGTTTTAAGGGCTGTATGCATCGCGTTTTCCAGACACGTAAAGTTCATACTTTTCGTGCTGGCTGCCCATGGCGGCGGCGGGGAGGTCAGCGTCCGGCTGACCCCGGACAAATATCTTCTGGACGCATCAGGAGGGGTTTTTCTTGTGCTTAGGCCGATAAAAGTTGCACCAAAAATGCACCGAGGGGTAATTCTAACTTAAACATCCCTCTCATCGGCACTGCCGCTGGATCCATCGGCCTATATCTTTCTGATATCGGTACAGCAACTGCCTACAAATCTCCTGATTCCAAATGGTCGAATGGTGAGTATCCCTCTGACGGCCTGGGGGTGATGTCGTAGGAATTCATCGCTGACTGTACCGGTACTGCAGCGGCATAGTCTGCCAGCGACATGTTGTCTTCCTTGAATGTAACCTGGTCTCCATTGAATCGGAGTGGAATGATGCCCATTTCTCCGGCTCTGTTCTTGGCGATAATCAGCTCGGCCCGGTCAATGCCATCCTCGCTAAGGCCCAGGAGTGCCGGACGATGGATAAACAGGACCATATCGGCATCCTGCTC
>JAGCDT010000085.1 GCA_017651045.1 Bacteroidales bacterium | reverse complement strand
CTCCGGTGAAGAGACTCCGGTCCCCTCTCCCATGCAGGGCACCGTGGTGGAAGTGAAGGTCGCAGAAGGACAGGCCGTCCGCAGCGGCGAGACCGTGATTGTCATCGAATCCATGAAGATGGAGGTTGAGATATCCACTCCCGTCGACGGCGTCGTCAAGTCCGTCCTCGTCCAGAAGGGCGACCAACTCGAAGAAGGTCAGAGCGTTGTCATAATCGCATAGCATGACGCACATCGTAGACTCACTCCAGCAATTCTGGCAGTTCACGGGATTCGCCAACTGCACGTGGCAGAACCTCGTGATGATACTTATCGGCATATTCTTCATCACGATGGGTATCGTCAAGGAATGGGAGCCTCTGCTTCTCGTTCCGATCGGGTTCGGCATGATCATCGGCAACATCCCGATGTTCCCCGGGCTCAATATCGGCATCTACGAAGACGGATCGGTGCTCAATATTCTGTATCAGGGAGTTAAGCAGGGGTGGTATCCGCCTCTGATATTCCTGGGGATAGGCGCCATGACGGATTTCTCGGCGCTGATATCGCAGCCACGGCTGATCCTGATCGGCGCGGCTGCGCAGATGGGCATTTTCGGGGCATATCTGCTTGCAATAGCCTGTGGATTCGCCCCCAACGAGGCCGGCGCGATCGGCATCATCGGCGGCGCCGACGGCCCCACGGCCATCTTCCTTTCGTCTAAGCTGGCACCGGATCTCATGGGCGCCATCGCCGTCTCGGCCTATTCCTATATGGCTCTGGTCCCCGTGATCCAGAAGCCTATCATGCTTGCTCTCACGACCAAGAAAGAGCGCCTCATCGAGATGCCTAAGCCCCGCGAGGTCTCCCACCGCGAGAAGATCATCTTCCCCATCGTGGGCTTCCTGACGACCGCGTTCATAGTCCCTTCGGGCCTTCCGCTGCTCGGAATGCTGTTCTTCGGCAACCTGCTTAAGGAAAGCGGAGTGACCAGGCGCCTTGCCAACACGGCCAGCAGCTCCCTTATCGACATCGTGACAACCCTCATCGGTCTTACGGTCGGAGCGTCGACCCAGGCCGACAAGTTCCTCTCCGAGAAATCAATCCTCATCTTCGGACTCGGTCTTATCTCATTCATCATCGCCACGGCTTCCGGAGTGATTTTCGTGAAGATTCTCAATCTCTTCATAAAGGATCCGTCCAAGAAGATCAATCCGCTTATCGGCAACGCAGGCGTGTCTGCCGTGCCCGACAGCGCACGCGTGAGCGAAGTGGTCGGCCGCGAGGCCAATCCTTCCAATCACCTGCTGATGAACGCAATGGCGCCGAACGTCGCCGGAGTCATAGGCTCCGCCGTCGCAGCAGGTATCCTTCTCGGATTCCTCGGTTAGAGATTTCTCAGGATTTCAGTGATATTACGCGTCTTGCCCATCGTGTAGAGGTGGATGGCCTCTACGCCGCGGGCTGCGAGGTCGCGGCACTGTGCCGTGCACCACTGCATGCCGACGCGGTAGACGGCCTCCCTGGGGTCCGCGCTGCGGGAAGCGTCGGCGACCGCTGAGGCAAGGTCCTCGGGGATATCGATCGAGAACGCCTCGGGCAGAAGTTCGACCTGGCGAAGCGTCGAAAGAGGCTTGAGGCCGGGGATGATGGGCACCGTGATGCCGGCGGCGCGGCATTTTTCCACGAATGAGTAATAGACGGCGTTGTCGAAGAACATCTGGGTGATGACGTAGTCCGCTCCCGCATCGACCTTGCGACGGAGATTGCGGATGTCGGCATCGAGATTGGCCGCTTCGAAATGCTTCTCAGGATAGCCTCCGACGCCGATTTTAAAGCCGCCCGCGCGGCGCACGGCAGCGACGAGCTCGTCGGCGTGGGCATAGCCGCCAGGAGTCGGAGAGAAGCGCCTCTCCCCTGCCACGGAATCGCCCCTGAGTGCCATCACCTCGCTGACGCCGAGTTCTCTGAAAGAGGCCAGAAGGGAGTCGATGTCGGCGGCGGTGTTGCCCCCGCAGATAAGGTGAGGGACCATATTGACGTCATATTTGCCAAGGATGGCAGCGCACACGTCGGCAGGGGAAATGCGGCTCTTTGTGAGACGCCTCTCGAACGAGCCGTCGGGCTTGGAGACGAACTCGAATTCGTCGCGGTGGCAGGTGACGTTGATGGCGGACGGAGCGAATTCCATGAGCTCGCCAACGGTTGTCAGAAGCTCATCGATACGTATCCCCGTCAAGGGAGGGACTATTTCGAAGGAAACTCTCATCAGAGGGCAAAAATAAGAAGATTTTTCTATTTTTGTATTTGACATTATTTGATAGACTATGGACAAGATTGCCATCTACTGCTCCGCGAGCGACGATTCCCCACGCAAATACCACGATTCCGCAAAAGTTCTGGTCGACGGGCTGTGCCGTAAAGGCTACGCCGTCGTCTCCGGAGGTTCCTGGCGAGGGATGATGGGTGCAGTGTCGGACGCGGCGGACGACGCCGGAGGCTATCACAAGGGAGTAATGCCCCGTTTTCTGGGTCCATATATCTATGAGAAACTCTCCGAGACCGTGTGGACCGACACGATGTCGGAAAGAAAGGAGCTCATGCGGCTCGACACCGTTGCCTCGATAGCCCTTCCCGGCGGGATTGGCACTCTCGATGAACTCATTGAGACAATGGTACTTATAAAGCTAGGCCAGTATTCCGGCCGGCTCTATGCTCTCAATCACGACGGCTTCTACGAGCCCTTCCGCAAGCTTCTTCAGCACTATGCGGAGGAAGGGATGATGTCGTTCGAAGACATCGATCTCGTCCGCTTCGCCGACACTCCGGAAGACATTCTCAAAGACTTCTGATGCTCTCCCCTGAGAGAATACTGGTGCTGGACGGGGCCATGGGCACGATGATCCAGCGGCTCGGCCTGGGTGACGAGGTCTGCGAACACCTCAACCTGACCAGGCCGCAGGCCATCGAGTCCATCCACAAAGCCTACATCGATGCCGGCGCCGACATCATCGAGACCAACACCTTCGGGGCCAATCGCCTTTCGCTGGAAGAATACGGGATGGGCGAATCGGCTTCCCAGCTGGCGCTGGAAGGAGCGCGGATTGCGCGCCGGGCAGCGGATGCCTCGCCGCGAAAAATCCTTGTCGCCGGCTCAGTGGGCCCTACCCCTAAATCGCTTTCCCTCGCCACCGACGCGAATGATCCTTCCCGCAGGGAGGTCTCCTTCGACGAGATGGTCGAAGTCTACGGCGAACAGATTAAAGCGCTGCTTGAGGGCGGCGTGGATATGTTGCTGATAGAGACCTGTTTCGATGCACTCAACGCAAAGGCTGCTTTATATGCGCTGTCTCGTCTGGCACCGGGCTTTCCGGCGGCGGTTTCAGTGTCGCTTCCGGACAGGAGCGGGCGGACTCTGACCGGCCAGAAGGCAGCCGCCTTCTATGCCGCGGTCAGCCACTATCCCCTCGCCGCTTTCGGGCTCAACTGCTCGATGGGTGCAAGCGAGATGCTCCCGCTTTTAAGGGACGTAGCAGCCTTCTCCGACGTGCCTGTGATCTGCTTCCCCAATGCTGGGCTGCCCAACGAGACAGGAAGCTATGACGAAACGCCCGCGCAAATGGCGGAGACGGTGCGTCAAATGGCCTCTGAAGGGCTTCTGAACATAGTTGGAGGCTGCTGCGGCACGACCCCTGATCATATCAGGGCCGTCGCCGAGGCGGTTAAAGGCATCAAGCCGCGTCCCCTGCCGGGGCCGGCGGGAAGGCTGGTCGTCAGCGGGCTGGAGACCGTCTCCATCGGAGGCGGATTCACTCCAGTCGGCGAGAGGACCAATGTGGCCGGATCAAGGCGCTTCCGCCGCCTGATTTCCGAAGGAGCTTTCTCCGAGGCGCTCTCGATAGCGGAAGGCCAGATATCCGCCGGGGCGAATGTCATCGACATCAATTTCGATGATGCGATGCTGGACGCGTCCGCAGAGATGGAGCGTTTCGTAAGGTTTATTTCAAGTGAGCCATCGATAGCGAAGGCCGCTCTGATGATAGACTCATCCCACTGGGAGGCCGTTTTGGCCGGATTGAAGAACGCCCAGGGCAAGTGCATAGTCAACTCCATTTCCCTTAAGGACGGCGAGGAAGAATTCCTCCGCAAGGCACGCGAGATCCACGCTTTAGGAGCGGCCATGGTCGTCATGGCCTTCGATGAGAACGGGCAGGCGGTGGACTATGAGAGGAAAATCGCAATCTGTGAAAGGGCATACGGCCTTTTGACCGGCGCCGGAATTCCTCCGGAGGACATAATTTTCGATTGCAACATACTTTCCATAGGGACAGGAATGAAGGAGCACGCGCGATATGCCGTGGATTTCATCGAGGCAGTGCGGTGGATAAAGGCTCATCTGCCGGGTGCACGCACCTCCGGAGGCGTCTCCAACCTGTCGTTCGCTTTCCGCGGCAATCCGTTTGTGCGCGAAGCGATGCACGCGTCCTTCCTCCACCACGCCATCGAGGCGGGTCTCGATATGGCAATCGTCAATCCATCCACGCTGAAAAAGCGTGAAGACATCCCCGCCGAGCTTCTCGAAGCCGTCGAAGACGTCATTTTCGACCGCAGGGAGGACGCGGCAGACCGCCTGGTCGGCATAGCATCAAACTATGCCGAATCCGCCCCGGTCGAAAAAGAGCCGGTCAAAGCTGCCGAAGCGGTGTCTCCGGAAGAGCTGCTGAGCGGGCTGCTCGTCAAAGGCAGCACCGACGGGCTCCGGGAAGCCGTCCTCGAATGTCTTGAGA
Organism: Bacteroidales bacterium; assembly: GCA_017651045.1. GTDB lineage: Bacteria > Bacteroidota > Bacteroidia > Bacteroidales > UBA932 > Cryptobacteroides. The sequence goes on along the minus strand of JAGCDT010000085.1, from coordinate 3,927 downwards.
GGTGCGGCAGCGCCGTGGACGTGATCGAAGGGCCGCTCATGAAAGGGATGGAGGCTGTCGGCGAACTCTTCGGCAGCGGCAAGATGTTCCTGCCGCAGGTCGTCAAGTCGGCGAGGGTAATGAAAGAGGCCGTGGCGGTGCTGGAGCCGTACATCAAGGCCGGAGAAGCGGGCAGCGAAAGGCCCGTTGTAATCATAGCGACCGTCAAGGGCGATGTCCACGACATAGGAAAGAATATCACGGCGACAGTGCTCTCCTGCAACGGCTTCGAGGTAGTCGACCTCGGCGTAATGGTAGAGACGGCGACCATCCTTGACGAAGCCATCTCGCGGGGAGCCGCGCTGATTGCTGTCAGCGGGCTCATCACGCCGTCACTCGTACGCATGGAGGAAATTTGCCGCGAAATGACGGCCCGAGGCATGTCTACGCCGCTTTTTGTCGGCGGTGCCACGACCTCTGCCCTCCACACCGCCGTCAAGCTCACCCCCCTTTACTCCCATGTCTTCCACGGCGCCGACGCATCCTCGTCCGCCGTCATGGCCAAGCGCATACTCTCCGACCGCGAAGGCTTCGAGGCGGAGCAGCACGCCGCCCAGGCCCGTCTCCGCGAACTCCACGCCGGAAAAACGCCCCAAAATCCGTCCGCAGCCCACTGGAAGGGCTCGTTCCCGAACGGGCTCCTTGCCATCGAGCCGGCGGAGGCAGCGAGGCTCTTTGACGACCGTATGTTCCTCGCAATCTGGGGCATACGCTATGGCAAGGCGGACCTCTCCGATCCTGCGATAAAGGATATTTTGGACGAATGCCACTCCGCGCTTGACCGGATGGTCGCCGGCGGCGAGGTGGAAATCCTATGCTCCACACGCTTTTTCGACGCCTCCTCCAGGCAGCAGGACGGGATCGATTTCATCGACGGCTACGACGGCGACTCCCTTGCCGTCACGCTCCCCTTCCTCCGCCAGGGCGCCTCGCTGGCAGATTTCGTCTGCCCAGAGAGCACCGGTGGGCGCAGTCCGTTCGGCATGTTCGCCCTCAGCGTCAAGCGCGCCGCTCACCGCAACGGCTGCAGTTGCCAGCGCTGCGCCGAAGAGCCGCTCCTCGACAGGACCATCCGCATGGTCCTCGCCGAAGCTGCGTCCGAGTACCTCGACAACATGCTCAGAGCCGGGCTTCCCGAGGGGATGAAGCTCATCAAGCCCGCCGCGGGCTATGCCGCCTGCCCCGACCACAGCCTCAAGAAGGACATCCTCGCCCTTCTCCCCTCCTCCGACCGCCTTGGCATTACTCTCACCGACAGCTACGCGATGTCCCCCGAGGCCTCCATCTGCGGCTTCATCTTCATTCATCCCGCGGCCTCATATCCCGAGATCAGATCCGTTCCCGCCGCCATTCTCGACAAATACGCCGCCCTCCGCGGCTTCACCCCCGAAGAAGCCCACCGCCTCCTCTCCCACCTCCGCTGAACCGCCCCCCGTGCACAAAAACAGGGGTGTTTTGTTCACCGGCGGAGCGGAAAGGGGCGGCCGTAGGCAAAAATGGGCCTTTTTGCATACGAGACGGGCAAAAGGCGGCGGTCGTGGGCAAAAACGGGGGTTTTTGCATACGAGAATGAGGGATGGGGCTTTATTTATTGGAAAGTTGTGGCGGAATCATTATATTTGAGGGATTGAGATGATTATTAATAAATACGATATAGATATGGACAAACTGCAGGAATTGACTGAAAGGCTCTACAACGAAGGGCTTTCAAAAGGCAGGGAGGAAGGCGACGCCATTTTGGCGAAAGCTAAGGCCGAGGCAGCCGAGACGATTGCGGCCGCAAAGGCTGAGGCCGAGAAGATCGTAGCCGAAGCCGAGAAGCAGGCGGCGGACCTCAAGGCGAAGGTCGAGAGCGACCTCAAGATGGCCGCAGCCCAGTGCATCAGCGCTGTGAAGGCGGATGTCGAGAAGGTCGTGACGGCCAAGATCGCCGGCGAGCCCGCAAAAGCGGCCCTCAGCGACGGCAAATTCGTCAAGGAAATCCTCAAGGCCGTGGCGGAGAAATTCTCCGACGAGGCAGGCGATCTCGCCGTAGTGCTTCCCGAGAGCCTCCAGAAAGAGACTGAAGCCTATGTCAAGGGCGAGCTCGCCAAAGAGCTCGGCCGCGGCATCGACGCCTCCTTCTCCAAGGAGATCGAGGGCGGCTTCAGGATCGGCCCTAAGGACGGCAGCTATTTCATCAGCTTCACCGACGAGACCTTTGCCGAGCTGATCGGCGCGTATCTGCGTCCCACGACCAAAAAACTCCTTTTCGGATAGGGCGATGTCCAATTACGAATACATAATCTCGTCTCTCCCCTATCTGACCCCGGGCAGCCGTTATGCCGACGGGCGCGACTTCTCCTCCACAATCGAGGAGATACGCCGCGACCTCTCCGAGAAGGACAACGCCCTTCTGGATTTCCTCCTCGAAGGGTTCACCCCGGAGAAGCTCGGCGATGACTTCTACACCAGGGCCCTCCATCACCGCAACCGCTTTCTCCGCGAGTATTTCCGCTACGACCTCAACCTGAGGAACGCGAAGGTCGAATACCTCAACGCTTCCCTTGGGCGCGAAAAGGGAGAGGATGTGATTACGGGCGATGGTGCCGAGATGGATTTCATCACCGACGGACTCGACATCGACCTCAAGCGCTTCAGCGGCGGCGAATTCGACGAGAAGCTGCGCCTTGCCGATATCCTCTCGGGCAATGACATGCTCGAAAGGGAGAAGCAGCTCGACGACCTGACCTGGGACAAGATCAACCAGCTCACCGTCTTCAACTACTTCGACATCGAGGCGGTTCTCGGCTATGTGGCGAAGCTCCACATCGCCGACCGCTGGCTCACTCTCGACGAGCAGGCCGGCCGCGAGCGCTTCGAAAAACTCGTCAAAGAAGTAAAAGGCACATTCAAAGGAGCAGAAACTGTTTAAATTTATTTTACTTTTTCTTTTATATGTCTTTTTAGAAAATTTAATTTTTTCATCAGTCACATAGTCACCGGCTATACTCCTTCTTCAAAAATCAAATTTCCAACAAAAATCCATTCATAAAATAATAAACCAAATAAAATTAAACAGTTTCTAACAAAGACTCTATATGAAAACAACAGGAACAGTGACAGGCATCGTTTCCAACCTCGTGACCGTCGCCACAGACGGCCCCGTGGCAGAAAACGAAATCTGCTACATCACCCTTGCCGGCGTACGGATGATGGCCGAGGTCATCAAGGTGAACGGCAAGAACGCCCAGGTCCAGGTGTTCGAAAGCACCCGCGGGCTCAAGGGCGGCGACAAGGTGGAATTCGAAGGCAGGATGCTCGAGGCGACCCTCGGCCCGGGCCTTCTCTCCAGCGTGTACGATGGCCTCCAGAACAACCTTGCCACGATGGACAACGTCTTCCTCGTCAGGGGCGAGTACACCGACCCCCTAGACCACGAGAAGCTCTGGGATTTCACCCCCATCGCAAAGCCCGGCGACAAAGTCGTCGCTGCGGACTGGCTCGGCGAGGTTAAGGAAGGCTGGCTGCCTCATAAGATAATGGTGCCGTTCTCCTTCAAGGGAGCATTCACGGTCAAGTCCATAAAGGAAGCCGGACAGTACAACGTCGATACCGTAATCGCCGTGCTCACCGACTCCAAGGGAGCCGACGTCGAGGTCACGATGGTCCAGAAATGGCCCGTCAAGATCGCGATCAAGGGCTACAAGGAAAAGCCCCGCCCCGACCGTATCATGCGGACGGGCGTGCGCGTGTTCGACACCTTCAACCCCATCGCCGAGGGCGGCACCGGCTTCATCCCGGGCCCGTTCGGCTGCGGCAAGACGGTGCTCCAGCACGCCATCGCCAAGCAGGGCGACGCCGACGTGATCGTGATGGCCGCCTGCGGCGAGCGCGCCAACGAGGTCG
>JAGCDT010000084.1 GCA_017651045.1 Bacteroidales bacterium | reverse complement strand
GCATGGCTTATTTTTTGAGCCGCAAAAATAATAATTATTATCTTTGCAGCAAAAAATTAGAAACGGCGTTTCGACAGGCTCAACGACCTTGGCTTGCAGGTCCCTGAGCTTGTCGCAGGGCCGTCCCAATTCGGATTAGCAATGAAAAAGGAAGACTGTTTTTATCTGGGTCGCGTAGCCAAGACCCACGGCCTGAAAGGGGAGGTGACCATCAAATTGGAGGTCGACGACCCCTCGGCATACCTCGAAATGAAGCACTTTTTCCTCGAAATCAACAAGGTGCTGACACCGTTTTTCGTGGAAAGAATCACGCCGAATGGCGATAAGTTTTTCGTCAAGGTGCAGGACGTGAAGACCATCGAACAAGCGCAAAACTTGCTCGGGAAGTCGGTTTATCTGCCTATGGAAATGCTGCCCAAACTGAGCGGCAAGCAATTCTATTTCCATGAAATCGTGTGCTTTACGGTAGTTGACACCGAAAAGGGAGAATTAGGTCCCGTCACCGAGGTGTTGGAATACCCGACGCAAGCCATCCTGCAAGTGAAGAAAGGCGAGAAGGAAATCCTGATTCCCATCATCGACGAGGTCATCCAAAACGTGGATCGCGACAAGAAAATCCTGACGATAACCGCCCCCGAAGGCTTGATCGACATGTATCTGCAATGACCGACGCGCGCCCCTTCCACTTCAAGCATTTCAGCCTCTTTCATCACCGCTCCACGATGAAGGTGGGCACCGATGCCATTTTGCTCGGCTGCTGGGTGGAAGTGAAGCCTGACGATGTGGTCCTCGACATTGGCACGGGCTGCGGCCTTTTGCCTTTGATGCTGTCGCAAAAAGGGGTGTCTCAAGTGGATGCCGTCGACATCGATGCGGCTTCTATCGAAGAGGCCACCATCAATTTTGAGGCTTCGCGTTGGCGCGACCACTTGCGGGACATTTGCGCCGACATCAATGATTTTCTGCCCGAACACATTGCCTCTGTTACAGTTAGACCCAATGAATTGGTTTCACCAGTCCTTGACGACAAGAAGCCGGTCCTGGATATCCTGGCCGTTACAGAGGATGGCAGAAAGATCATCATCGAAATGCAGCAGGAGAGACGCAAGGCATTCTTTCCACGGCTTTACTACTATGGATCCAAACTATTGGCCGGCCAACTCAAGAAGGGTAGCCGATATCAGAACCTACTACCTGTGATTGTGTTGTGTTTTACCAATTTTACCACGAAGCACGCCGGATGTCCGAAAGGGCAGCTTGTCTATGAATATCAGCACCGAGAGAAAGTGGGTGGCGGTCTGTTTACGGGCCTGCATACAACATACATCTGCGAACTTCCACGCCTGGCGAAGAAGGCGTTAGACAGTATGAATCCAATTGAGACCTGGTTTTATATTTTGAGAAATTGTCATAACTTTGCCGAGAAACCGGCCGGTATTGACTCTCGTTACGACCACGTATTGGAGGCCGCAAAGACTAACCTGGTGCCGGACATGGAAAGGACTCAATATTTTCGCGCTATGCTTTCAGAATACGACAAACAAGACATCGGTGAAGCCTACTACGAAGAAGGCAGGGCAGATGAGAAACTCGAAATCGCCCAATCGATGAAGGCCAAAGGTTTCGGCGTGGCGACCATCGTTGAGCTCACCGGCCTCTCGGCAGAAGAGATTGAGGCGCTGTAGTCCTCACTGTCATACCGAGCGAACGCGAGCGTATCTCCTTCCTTTTGTCATTCCGAGCGTTAGCGAAGGAATCTAAAGGACCAATGTCATACCGAGGCCTCTGGCCGAGCGTATCTCCACTATGTCATACCGAGCGAACGCGAGTGTATCTCCTTTTCAGGGAAATAAAGATTTATGTTTTCCCGGGTACCCCAAGAAAAATATCGGACTACCCCTGAAACCATTTATGTTTTTTTAACTCGAATCGAAATAAATACGATATTATTGCTGCTCGGCTCTTCACTCATTGGAGAGCCGGGCATTCTTCATAATGGAGGGTGCTGATTGTATAATCAAACAATTTGCAATTATGTATTATATCAGATTACCACCTTCTGGATTGTCATTGACGGCCGCAATTTGCAGGGATAAAAATTTATACCTAACTTTGTAAACGATACTTATATGCCAACAATACTATTTGTTTTTGGACTGCGTTTTTATTTCTATTCGGATGAACATCTGCCTATACACATTCACGTGAAGAACGGAGACGGTAAGGCAAAAATAAATGCAGTCACACTGGAGATAATGGAAAACAATGGGATTAAACCCGCTGATTTGAAGAAAGCGATTGATATAGTGAAGCAATATCAGAACGATATCATTCGGGTTTGGAAAGAATACTTTGACGAATACTAATAACTATGGAAACAATTGTTAAAGTGTGGTTTGAGCATAATCGCATCTACATCAGGACTCAGGAAGGGAACACCTACAGCAGGCCGCTTGAGGCTTTCCCGCTGCTTCTTGAAGCCACGCCAGAGCAGCGCTTGAGATACGAGATTGGTATCGACGGCGATGATCTTCGTTGGGACGATATCGACGAGGATATCCACATCACAAGCTTCTTCATCACGGAAGAGCCGAATATGGATAACGTCATCGCCAACATATTCAAGCGCTTCCCTCAATTGAATGTGTCGGAAATGGCGCGCACCATTGGCATCAACAAGAGTCTTCTTTCCCGCTACATCTATGGAATCAAGAAGCCGTCGCAGAAGCGGCTCGATGAAATCCTTGACGCAATCCGCCGCCTGGGGCAAGAGATGGCCGGGATTTGACATCCGTCATCAAGGGATTGCGCGGCGCGGGCATTCACCCGCATACGCTCCACGCGAGATGTTCCGAACCCCACAAAAAATCAGCCCGGCCCCATTTAGGGAATATTAGCCGGGCTGAAAAAATGTTTATAATACAGGATGGGAACTTTTCAGATATCTCCTAAAAATCCACATCAATTATAAGGAGTGTATGTTATTCTAAACTCAACCTGCGAATTATTAGAATTAGTTACTTGATACCAGAAACTATTAGCATTACTAGGCAGGCTTGAAGAACAATCATACACATGGTCAAGGGTAGATAATGTGGCCTTAAATGTATTAGATGCATTAGCATTATACGAAGAAATTGCGCTACTACTGAAATTAACACCAACAGACACACTTGCTGAGGCACCTTTATTAGCATAAATTTCAAATTTAGTAATAGTCCCAGGAACTGTTGCATGGATATTTTTCCCATTCTTTCCGATAAGAATGGCCTTGCCGGTAAATTTATTATCTCCAGTAGAAGTCTGTTGTTTGGCACCATCAGAGAAAACTACATCAACGCCGCTATAAGTCTTTGTTGTGGTTCCTGTAGTCGCAGTTGTTGTTAACTCAGAACCATCAATAATTAAGACAACAGAGTTGCTTCCACCACCAGACTGTGTAGGCGTAAAGGTGACCAGTTCGCCTGTTACTTCGCTCCCGCCATCGTAAATGGCATATGCATAATAGGTATATCCGGAGTTCTTGGTCAGACCAGTCAGAGCATAAGAGAAGCTTGTGGTTGAAGGAGCAGAATTTAACGTAACCTTGTTGTATGAAGAACCGCTAGACAGTTTATAATAGAAACCTGCCTCATCAACATTGGCGATATCTGCCCCATTGACTAGACTAATAGTCCCATTGAGTGTTGCAGTCGTGCCTGTAGAAGATGATGTCGAAGTAGCCGATTCGGTTGTCACCTCGATCCCAGCTACAGGAGCGCCAGCAACTAAAACAATGTCATCAATACGTACATTTCCAGTTGTTTGGTTTTCAAATGAAATGTCAATATAATCAGCAGTGTTCGAATTGGTTATTACGACAGTTTTAGAATTACCGTTAGAAGAGACACTTCCAAAAGAAACACCCGTAGTGCTGGTCGAAAGAGTCAGTGCGCCATTAGAAATGTATGTGAGTGTTAAAGAGTTGAAACCACCTGTAGGGATATCTGAGGCAGTGAATACCCCCCAGACAGTGGCAGATGTATTAGCTTTCTTTCCTATAAGAAGTTCCGGTGCTGCTGCCCCGCCCGCACTATTCTGACCATAAACAAGAGTCTTATTTGATCCATTATCGGAATAGGCATACGAAACTGTAGCCTTTCCATAAACATTTAAAATGTTACATGTGGGATTGCCTGTCGTAGAACTGCCACTGCTAACAGTAACATCACTGAAATCTTCCGACCATAATACGTCACCAGCCACAGCAGGGGGGACAACGCCAAATTGGGTAATTGTCAGCACAACATCAGTTACGCCGGTTGCCGTGACTTTAAGTTTTATGGTCTTGTTAGAGGCCGTGGTGTTTTCATTGAGGGTGATGGTCACCTTATTATTAGCAACTGAAGTAGATGCAACCGCGTTGCCATTATCCTCGGTGACGGTCACGGTCGGATTTGCGGATAAGAATCTCGATTCATATTCAAATGCAACAGAAGTAGTTGTCGCAGATACTGATTTAGAGGTCTCTGTGAACGTGAGAGAAGGAGTTCCTGCTGCGGGAATCAAATAGAGATCAAATACTCCTCCAGAGAGTGAAGTTTGATAACATGCGAAACCATTACTTCCATTCATGGCAATTACACGGCCGGTCGCAGGAGTAAACCGATATGTCCCACTCTCCTCGCTTGAGACTGCAAACGTGGTGGGTGTAGTACCTAGAGGAAGAGTATTATTCCCAGCACTATACTGCATATAACTATCAGTGTCTCCCGCGAGATTAATATTGACACCGCCAGAAACGTTGGTGATAGTCCAAATGAGATTGTTGGCAGCAGTATACGGAGATGCGGCAGAATAATTAGAGGGATCAAAATTGGCCGTTGTAATCGCACTTCTGTCACGACGTGCCGAATTTCCATTTGCTTGGCTAGAAATAGCATAGTACGTACCACTCGAAAGTGCTGCAATTACATAATTACCATTTGCGATTTCAAAAACTTCTTTTTCCTCCTTTGTTGCACCGCTCATACTAATACCAAGCGTATTCCTCGCATTTGCCTTGAACTGTTTGGAAATTTCGGTAAAACTCTTGATGTAATGTGCTGCGTCAGTCTCGATGTCAACTGTAAGGGATGTCAAAGTGACCGGGAGGATGCATGCCCAAGCTTCTATTTGATTATTGCTTACAGAAAGATTAGACCCATCAAGGGTTACTGTGTTGACGGTATAGTTGTTGGTTGTAATAGCACCAGTTCCTACGTTTATATAGGTAGAGCCGGTAAGGAATTCATTCTCCCCGGCAGTCAATTTGATGCTCTGAATCGTCTCGTTTGAAATAGTTGAAGCGAGATTTTTGAAAGTGAGGTCGGCATGGGCAACGACACGAGTCCAGTTCATGTCAATGGCGGCTGTCGGGAATGAACCAGAAAGGGAAATTTCATTAGATTTACCAACAAGAATATCGGCAGTCTTATCAAAAGACGCAATATTATCATTGACTACCGGAATCTGTGTGGATGGAATTGTAATGGTAAGACTCGGTGCGTAATTAGAGTCTTCACTTGTACGAGTTGACGGATAAACACCGTAAAATACTGCATCCCCCGAAGGCTCATTTGTGAACCCTGAGGGCACAGTAAATGTGCCAATGGAAGCATTGGTTTCGTCGATGGCGACATTATTCGAGGCATAAAATTTGGCTGACACCTTAGGGTTTGCATTAAAATCAGCGGCTTCGCTTTTTGCCATCCATGTCCCATCAAGTGTATAACCTACTCGAATCTTGTCCCCAGAAGACCAAACAATTGTGCTTCCGTTCCACTGTGTCTTTGTGTCTGTAGAAAGTTGAGGGCGTTCAGACGTGAAGATAAGGGTAGTAGGCTTTTCCTGTGCAGGATTCTTTTCAATGTCCTTTTGCTCCTTTGAGCAAGCAACAACTGCAAGAAGGGTAGTAATGAATATAAGTGACTTTCTCATGGCCTCAAATTTTTAAAGATCCCCAAGATCATTGTCGTCATCATAGCCACTATTTGCACTATTCGAAGAAATACTGGCATCTAATAAGTTCTCCTCGAATCGTACCACGAGGAGTTCTGCCTCAGGAGACAGGTAAAATTCTCTAAGTTTTTTCATTCTTATATGGATTAAAATACTACTAATCAACCATATAGGAGGCTCGCAGACCGCACTTAGCTCGGACATAAGTCCGGGCGTGAGGCGGGGAGAAAAGCGACGAGAATGGAAAGGAGAATTGACCTGATGGAGTTGACGCAGCTATGGCTGAAGGAGAGTGAGGGGGCGTTGGGGCCGGAGACGGCTCGGCTTTATCAGTGGCATATGGAGCAGTATGTGCTGCCGAGGTTCGGGGATGCGACGGAGATCTCCGAAGGGGAGATGCGTGCATTTTTGGAGGAGTTGAGGGGGAGGGGGCTGTCGGACAGCACGGTGATGGCTATCAAGCGCGTGACGCAGAGGGCGCTGGAATACGGGGCGTCGCTGGGGCTCTGCGAGGCGCCCGCCTGGGAAATCGGGCTGGGGGCGCCGGAGAAGAAGTATAAGACCGTCGTCCTGTCACCCTCGGAGGAGAAGCGCCTTGCTGACCATCTTGTCGGGAACCCTTCCGGGAAGCACCTGTGCCTGTTCCTGATGCTCACGACCGGAATCCAGATAGGGGAGGCGCTGGAGCTGAAATGGGAGGATATTTCCCTTAAGAAGGGCGAGATGAAGGTCCGTTCGGAGAGAGGGCCGGTGATCGGGAGGAAGCGCAAAATCAGGACAGTCCCCATCGGGGAACGGCAGAAGATATTTCTTCGGAAAATGATTGGGCGGGCAGAGACATATATATGCACGGGCACATCGAAGAAGATGGGGAGACCCAATCTGGAGAAATGTTTCAGAAATCTGGTCGCGGAGCTTCTGCTGCCGCCGATGTCGCCGACCTGTCTGCGCCACACCTATGCCGTGCGCCGCATCGAGTCCGGGATGGACTACGAGACGCTCAGCAAGGCCCTCGGCGTGGAGAATGGCAAGAGTTTCCGGCGGCTCTACCGGGAGCTGGTGAGTCCGGAGCAGAAGGCGCGGCTCGAGGACGAGCGCCTTAGCTCCCGCAAAGTGCCGGTACGTTCGGGCCGCAGGAAGGCGGCGGAAAAGGACCCCGGGCTGGAAGCGCTTGAAGGGAAGGTCGCAAAGCGTAAAAAGGAGCTTCAGGATACCCTGGACAATCTGGAGGGGGATCTTGCAATCATCCGTACCCTGCGTAATTCGGATTGCGTGCAGGGGCAGGCGAGGGAAGGCTTCTACTCCTTCGTCGAAAAGGCTCTCGGGCCGAATGACAAGGACGGCAAGGTGCTGGTAGAATATATGCGTTGCAATATGCGTGTCGCAGACATGCCGCTCCGCAAGAGCGGAGCCCTCACCGTCCAGGCCATACGCCGTCGCGTAGCTCATGGTTTTGCGAAGCTGAGCGCCATGCTTCCTTTGAAATAACGTTGGAATGCGCTAACTTTGGGAGTCGGAGTATATATTCAAGTTATGAGCGTTAAGAAATTCCTTTTATTTGCGGCGGCCGTAGTGGCGGCGGTTACAGTATTTTCCTGCAAGAAATTCAACAACGATTCCAGCGACACTAAGTGGAATCTTCCGGGCTATTCTTTCATCGCCTTCGAAGATCAGGTGCCGACCAATATGGAGGAATCGTCGATCACTGTCTATTTCCATGTCCCGCCCACGGAGAATCCCGATGTCAAGTTCGGCTTCTTCCTGTCTAACAACCCTTCTGTTCCGGAGGATGACCGTACGGAGGTGATATGGGACTCCAAAATGAAGACAGACCTATATGAATCAGCCGTTCAGATCAAGGCGACCTTCCGTGAGCTTGACTGCAACAAGACCTATTACTACAAGGCATTTTACTCACTTGACGGAAATTACTGGTCTTCTGAAATCAAGAGTTTCATCCCCGGCTGTGTCGAGCTGGGGCCCGGCATAAAGTGGGCAGTGTGCAATCTTGGCGCGATCACTAAAATTCATAACGGCAATTATTACGCCTGGGGAGAGACTTCTCCGAAGACCAATTTTACTAGCGACAACTATACATATACGGACACTCCCGATGTGCTGCCTCTTTCGGCTGATGCCGCCAGGAAGAAGCTTGGTGGACACTGGAGGCTGCCGACCAAGGCTGAAGTCGATAAAATCTTTTTCAATCCGGATCAATTTACCTTGAATAAGGTTTCCGGAGGAGTGGAGGTTATAAGCAAGATTGCAGGCTATGAGGGCCGGAGCATATACCTTCCTTGTGGCGGAATTATTTACAACGGTTCTGGCAGATCGGGAGATGGTTCCGAGTGCCGCTACTTGTGTTCCTCCAGATATAAAACCAGTAATACCGAATTCTGGGGTATGAGTTACTTTAATAACGCGCCAAGAACAACAGCTGAACAACGGTATTGGGGATACACGATCCGTCCTATCCTTTCCGAATAAGGGTCTCCGACAGAATAAGAAAAAGGCAAGCCGAAAAAAAACGGTTTGCCTTTTTTGAAGTGCTCCCTTAGGGGCTCGAACCCTAGACACCCTGATTAAGAGTCAGGTGCTCTACCAACTGAGCTAAGGAAGCGTATTTCTCGTGACCCGTTCGGGGCTCGAACCCGAGACCCCCACATTAAAAGTGTGATGCTCTACCAACTGAGCTAACGAGTCCTCCATTTTGGGATTGCAAAGGTAGTGAATATTTTTGAAAAACCAAGTTTTTTTACAAAAAAACGGCCCGAAATTTTCGGACCGTTTTTCGACTTTCGCCTGATTACTCGCCAGGGGTGATTGCACCCATGGGGCATGCACTTTCGCAAGTCCCACAGTCAATGCAGATAGCGGGGTCGATGCTGTAGACATCGCCTTCCTGGATAGCGCCTGAAGGGCACTCTCCTGCGCAGGTACCGCAAGCGATGCAGGTGTCGGGGGAAATTTTGTAAGCCATAATCCTTTTTATTTTTATTGTGTTACTTTCAACGGTGCGAATTTACAAAAATTCATTTAAATATCCTCTCTTTTTATTAGTTTTGCGGTATGAGACCTGTGTTCTGGATATTGCCTCTTGCCGTGCTCCTCGCCGGTAGCTGCCATTTAAGGGCCGCAAAGCAGCCCGCTCCGGCCCCGGAGCCTGTCGACCCTATGGAGTACATCGGGGGAGTCGAGGAGGTCGAAGACAGCGCCGCGGCCGCGACCCTCGAGGTCATGGCCGGCGATCCGGTCTCTTCCGACAAGGTGACAGTGCCCCCGGCTTCGACGAAGAAGGGGACTGTCGTGGAAGGCGTGGCCCGGTTCGACAAGACCGTCCACGATTTTGGCGACATTCTGGTCACATCCGGCCCGCAGAGCTGCGTTTTCCATGTCACGAACGTGTCGGACAAGCCTTTCAGTATCTATGAGATAGTCTCCTCCTGCGGATGCACCGAGGCGGCCTGGCCCAAGACCCCCGTCGCTCCGGGAGAGGACGTCATCATAAGCGCTACCTTCACCAACGAGGACGGGCCCCTTCCGTTCGACAAGACCCTGACCGTCTATATATCCGCACTGAAGAAGCCGGTGGTCCTTCGTCTGCGTGGCAATGTGAGCGAGACGAAAAAGTCCCTGACGGAGCTTTATCCTGTCTTTGTGGGCGGCCTTTCCTTCAGGAGCATGCCGCTCAAGGCCGGCAACATAGAGCAGGGCGAAAGCCGCTCCGACGAGGTCCCCGTGGCCAACACCGGCAGCTCTCCCGTCAATGTTTCCTTTACGGATGTCTCTCCGCAACTCAGCATCTCCGTAGAGCCCAATCCCGTCCCCGCCAGGTCCACGGCGACCCTCACCTTTACCGTCCGTTCCGACCGCAGCCTCTGGGGTAAGAATATCTATCACGCTTCTCTGGGCGGCAAGCGCATCTCCGTGGAGGCCTTTACGAAGGAGAATTTCGCCCCCTGGAGCGAGGAGCAGCGCAAAGCCGGCTCCCAGCCCGTCTTTACGACCTCCACGGCCGATTTCGGCGTGGTAGAGGCAGGCGCGCCAGTCAAGGTCGAGTTCGCCTTCGACAACCGCGGCAAGAGCGACTTCGTCTGCTACAAGGCCGACTGCGACACCCCGGGCCTCACAATTGCCCCCGTCCCGTCTGTCGCCCCCGGTGCCAAAGGCTCCTTCGAGGTCTCTCTCGACACCTCCAAGCTCCCCAAAGGCGACGTTACCGCCTACCTCATCCTCACGACCAATTCTCCCTTAAGGCCGATCGTCAACCTCTTTGTCGTCGGAGTCGTCAAGTAGGAGATACGCTCGGCCTTAAGGCCTCGGTATGACAGGCTCGTATGCAAAAACGGCCTGTTTTGCCTACGAACTCGGCAAAATGCGTGACTCGTGTGCAAAAACGGCCTGTTTTTCCTACGAACTTGGCAAAATACTCGACTCGTGTGCAAAAAGGCCATGTTTTGCCTACGGGCGACAAAAAAGACTGCGGCCCCGGGGGGGCTGCAGCCTTTTTTGAGATTGCCGATCAGGTCGGGACAGCGCTACTCGCTCTCGGCGGAGTCGGCGGAGGGGGTCATGACGACCTCGATGAGGTTGCCGGCGTCGAGGACGGCCTTGACGGCTGCCTGGATCTTGGCGGCGTCGAGGGCGGCGACTGCGGCCTCATACTCCTTGTCGTAGTCGAAGCCGTACTCGTAGAAGTCCTCGATGCTGCTTCTCCAGTAGAAGTTGGAAATCCTGCTCTCAGGAATCTTCTTCTGGAGATTGAGGATGGCAGCGGAGGCTTCCTCTGCGGTCGGGCCTTCCTCGGCGAGCTTGCGGATGCCTTCCTTGGCAAGGTCGCGGAGCTTGTCGGCGACTGAAGGACGGCAGTCGAAGGAAGTCTCGATGAGAGCCCTCTCCTTCGGGAACTTGTCGACCTGGGAGGTGGTGTGGGCGCCGTAGGTGCCGCCTTCGTCCTCACGGAGGGAGTTGGTGTAGCGGATGTCGAGGATGTACTCGGCAGCTTCGAGAGCGGCGATGGTCGCGGCGTCGTAGGAGACGGGAGCGTGATAGACGTTGATCACGGAGCTCTTAGGAGTCTGCATAGTGGTCTGGAAGACGTTCTGGACGCCTCCTTCAACCATGTACTCTTTCCTGTCGATCCACGCGGGGGCTTTCTTGCCCTTCGGGATGGCGCCGATGTACTTCTCGATGAGAGGCTTGATTTCGTCGATGGAGAAGTCGCCGACGACGGTCATCTTAAGGCCGGCGGCATCGGAGAAGAGTTTCTTGTAGCCCTTCTCGAGAGACTCGACGGAGGCCTGCTCGACCATCTCGTTGTCGACCAGCTTGCGGCGAGGGTTGTCGCCGAAGATAGTCTTGACTGCTTCCTTCTGAACCTTGTAGTTGGGCTGGCCCATGAGGTTGGGGAGGACCGCGCTGATCTGGTTGATGCCGGTAGCGAACTCATCGGCATCGAAACGAGGCGAAGTGTAGTAGAGGTAGGCGAGCTGGAGAGCTATCTCGAGGTCGGCGCCACGGGTGGAGCCGCTGATCTCGTTATAAAGCTGACCGATGTAGGGCTTGACGTTGACAGTCTTGCCGGTGAGCATCTTGGAGACCTCGGTGCCTGAGAAGCCGGCAACACCGGTGTTGGACAGGTAGAGCCTGAAGATGCTGTTGTCGAAGGAGGCGAGGTCCTCGGTCTCGATGAGGCTGAGACCGCCGTCACGATAGAGCCTGAAGATAATCTGGTCCTTGGTGTAGCTGGTCGGGAGGAGGGTCACCTGGACGCCGTTCTTGAGGGTCCAGACGGTCGAGCCGTAGACGCCCTCGGCGCTCTTCTTGACCTTTGCGCCCTTGAGCTTGGCGGGATTGAGGAACTCCTTCGCAACTGAGGCTGCTTCGTTGGGACGGATGTCGGAAGCCTTGACCTCGGCTATAGCGGCGAGGAGCTGCTCCTTGGTCGGAGTGGCGATGCCTTCCTTCTCGGGACCGGTGTAGAGGACAACGAGGTTGTTCTCGGTGATTATCTGTGCTGCATATTGGGAGACAGCAACGGAGTTGACCTGTCCGAGAATCGAGCTCACGATCTGGAAGTCCATCTGAGGATCGAGATACGGATACTTGTCGAAGAAGCTGCGGATGATAGGACGCACGAACTCGGGGTTCTTGCGGGTGTCGGCTTTCTTGACCTTGTTTTCATATATGGTCAGAATCTCGTTCTTGGCCCTTTCGAGCTCGTCGTCGGAGAAGCCGAAACGCTTCATCTTCTCGATCTCGGTGTAAAAGGCCTTGAAGCCACCGATGAGGTTGTCCTCACGGAGATTGACGTCGGCCATCGCGGCCTTCATCGTCTCGCAGAGATTGCCACTGCCAAAGTCCGCTCCGAGGAACGGAGTGTCGGGCTTTGAGGTGATGTCGTTGAACCTCTCGGCCATGATGTTGGAAATGAGATCCTCAATGAGGGAGGTGGACTTGCCGATAATGGTAGCGTTGTACTCCTCGGGCATGGCGTCGCTCTCCCAGAGCATCTGGATCGTCGGCATGGTCGCCTCGGGGTCCGTCAGGACGCCCACGAGCGGCTCTTCGTGGCCGGGAATCTTGATTATGTCCTTAGCCTTGGGATTCTCCTGAAGGGGAATGTCGGAGAAAATCTCGGCGATTTTCTTCTCGGTGCGGTCGACGTCGATGTCACCGACCACTATGACAGCCTGGTTGCCGGGGTGATACCACGTGCGGTAGAACTCCACGAGGCTTTCGGGCTTGAAGGTCTCGAGGTGCTCCTGAAGGCCGATAAGGGTGCAGCTGGCCCACTTGGTGTCGCCATAGAAATAGGGGAGTGACCTCTCATGGAGTCTCCATGCGGCGGTCCTTCTCTGACGGCGCTCCTCGATGATGACGCCACGCTCCTTGTCGATCTCCGCAGGGTCGTTGGTCACGAAGTGGGAGTAGTCGTGGAGTATGAGAAGGCAGGTATCAACCACGCTCTCGCGGGCGACCGGGATATTGTTGAGCATATACTGCGTCTCTTCCCAGCCGGTCGATGCGTTGATATTGCGCCCGAACTCCGCTCCGATCGAACGGAGATAGTCGAGTATGCCCTTGTCGGGAAAATTCTTGGTCCCGTTGAAGCACATGTGCTCGAGGAAATGGGCAAGACCGTCCTGCGAAGGATATTCCTCCTGGATCGCACCTACGTCGGTCGCAAGATAGAACTCCGCGCGCTCTGCCGGTAATTCGTTGTGGCGGATGTAATAGGTGAGCCCGTTGTCGAGCTTGCCTGTCCTTACGAGAGGGTCATTGGGCAGCGGACGCATCATCTGCTGCATCATCTCTTCCTGGCTCTGTCCCCAAAGCCCCTGCGCGGCAAACAACGCCGCAGCAAACAAAATCAATAATTTTTTCATAAAAAATAAAGGTTTTTGTTGCGAAACCGTGACGACTTATTTCACACTTCGGTTTCTAATGGAAACCTCGTCCCTCCCACTAAGCCGAGGGTGCATGTTACATAAACCGTCGCGGTTTCTACACGTAACAGAATGTAAAGATATAAAGAATTTACATATATTTGTAATTCCTTAAGGAAATATCGGTAGCGATGATACTCGAAGACAATAAGGTTGCGGTGTTCCGCATGATTGTGCGTTGCGGCGGAGTGACGGCGGCGTCCAGGGAGCTGGGCGTGAGCCAGCCCGCCGTGAGCCAGACTCTGTCGGAGCTAGAGTCGTCGCTCGGGACGAAACTCCTTAAAAGGGACAAAAGCGGCGTGGAGCTCACTCCGGACGGTGCCCTTTTCCTCTCCTATGCGGAGAGGGCGGGGAAGTTGTCGGCTGAGGTCGAGGCTCTGTATGCTCCCGGAGCGGAGCGCAAGGCGGTTATTTCCGCCCCGGCTCATATCGCGTCCTTTTTCCTCGAGCCCCTTAAGGAGCAGTACGCCGGCCGTGTGGAGGTTGAGATCGTTCCTGAGGGCGATCCTGCGGATATTGAGATAGTCGCCTCGCCTGATTCGGAGACAATAGCTCTGGGAAGGCTGGATGTTAGTTTTACGGATTTTTGCGGAGTGATGCGTTCGTCTGAAGCAAAGCGTCTATATGCGCGCATGTCGGAGGAGTTTGCCAAAAGCCCGCTCAGCAATATTATAATTGGAATGCTCGGAGGAAAGTTATGAGGGACAGGATCAGGGCACATTTAGAGACTCTGGGGAAGCACGAACTGGAGGATCTCGGCGACATCTTCGGCAAGAGCATCTCCGACAGGATGCACAAGGCGGAGATGGCCTCCGCCCTGTCGCTTTTCCTTTCGCGCAATCCCAAGAAGTGGCTCTGCCGCATTCCTGAGCGCGATATTCGTCTGCTCAAGGCCCTCTGTGAGGCGGGCCCCGGCGAGCAGATCGAGGAGGACTATCCCGACTACACTTCGGCTGTCGAATACTGCGGTCTCATCGATGTCGACGAGTCGGATCCCGACGTCCGCCGCCTTTCCATCGACGACGATGTCTTCGAGTGTGTCTCCCCGTGGCTCGACATGGCCATAAAGGACGGAGAGACCTCCGGCCGCTTCGAGTTCGAGCGCGGCATCCTCGGCGTAGTCAATCTCTACGGAGTGCTCCCTTTCGATCCCTTCGTGGACATGATGATAGATCTTTTCGAAGACCTTTTCGGCGGCGGGACCGACCGCTTCGTCTCCATGATGCGTTCGAGCTCCGTGCTCCAGCTTTGCCGCTACACCTCCGAGAAGGGAGCCGACCTCGTGGTCTCTCCGCTTGTCGGCGATGTGGAGGCTCTGCTCAGCTTCGTCTCCGAAGACCGCAATTTCCGCAAATTCTCCAATGAGGAAATACTCGAGGCCGGGAGCGCCGCTCCCTGGTTCTCCTTCAGGGTAGGGACCCCGGAGGGCGACGCCCTTTCCAAGGCCCTCATAGCAGTGGGCTATTACCCCTCCGAAGTGCCTGTGCTCCACCACGACATCTGGTACGGCTCCCAATATCCCGACAACCGCGCCGCCCTTTCCGACCTCATCCTTTCGATGGTGGATCCCGACAGGGAAGCGTCCCTTGCAGAGTCCGCCCTCGCGGCTCTGTCGGACTATGTCAACATCCTTCCCAACTGGTTCCTCGGCGGCATGTCCCCGAAGGAGGCCGGCTCCCTGCAGGTCAGCTATTCCGCCGACCCTCAGGACGGAGGCGACGAGTCGATCAAAAGGTGGAAGATGCCCGCCCCGACCAAGAGCGAGGGCTACACCGACCTCGTCGAGAAGGACAAGGCCCTTGAGGCGCTTTCCGACAGGATGCCGACAGGCTTCCCGTTCGGCATGGCCGTCCCTCATGTGGCTCCGGACGACCCCTGCCCCTGCGGCAGCGGCCTCAAATACCGTTATTGTCACGGAAAAATCACCAATTAAGCAATGGAAATCTCCCGTCGCAGCAGAACCATGCCGAGCTCCCCGATCAGGAAGCTCGCTCCTTTCGCGGATGCAGCGATCCGCAACGGAATCCGCGTCTATCAGCTCTATATCGGCCAGCCCGACATCCGGACTCCCGAGGTGGGCCTCGACGCCCTCCACAAGATCGACCGCAGCATCCTGGAGTACAGCCCCTCGCAGGGCTATCTCGGGCTCAGGGCCAAGATGGTCTCCTACTATGCCAACTACGGCATCGACCTCAGCCCCGACGAGATAATCATCACGGCGGGCGGCTCCGAAGCCATCATGTTCGCCTACATGGCCTGCATGGATCCTGGCGACGAGATCATCGTGACGGACCCTTCCTATGCCAACTATATGGCATTCGCCATCAGCTGCGGCGCTGTGGTAAAGCCTGTGAAGACCTCCATCGACGACGGCTTCCGTCTCCCTCCCGTGGAGAAGTTCGAGGAGCAGATCACCCCTAAGACCAAGGCCATCCTCATCTGCAACCCCAACAACCCGACCGGCTACCTCTACACCCGCGACGAGATGCGCCGCATCCGCGATCTCGTGAAAAAATACGACCTCTATCTGCTCTCGGACGAAGTCTACCGCGAGTTCATCTATACTGGCAAGCCCTATATCTCGGCCTTCCACCTCAGCGGGATCGACGACAACGTCATCCTCATCGACTCCGTGTCCAAGCGCTACTCCGAGTGCGGCATCCGCATAGGCGCGCTCATCACCCGCAACAAGGCGGTCCGCGAGTCGGTGATGAAGTTCTGCCAGGCCAGGCTCAGCCCGCCGCTCATCGGCCAGATAGTGGCCGAGGCGTCCCTCGGGACCCCCAAGGAGTACATGGCCCAGGTCCACGACGAGTACAAGGCCCGCAGGGACTTCCTCATCGAGGGACTCAACCAAATCCCCGGCGTATTCTCGCCGACCCCCATGGGCGCATTCTACACCATGGCACGCCTCCCCGTCGACGACGCGGAGAAGTTCTGCAAATGGTGCCTGACCGACTTCTCATATGAGGGCCAGACCATCATGATGGCTCCCGGAGCGGGATTCTACACCGATCCGGCCGACGGACGCAATGAGGTCCGTCTCGCCTATGTGCTCAACAGGGAAGACCTCGCGAAAGCCCTCCTGGTCCTTCGCAAGGCGCTTGAGGCCTATAATCGCTAGAAGTGGAATTCGAATCCGACGTTGATGCTGAAGCGGTTGGGTGATTTGATCCTTTCCCCTTCAGCATTTGTCGTATACCGGTGGGTGACTCTCCAGAAGGCGTCCACGCGAAGGCACGTGAGGATGTTCGTGATACCTACACCCAGCTCGACATAAGGTTTGCGAAGGCTGCCGAGGCCTTCGGGGAAGAGGAATGGCGCTTCGATCCTTCCCTCCTGGCCGAGGGTGCCGTCGTTCTTCTTTGAAATCGTGCCCCAGGCCATCTTGAGGGAGAATACCTCCCTGAGATTGAGTTTCTTGATGCCGGGGATCTTGCCGAGGAAATAGCCGCCGAAGTTCTGCTCGTAGAAGAATGTCGTCCAGAAGTCGGAGGCGAATTCATAGTAGTCCATGCAGGCGTAGGCGCTCTTGTCGAAGAAGAAGGAGTCGTTGCCTTCGTGGAGCTTCAGAAGCGGGTAGGGGACAGTGCCGAAAATCTTGCCCACATTTACGTGGAAACGGGCCATTCCGAGCGGCACGGTGCTCACCCTGTAGTCCAGCGACAGCTCCGTGCGGAAATAGCCGAAATCGGTGTCGAGAAGCCCCTGCATGGCGCCGGAGACATCCACCGTGATCACTGGATATTTGGTGTACATATACCCCTTCTGGAAGACACCCCGCGTCACGCTTTCGCGGAAGGAGAAGCGGCCCTGCCAGTGCATCTGGTTGGAGAGGATAGACTTGTAGGTCTCCCCGTGAGGGGTGACCATCGGGACATAACGGTTGGACGCTATCCTGATGGATTCGAGCGAGAGAGAGGTGTTGAACCAGGTGGCGAGTTCGCGGTCGTATTTGATCGAGAACTCGGTCACGGGGCTCATCTTCTTGTCGCCGCTTCGGGCGAATATGGAGTTGAAGATGTTGCTCTCGGTGAGGATGGCGCTCGTGCCGCGCCCGAGCTGCGTAACGTCGTGCTTGGCGGTGAGGGTGAGCTTCCTCCACGGGTCTGTGGAGAACATATACTCGACAGTGCCGCCGCCCTTGAACTTGTGGTCCTTGAATCCGTAGGCGGCATAGGCGGTCAGCCGGATCTTCTTGCTGACGTTCTTTGTCGTCCTTGCGCCCAGGCGCAGGCGGAATCCCTCCAGGTTGTTGAAGGCGAACAGGGTGGAATACTGCCCGATACCTATATATTTTGTCTCATAGTAGCCGACGGCAATCATGTTGATGATGTCGTAGGCGGTGCGGTAGAACGGGACGTTCTGCACCCTTTCCACCATTTCGTAGATGCCTTGCTCTTTCTCCGTAAGGGCATATGGACGGGCTTCCTGCCACCAGCTTTCGTCGTGGTGCCCAGCGTCGGCCGACACCTTGACGGCATCGTCGTTGCGGTTCTGCTTCTCCTCTGCAGCAAGACTGAAGACGGGATTGGAGTAGAAGTTCTCCCTCTTTGCCAGGAGCGACACGAAAAGACGCGTGTCCTTCTTCGTGACCGCGAAATCAGCGTAGATTTTGTCCTTGAGATAGAACCATGCGGTGTCGCCCACACGGTAATTCTCGGTCTCGGTGACGTAGTCGCGCACCCAGTTGACATTGGCACCCTTGGCAAGGCGCGCCTTGACGCTGCGCAGGCCGAAATCCGCCGCATCCACGTTCATCTCCCCGTCAAAGACAGGGGTGGAGACGATTTTCTTAGGATGGTAGCGGATGACGTAGGTCTTTCGGCCGTCCATTGCGAGGGAATCCACGAGGTAGTAGTTGTAGAAAGCCTCGCCGAAGATGGTGGCAGGGGAGGGGACGTCGACTCCGAAGACGTTGATGTAGTTGTCGTAGAAATTGGCCCTGAAGTGGGTGGCGCCGGTATATTGCAGCAGGACGTTGTCCGAATTGAATCCGGAAATGCGGCTGGCACTGATGAGCTCCTTATTGATAAGAGGGGAGTTCTGATGGATGCGCCTCGACTTTGTCTCTGCTATCATCGCCGGCACATACGGCTTGCCGGAGACGGCCGAGGTGTCCATGTAATCCATCACGAAGCCGAAGTGCTTTTTCATGAACTTCAGCTTCATCTGTTCGTTGGGATTGGCAAGGTCGACTTCCGTCTTCGAATAGACGTCGCAGGCGAATTCGGGCTTTTTGTCGGGGTCGTTACGGTCGCGGGCATCGGTGATCTTCCTAAGGATCGACCGCATGTAGGAATTGTCGGGCTTCACGACCGCCGCGTTGAGGCGGTTGAGAGTCTGGATGAGCTTGAATGTAACTTCGGAGAATGCGCCGTTGACAACCACATAGGAGACGGATTGATAACCGAGTATGGACGCCGTGAGCACACGTACATTGGGCTCTCGCGTCTCTAGGAAGAAATTGCCGTCCAGATCGGAGGTGGTGCCGATGGTCGTGCCGTCGAAATAGATGCCGGCGAAGGGTATAGGCTCGCCGGTCTCGGCATCGACTACACGCCCCTTCACCCTCGTCGACTGCGCCGCGGCAAGGATGGTAGAAAGGCTTAGGATCAGTGATATGACAAGCTTGGAGCTTCTCACTCAGGATTGATGGCAACGGCACCGTCGGTTTCGCCTACGGTCTCTGCGCCTTCGGCTAATTCACTGTCCTGGGCGTTTCCCAGCTCTGCTTCCGCTCCCGGATGAGGGGGCGTCCCGTAGCAGGCTTCAAAAACAAAGAGCGCCGCCGTCAGCGAGCAGCCTCTCAAAATGTTCCTGATAATTTTTTTCATGATAATGAAAACCCTGTTTTCGCAAATATACTCTTTTTCTTTGAAAAAATATAGATTCCTTCGCTTATGCTCGGAATGACAGAGACAGTTGCCGGGTGTTGTTTCATAGGGCCTCGTTCCACCTGCGGCTGCGAAGTCATTCCATATTTGCATTTTAGCGAAAAAATGGCTATAATTGTGGATGTACATTACGGAATTGAAGATATGAGAAAGTTGTTTGTGTATATTTTCATGACGGTCTCGATGGTTCTTGTCGGGACGTTCAGGGCAGAAGCTCAGGAGGTTGCCTACAGCCTGCCGAAGACGGTGATAAAGCTGGATGTCACGGCAGAGCGCGAAGTGTTCTTCGCCGGCCCCTACGCCAAATACGCAAAGAAATATCTCGGAATAGATGCTCGCGAAAGCGACAGGACCGAGGTCAAGGTGCTTTCCGTGGCGATCTCGCCGGCGGTCGAGGCCGACCTGACTGCCCGCTACAAGGTGGCGGCCGCGGACGCTCTCGACAAGGTGCTTGCCCTTTCAGCGCAGGGCCTCGTGTCGATGGGCGGCGATGAGCCTCTCGCTCCGGTCGAGTGGCGCTTCAAGGCGGCGCCTCAGGCCGATTTCACAGGGATGGCACTGACCAGCGGCATCGACACCGAGACCAAGACTCTCTACAAGAACGTCACGACCGACACCTCTTTCACCAGGGTTGCCGTGAGCCAGGACGTCGTGGTGGAGAAGTCTCTCGAGAAGAAGGCCTCGGAGGCCGCCAACGTCATCCTTTCGGCCCGTGAGGAGCGTTTCAAGATCACCATTGGCGACACCGACGCGACCTACAGCGGCGAAGCCCTCGGCGCAGCGATCGCCGAGCTGACCCGCATCGAGAAGGAGTACCTCACGATGTTCATCGGCTACAGCCAGAAGGAGACCTTCTCGAGGACCTTCGACGTGGTCCCCGAGAAAGCCGACGGCACTAGGATGTATGTGGCTTTCCGCGTCTCCGACGAGGAAGGGCTCACGGATGCCGACAGCTTCTCCGGCAGGCCCTACTACCTTGAGGTGGCCCCCGAGTCCGTCCCTGCGGCGGCCCTCGGCGAGCCGGTCAAGGCTTCTTCCAAGCTTGTTTCGATCAACTACCGCATACCGGCTGTCTGCAAAGTCTCCCTCACCGACGGCAAGGATCCTCTCGTTTCCACGAGAGTCCCTGTCTACCAGATGGGTGCAGCGGCGACCATGCCGGTCAAATTGAAATAACACAAAACCTTATAAAACCGATTCACTATGACAATCAAGGATCTTGCTCCGGCTCTCGTCTGGAAAAACTTTTATGGTCTTACCCAGATTCCCCGTCCTTCAAAGCACGAAGAAAAAGTACAGAAATACCTCTATGACTGGGGCGTCTCCCATGGTCTTGAGACCCTTCGCGACGAGACCGGCAACATCATAATCCGCAAGGCCGCCACTCCCGGCTTCGAAAAACGCCGCGGCGTCATCCTTCAGGGCCACATGGACATGGTCCCTCAGAAGACCGCCGACACCCAGCACGACTTCCTCACCGACCCCATCCGTACGAAGATAGTAGACGGCTGGGTCGCCGCTGAAGGCACGACTCTCGGCGCCGACAACGGTATCGGCCTCTCCCTCGCACTTGCGATCCTCGAGGATCCCAAGGCGAAGCACGGCCCGCTTGAGGTGCTCTGCACCTACGACGAGGAGACCGGCATGACCGGAGCCAACGAGCTCCGTCCCGGCGTTCTCAAGGGCGACATCCTCATCAATATCGACTCCGAGGAAGAGGGCGAGCTCTGCGTCGGCTGCGCAGGCGGCCTCGACGCCACCGCCGATTTCCGCTACCGCTCATTCCGCACTCCGGAAGGCTTTGTCGGCTACAAAATCGCCATCAAGGGCCTCCAGGGCGGCCATTCCGGTATGGATATATCTCTCTACAGGGCCAACGCCAACAAAGCGGTTGCCCGTATCCTCCTTCCGCTGATTGAAAAGCACGGGGTCAAGGTGGCCGATTTCACGGGCGGATCCCTGCGCAACGCCATTCCTTTCGAGGCTGAGGCGCAGATCGTGATCCCTCTCGGCGAGGTACGCAAGGTCAAGACTCTGGTTGAGAAGATATTCGCCGAAATCAAGGCCGAGTACCGCGAGAGCGATCCTTCCGCAGAGCTTATTTTCGAAAAGCAGGCTCATCCCGCTCCGAAATTTATCCAGGAGAGCGTGATGCTCCGCGCCATCAAGGCTATGCTTGCCTGCCCGGCCGGCGTCATCCGCATGAGCCAGAGCATGGAGGGCCTGACCGAGACTTCTACCAATATGGCCATCGTCCGCACTGAGAAGGGCCACATCATCATCCATTCCCTCATGAGAAGCGCCGTGGATTCCTCCAAGGCATATCTCGCTGAGAGGATGAGGTGCCTGTTCGAGCTCGCCGGAGCGGAGATATCCTTCGCCGGCGGCTACTCCGGCTGGACCCCCAAGCTCGACACCCCTATGAACAAGGTGATGGAAGAGCAGTGGCTCAAGGTCACGGGCGAGCCTATGAAGATCACCGCGACCCACGGCGGTCTCGAGTGCGCCATCATGGGTGCCAAATATCCGGCCTGGGAGATGGTCTCCGTGGGCCCGGACATCGTCCACCCCCACTCTCCGGACGAGAGGGTCAGGATCGAGAGCGTAGGCCGTGTCTACGAGTATCTCAAGGCCGTTCTTGAAAATGTTCCCGAGGCGAAGTGACGATTTTTGGAAAATTTTCCTAAATTTGTGCGCTATTTTTAGACAGAACAACTAAAAAACAATAAAAAATGAGAAAACTTCTCCTTATTGCAGCTATGCTGCTCGCGGGTGCGACCGCTTCCTTCGCACAGCTCCACGTTGGTGCCGGCTACTATGGTGAGCTTATGACCTCCAAGTGGAATGAAGGCAATCTGAAGCACAAGACCTCCGGCGACATGCACGGATTCTATGCCGGCGCTTCCTATAACATCGCTGTCAGCGAAATCGGTATCGGCCTCGCCCCCGGTGCGTATTTCAATTTCGTCGGTGAGATCGACAAGAATATTATTGAAGACATCTTCACTCGTCGTCTCTCTCTCGAACTCCCGGTCCACGTGACCTACACCCACGAGCTCGGCCCCGGCTCTATCTTCGCATATGCCGGTCCCGCTTTCAATGTCGGTCTTGCGTTCAAGTCGACGGGCAAGATTTATGATGATATTGAGGAAAAGTGGGTTAAGACCACGGCGGATCTCTACAAGAATTATAACGGCATCAAGAGCGAACTCCATCGTTTCGATTGCAAACTTGGCATCGGTGTCGGTTACCAGTGGGAGCACCTCGCAGCCAATATGGGCTGGGACTTCGGCCTTCTCAACCAGGTCCGCGGAGAGTATCGCGACAAGAATACCAAGAACGCGACCCACATCCACTCCTGGCACATCGGAGTGGCATATGTGTTCTAAAACCTATATGGGCCCGGGTGACCGGGCCTTTTTTAAATAACCACATAAGATGAAAAAAACCATTATTACCCTTGCGCTGCTTCTCGCAGCCGCTGTGACTTCCTTCGCACAACTCAGCATCGGTTTCGGCTACCGAGGTGAACTCCACGATTTCAAGGATTCAAAGGATGCCAAGAATGATCTCTATGATCTTCACGGAGCCTACGTAGGTGTTTCTTACAACATTTGCTTCAACGGCGAGGATGGCTTCGGCATCGCTCCCGGTGCTTATTTTACCTTTGCGGGTGACATTGAAAACAATGTCTTTACCCGTCATACCTCCGTCGAGATTCCCGTCCACCTTACTTATTCATTTGAGGCCGGTCCCGGTTTCTTCTCTGTATTTGCGGGCCCTGCGTTCAATGTGGGTATCAACTTCAAGCAGATGTGGACCGGCGAAGGCTCTTCCGCGGACACTATGATCGACTGGTACAAAAAGGATGTGGGAGTTCTCTCCCGTTTCGACCTCAAGGCCGGCCTTGGCGTCGGTTACAGATGGGAGCACTTGCAGTTCAACCTCGGCTGGGACTTCGGTGTCCTCAACCGCTACAACAAGGATTTCCGCCAGCTGACCCCTGGGGCGTCATATCGTATGCACGCTTGGAAAGTGGGTCTGGCCTACGTTTTCTAGGTCTCTAACGATTTGATTTTCAAGCAGCCGGCCAAAAACCGGCTGTTTTTTTTGAAATTTCCGTGCACGGTAACGGAAATTTCTTATCTTTGCAGTGAAATACCATATTATGATGACACTACGAAGATTTTTTCCCGCCCTCGCAGCACTCCTGGCCCTATCCGGATGCTGTCGCAGCGGTGCGGACCGCTCCCTTACTGAATCTGACCTCAAAGCCCTCGCGGCGGCCCAGCCTTTTGAAATGCAGGCTCCGGCGCTCCCCAGGATTCCATCACGGACTGTCCTCCTCACCGATTTCGGTGCCGTGGGCGACGGGCGCAGCCTGTGTACGGATGCGTTCGCTTCTGCGATCGAGGAGCTTTCCGGCAAGGGAGGCGGCACTCTCGAAGTCCCCGCCGGGATCTGGAGGACAGGCCCCATAGAGCTTAAAAGCTGCATCGGGATCCATCTGGACCGCGACGCTGTCGTCGTCTTCGATCCGGACCAGGACCTCTATCCCATAATCGACACCAATTTCGAAGGCCTGGATGTCAGACGCTGCCTTTCGCCCCTTAACGCTACGGGCGCGCATGACATAGCCATCACAGGGAGCGGAGTGTTCGACGGGAGCGGGGAGTACTGGAGGGAAGTCAAGCGCCGCAAGGTGGGCGACGACACATGGAAGTCGGTCATCGCCCGCGGAGGCATCCTCTCCGAGGACGGCAAGGTGTGGTATCCCGACGAAGGCTATGCAAAGGCCAGGGCGACCGCCGGCAGCCTCAATTATCCCGACCCGTCCCTCGACGAGAACGAGATCAAGACCTTCCTGCGTCCCGTGCTTCTTAGTTTCCGCGAGTGCGAAAGGGTGCTCCTCAGTGGCTGCACCTTCCAGAACAGCCCCTGCTGGAATCTCCACCCTCTCTGGTGCAAGGATGTGATCATTGAAGGCATCACCGTCCGCAATCCGCATTATTCCACCAACGGCGACGGAATCGACATCGAAGCCTGCGAGAGAGTAGTCCTCACCGGCTCCTTCTTCGACGTCGGCGACGACGCCATCTGCATCAAATCCGGCAAGGACGAAGACGGAAGGCGTCACGCACGCAAGTGCCGCGACCTCGTAATCTCCGACTGTACCGTCTATCACGGCCACGGCGGCTTTGTCGTCGGCAGTGAAATGTCCGGCGGCGTGGAGAACATCCACGTGACCGGGTGCCGTTTCATCGGGACTGACGTGGGCCTCCGTTTCAAGTCGACCCGCGGTCGCGGCGGCCTCGTGAAGGACATCTGGTGCGACCACATTTACATGAAAGATATAGTAACCTACGGCGTTATATTCAATCTTTATTATGCCGGAGTGGCGGCGACGGAGCTCTCGAACGGAGTCTTCGAGCCCCTTGTCGAGGTGGATGAGACGACTCCGGAGTTCCGCGACTGCCACTTCTCCGATATAATCTGCGCCGGTGCGAAGCAGGCCGTCTTCATCAACGGGCTGCCGGAGCTTCCGGTCCGGAATCTCGATTTCCGCAGCAGCGTCTTTACGGCCGGCAAGGGCGTCGAGGTCCATTACGCCGAGGGCGTCACTTTCGAGGATGTCTTCGTAAACGGGGAGAAAATATGAAAAGGCTTCT
>JAGCDT010000083.1 GCA_017651045.1 Bacteroidales bacterium | reverse complement strand
CGGTGATGGGAATTGAACTCATGACCTCATCCTTACCAAGGATGCGCTCAACCCCTGAGCTACACCGGCTTTTTATTACTTTTCCGAGCGGAAAACGAGGTTCGAACTCGCGACCCTCAGCTTGGAAGGCTGATGCTCTACCAACTGAGCTACTTCCGCTTAAAAAGTGGGGAGATCAGGATTCGAACCTACGAAGGCGAAGCCAATAGATTTACAGTCTACCCCAGTTGGCCACTTTGGTATCTCCCCAGTTTTGCGTCCTCGTAACTAACTCAGCCAGAGGACTGGAGCCGATGGAGGGATTCGAACCCACGACCCCGAGATTACAAATCACGTGCTCTGGCCAACTGAGCTACATCGGCGCTATTTCAAAGTCCTTTCCCAAAAAGGGACTGCAAAGATAGTTAATTATTTCTATTCTCCAAAACTTTTTTAACTTTTTGGCACACTTGCATAAGCCTCGGACTTTGTGTAAATTTGCAGTCTATGGCAATACTTGAAAAGATATCGCTCCCCGAAGATTTGAGGAAACTGCCGCAGAAAGAACTTGGCAGGCTTTGCGGAGAGTTGCGGGAGTACATCGTGGAATGCTGCTCGAAGAATCCGGGGCATCTGGCTTCCAGCCTCGGCGCCGTCGAGATCATCACGGCACTCCATTATATATATGATACGCCGAAGGACAAGATAGTCTTCGACGTTGGCCACCAGGCCTATGCCCACAAGATCCTCACTGGCAGGAAGGAAGCCTTCAAGAAAATGCGCACCGAGGGTGGCATCAGCGGATTCCCCCTGAGGAGCGAGAGCCCCTACGACGCCTTCGGAGCGGGTCACTCCTCGACTTCCATCTCGGCCGCACTCGGCCTTGCCGAGGCTGCCAGGCTGAGCGGAAGCGGCGAAAAGGTGGTCGCCGTGATTGGCGACGGAGCCCTGACCGGAGGTCTCGCCTGGGAGGGCCTCAACAACACCGGCTCAACCCTTGCCGACCTTCTCATAATCCTCAACGACAACAATATCTCCATCGACGAGGCCGCGGGAGGTCTCCACAACTACCTCCTCCGCATCACCACCGACCCGACCTACAACCGGATGAAATCCCGCATCTGGAATGCCCTCGGCGAAGGAAAGGTCCGTGAATGGGTCCAGAAGAAAGTCACCGACACGAAGTCCAACCTCGTCCGCGGCAGCGGCGGTGCCATCTTCGAAGCCCTCGGGTTCCGTTATTTCGGCCCCATCGACGGCAACGACATAGACCAGGTCACCGACACCCTCAGGAAGCTCAAGGACATCAAGGGTCCCCGTATCCTCCATTGCATCACCACCAAAGGCAAGGGCTACGCCCCTGCCGAGAAGGATCCCATTGTCTGGCATGCTCCGGGCAAGTTCGACCCGGCAACCGGCGAGAGAGTCCGCCAAAGCTACCCCGCCGCCCGCTATCAGGATGTCTTCGGCGAAGTTCTCGTAGAACTCGCCAGGAAAGATCCGAAGGTGGTAGGAGTCACTCCCGCGATGGCCTCCGGCTGCGGGATGAACGCCCTCGAAAAGGCGATGCCCGAGCGTTTCTTCGACGTCGGTATTGAAGAAGAGCACGCAGTGACCTTCTCCGCAGGCCTTGCCGTCGGCGGCATGAAGCCCTTCTGCAACATCTACTCCTCATTCTCCCAGAGGGCCTACGACTGCATTATCCACGATGTCGCCCTTCAAGGCCTTCCGGTCATACTTTGCTTCGACCGGGCCGGTCTTGTGGGCGAGGATGGCGCGACCCACCACGGCTGCTTCGACCTCGCCGCCTACCGGAGCATCCCCGGTGCGACCATAGCCGCTCCGCGCAACGAGCTCGAGCTGAAGAACCTCATGTTCACCGCCCTCGAAGCCAAGAAGGGACCATTTATAATAAGGTATCCGCGCGGGTGCGGGGAAGGCGTTGCGTGGAAGGACGTCGAGCCGACGCTCCTCCCTCCCGGCAAGGGCGAATGCCTCAAGAAAGGCTCCCGTGTGGCGGTCCTCGCGCTGGGGCCTTCAGCCTGCCGGGCCGTCGAGGCCGCGCAGCTCTGCCTCGAGCAGACCGGGCTCAATCCATCCGTCTACGACATGCGCTACCTCAAGCCGCTCGACTCCGGCATTCTTGAAGAGGTGGCATCCTCCTGCAGAGCCATCCTCACCGTCGAGGACGGCGCCTTGAAGGGAGGACTTTTCGGCGCAGTCTCCGAATACTTTGCCGGTCGTCCCGGCAGCCCTCTCATCAAGGGCGCCGGCATCCCCGACCGTTTCATCGCAAACGCTCCCCAGAGCGCCCAGAGGGAAGAATGCGGCATCGACACCGACGGCATTCTCGACCTTCTCCTGCAGATGATCAAGGGCTGATCTTTTCCTAAAATTCACCTGCTACGGCAATAAGCCTTGCAACGGCCTCTGGGGCAGGTGATTGTGGTAGGTAAATTTCACGAGCGGGGGGATGCCCCGGGGTACTATTTTTGCATTACGCCAGAGTGGATTCGGGGCTCTTTGAAATAGTATTTTTATGAAACTGTCCCCGACACGTCTGCTCAGGATCACAGAAGACCTGGCGCTGAACTTTCCCTTCACCAGCGGGCAAGGCAAACCAATCAAAAACTGCTGGCATTTCTCCACTGACGGCAACGCCGTTGACTCGATGTTCAACTGCGAGGACGACTTCAAGGTCGGGATGAACCGGATCTTTGTCGTCCTGCAGTATTACGACGTCATCATTCTCGCGTTTTCACTTATGGATACGCATGTCCATTTCGTGCTTTATGGTACATTCGACGAGTGCAACCGTTTTATGCATGATTATATCAAGCGCACGTCAATGTATATCGCCAGGACTCATGGCGACCGGCATAAACTGGAAAATGTGCCGATTCACCATCAGGATGTTGACAATGATTCATACTTGAAGACGGTTATCTGCTATACTGTAAGGAATGCTCCGGTCGGAGGCATACCATTTCTCGGCGGTGATTATCCCTGGTCAAGCGGTCCGTTGTATTTCCGGCGGAACGGCTACTGGAGTTCGCCGCGCTGGCAGGGGGAATCTTTACATAGGGATACAACAGTAAGAGAATACCGGTCAGTAATGAAGACCCACGCCCAGACGCCCGGGGCCGAAATCCCAATGATTGACGGCCTTGTATTTCCGGGCGAGTATGTGGCATACGAAATAGTAGAACAATTGTTCAGGACTACCAAGGCGTATCTGTTCTTTATGTGCCATAGCCGTGAGTCCGACGTGGATTCCCGCGGAGGGACCATCTCCCGCCTGAGTATCCCTATGCAGGAGATGCGCCAGTACCGCAACGAGCTGTGCCGGGAGATGTTCGGCGCCCCGGGCGTTCGCACACTCGACAGCGCGCAGCGCGTCCGCCTCGCCCGCGCCCTGCGCTCCCGCTACAACAGCTCCCTGAAGCAGGTAGCGCGCCTCTCCGGCCTTGTCTATGACGAGATTAAAAGTGTAATTAAGTGAAACTTTGGCTTTCTGAAATTCACTTGCCACGCGGATGTGGCATTCGTGGCGCTCTGTGGCACATGGGCGTGGCGGGTGAGGCCATTTTGCCTCACCGGCTACGGCAACAGGCCTTGTAGGTGCCTCTAAGGCTGGGTGGTGTGGCAGGTGAATTTCACGAGCGGGGAAGCGAAATTTCCGGAGAAAATTGCTTACTTTGCAGGGTATGTCCGAAAAAGGGAAATATGAGGGCGGCCGGGGGCGAGCGGAGGTCTCGTCAGAGCCGCCGGTGGAAGGAAGGGTGCTGCTGCATGCATGCTGCGCGCCCTGTTCGGGAGCGATAGTGGAGTATCTTGTACGCTCCGGGATCCGGCCGGTCATATTCTTTTCCAACTCCAACATCTTCCCGGCCGTCGAGTTTGAGAAGCGGTGGGGGGAGGTGCTCCGGTACGCCGCCCTTTACGAGCTGGAGACCGTTTGCGACGAGTATGAGCCGGATGCATGGCTCGAGGCCGTGAAGGGGCTCGAAAATGAGCCGGAAAAGGGCAGGCGCTGCTCTGTCTGCTTCCGCTTCCGCCTTGAAAGGGCGGCCGAGTACGCTGCGGAGCATGGCTTCAGCGTGCTCACTACGACCCTCGCCTCTTCGAGATGGAAGGATCTTGCGCAGGTGGATGAGGCCGGCGAGGAAGCGTGCGCAAAGTATCCGGGCGTGACGTGGTGGGGCCGCAACTGGCGCAAGGGCGGCCTTCAGGAAAGGCGCGGACAGATTATCAAGGAACAAAATTTCTACAACCAGCTTTATTGCGGTTGTCCATTCAGTGAGAATTATGGCATCAGCGAAGACTAAGACACTTTGGTTCTGCAACAATTGCGGCAACGAAAGCCCCAAGTGGATGGGTAAATGTCCCGCCTGCGGGCAGTGGAACACGATGGTCGAGCAGACCGTCGCGACCGGACCGGCATCGAGAAAGGCCGTCTCTGTCCCCGGTCAGGGGCGTAAGCCTGTCAGGCTCGATTCCGTCGTCTCCGGCAGTGAGGACAGGGTGTCTCTCTGCAGCACCGAGGTCGACAGACTGCTCGGCGGCGGCATCGTCAAGGGCTCCCTGGTCCTTATAGGCGGCGAGCCGGGCATAGGCAAATCCACCCTTTCCCTGCAGCTGCCTCTCGGCTGTCCTTCGCTCAAGACTTTGTATGTGACAGGTGAGGAGAGCGTATCCCAGGTCAAGATGAGGGCCGACCGCCTCGGCGGCGACAGCTCATCGTGCTTTATCCTCAGCGAGACCCTCATGGACAATATTATCGCGGAAGCCGAGGAGATATCACCGGACCTCATGGTCGTGGATTCGGTCCAGACGATGTATTGCCAGGGGATTGATTCCACCGCCGGCAGCGTCTCGCAGATAAAGGAGGTGGCGGCGACCCTTCTTCGTTTCGCCAAGGAAAGCGGCATCCCCGTCATCCTCATCGGCCACATCACCAAGGAAGGCGCAATAGCCGGTCCGAAGCTCCTCGAGCACATCGTCGATGTGGTCCTGCAGTTCGAAGGTGAGAACAAGGGGCCCTACAGGGTGCTCCGCAGCATAAAGAACCGCTTCGGCTCGACCTCCGAAATCGCTGTGTTCGAGATGACCGGCACCGGATTGCGCGAGGTGGAGAATCCTTCCGAGCTGCTTATGCCCGTCCATGAGGAAGGTCTGAGCGGCACGGCTGTCAGCGCCATGCTCGACGGCACCAGGCCTTTCCTTTTCGAAGTACAGGCCCTGGTGAGCTCGGCGGCCTATGGCACAGCCCAGCGCTCCGCGACCGGCTTCGACGTCCGCCGCCTCAATATGCTCCTTGCCGTGCTTGAGCGGCGCGCCGGCTTCAGGCTCAGCCAGAAGGATGTCTTCCTCAACATGGCGGGCGGCCTGCGCATCACCGATCCGGCCTGCGACCTGGCCGTCATCTCGGCGGTGCTTTCATCCAATTTCGACTATCCGGTCCCCGGCGATGTCTGCTTCGCCGGCGAGGTAGGCCTCAGCGGGGAGATCCGCCCGGTCTCTCAGGTCGAGAGGCGGGCCATCGAGTCCGGAAGGCTTGGATTCAAGAAAATCTACGTCTCTTCCTACAGCAGGTTCGACAAAAAGCCGGAAGGCATCGACATTGTGAAAGTCTCAGACATTCCGGCTCTTGTGCGTTCGCTGTTCAGAAACGATTAGCTTTCTTCTGCGGGCAGTTCGATAAGAAGTGACGGATCGGTCGTCCCGTCGGACGCCTTGAAATCAAATTTGTCGCCGTGGCAGGTCCATGTGTAGAGAGCCCCCTTTGCGGGGTTCTTTACGGTTATGGCGTGGCGGAACACGCGGCATTCAACTCCGGAGATGCCGAATACGGCAATCTCGCCGATTGAGCGCCATCCGTCTTCAGTGTGCTTGAGAATGTGGGTCTCGATGCCGCTGGCGGAGGAATTCCTGACGCCGATCACGAGTTCGGGGATGTTGTCGCCTGTGAAATCGTGGACGCCGACGACGAAGTCGCCGCTGATTTCGGGAAGGTTGATCCCTGTCAGGAAGGGCACCACGAGGCCGCCGTCATAGACTGTCTGCTCCACGGGCTCCCCATCGGGGCCGGGGGTGGATACGACTATGACGCTGCCGCCAAGGGTGACGGTGTAGGGGTCACTGCCGAGGTTGAAGTTGAGACCGCCGGCATTGCCGCAGAAATAGCTGTCGAGGCCGATGATGAAGGTGCCGGAGTCGATGTCGCCTCCGGTGCGAATCTGGGCCTGAGCGGTCAGCGCTACAATTAGGAGCACTGACGCGAGAATTCCGCGTAGCGCTTTCATATTAGAACGGAAGATCGTCGGAGGGACCTGCCTGAGGCTCTGCGGCCTGGATAGGCTGGGCGGGCTGCTGATAGGGCTGGGCGTCCTGGGGAGCGCGCTGGACGGGATCCTGTCCGTCGGGACGGCGGCCGAGGAGCTGGAGGCTGTCCACTACGACTTCGGTCGTGTAGTGCTTTGAGCTGGCCTGGTCGGTCCAGCTGCGGGTGCGAAGGTGGCCTTCGATATAGAGCTGGGTACCTTTCTTGACAAAACGTTCGACGACGTCGGCGCTGTTTCTCCAGGCGACGATGTTGTGCCATTCGGTGTTTTCCCGGGTCTCCCCGTTACGGTCCCTGAAGCGCTCGGACGTTGCGAGAGGGAAGGAAGCGACTTTTGCGCTGCTCTGAGGGGAATTCTGATCAAGGTAACGGATTTCGGGATCTTTTCCAACGTTACCGATAAGCATTACTTTGTTGAGTGACATAGTTTTAATGTTTTAATTAAACTGCTACGAATATAGGAATTTATTTTTCAGTTTCTGCAAGCATGGCGGAAAAATCTGGGCTTTCTCCGGTAAATAGGGAATAGCCGGCATCGGCCTGATGGAGCAGCCAGGAGCGTCCGCTAATATACTCCGCACCGCAGTCGCGCAGAACCGGAGTCTTATAGTTGGCTTCCAACAGGATACGCCCCTTCCAGTCCTCGCGGCTGACCTTTTCCAGCTCGTGAATGCCGAAGGGAATCGTGTAGATTATCACGTCGGCCTTCCTCACTGCTTCTGCGAGGCGCTCCAGAGGCATGACATCCGTCTCTACCCCTTTCCACAGCGCCTTTTCGGCAGCCATCGCCAGGGCCTTCTCCATGGTCCTGTTGACCAGAGTCACGTTTAAGCCGGAATCTGCCGCCGCCGCAGCCGCCGCCCTTCCGGCGCCGCCGCATCCGACGACCAGGGCTTGCTTTTCCCCGCCCTTGAGGGCAGGGCGGAGGGCGCGGAGCACGCCGGCGTAGTCGGTGTTGTAGGCCTTCACGCCATCGGGCGTCTTGACGGCGAGGTTGGCTGCGCCTATCCTCCCTACTTCGTCGGAGCGGATGTCGGCCGCTGCCGCCGCCAGCGCCTTGAACGGCGCGGTGATATTGATGCCGTCATATCCGGCGAGGAAGCGCGCCCACGCCTTGTCGAAGTCGTCCTCCTCTATCAGGTCGTAGGCGTACTTTCCGCCGTACGCCGCCCTGAAGAGCCGCGGGCTCATCGACCCCTTGACCGGGGCCCCGATAATCCCAAACCGCGTGGAGGATAACATATTGATTACTAGTATTTTAAATATATTTAACCTGCTCGTTTTTTGACAGGTTGAATATGCTTAATTTATTGACTGTCAGCGACTTGCTCTCCACGGCTTTCGCCGAGGGCGAGGGCGCCGCTCGGCAGGTCGAGACGCAGCTCGGGGTGGCGCTTCGAGGAGCGCGCGAAGAGCAGCGCGATGACTATCGCCGCCACGCAGAGGCCGACGAACAT
>JAGCDT010000082.1 GCA_017651045.1 Bacteroidales bacterium | reverse complement strand
TCTGCGGACTACCTGTTCGACCCGTCACAGAATAACGTTTGGGGAGTCAAAGCCAGCCCGACATCGGTTTACAATTAAGTTTTTGCTATATTTTAAGGCTGTTTTTGAGGCCTAAGCGAAAGGAGATTTCTCGACTGCGGCTTCGCCTTCGCTCGAAATGACACGGAGATACGCTCGGCCAAAGGCCTCGGTATGACAGTGGCCTTCGACTCGTGTGCAAAAACGCCACTTTTTGCCTACGAACTAGCGAAAAGTCCCGACTCGTATGCGAAACAAGCCCTTTTTGCCTACGAACAGATCAAAACGAGGGCGACTCTTTCCGAGCCGCCCTCAATTAAATGCCAGAGTGCTTTTATTCGGCCTTCGGGGCGATTGCGCTCCATACGACAGCGCTGAGGGCGCCGCCGACAAGCGGAGCAACGATGAAGACCCAGACGCTCTTGAGGGCGTCGCCGCATGCGAAGATGGCGGGGCCGATGGAGCGGGCGGGGTTGACCGAGGTGCCTGTGAGGTTGATGCAGACAAGGTGGATGAGAATCAGCGAGAGGCCGATTGCAAGGCCGGCGAAGTTGCCTGCTCCGACTTTGGAGTCGGTCGTGCCGAGCACGACGAGGACGAAGAGGAAGGTTGCGATGACTTCCACGAGGAAGGCTCCGCCGAGGCCACCGGCATTGGCAACGCCGTTGGATCCGAGGGCACCGGTGAGATCAGGGGCTGCAACGACCTTGGTCAGAGCGAACAGAAGAGCGCCGGCGACGATACCGCCGAGGATCTGGCCGACCCAGTAGCCGCAGGCATCCTTCCAGCTCATACGGCCGGAGATTGCGACTGCGAGGGTGATCGCAGGGTTGATGTGGCATCCGCTGATGCCGCCGATGGTGTAGGCCATGGCGACGACGGAAAGACCGAAAGCGATGGCTGTGCCGACGACGCCGGCAGGAGTGTTGCAGCCGAGGAACATTGCGGTTCCGCAGCCAAGGAATGTCAGGACGAATGTCCCGATGCACTCAGCAATGTACTTTTTCATAATAGTTTGGGTTGTTAGTAATGTGGGTTAAAATTTAATGTCGCTTTTAAGGAGGATCTCACCCGATGAAGGACCGACTTCGATGCGGTAGCTGCCGGAGTCGACTTTCCAGGAGTGGGAGAAGATGTCGTAGTGGGCGAACGCGTCGCGCTCGATGGCGATCTTGATAAGAGCCGAGGCGCCGGGAGCGAGCTTGACTTTTTCAAAGCCCTTAAGTTCGCGGGCCGGGCGGGGGATCGACGGATCGACGGGAGCCACATAGACCTGGGCGGCCTCGGAAGCTTCCTTCTTGCCGGCGTTGCGGACGGTGAAGGTGAGTTCGAATCCTCCTGCTGCAGGCTTCACTTCAAGGTTGGAGTATTCGAATTTGCTGTAGGAAAGGCCGAACCCGAAGGGGAACATGGGCTTGATGTCGAAGTGCTCGACACCGCGGTAGCCGAAGAAGACACCCTCGTTGTAATCAACCTGCTTGAGGGGGTCGCGGTTGGTCTTGCCGTAGAGATAGGTCGCCGGGCGGTACCATTTATCGGCCGGATTCTTCTCCAGGGAACCCCAGAAGGTGAAGGGAAGCTTGCCGGAAGGGGAGACTTTGCCTGTCAGGATCTCGGCGAGAGCCTTGCCGCCTTCCTGGCCGGTGTACCAGGCGAGAAGGAGAGCTGGGACTTTGTCGATCCACTTCGAGACATCGAACTCACCGCCGGAGTTGGCGACTACTATGACATTGGGGTTGTAGTCGAGGACTGTATTGATGAGACCGTCCTGGCCCTTGGGAAGGCCGTAGGTGCGGTCATGGCCTTCGCCTTCGGTCGGGCTGTCGAATCCGACGGAAACGATGACGGCGCTGGCCTTGGAGAGCACTGCCGGATCGGGATTGTCCAGGAAGGTCACATTGTAGCCCTTGCCGAGCCTCTTGAGGCCCTCGGCGAGGGAAATGGCGCGTCCGTCAATGGGGTGGACAATGCCTGAGCCGCCACCGCAAGGGATGAGATGGGCGTTGGGGCCGATGAGGACGATATTGCCTTTCTTGGAAGGGAGGAGAGGCAGGATGCCTCCTTCGTTCTTGAGGAGGACCGGCGCTTCCACGGCCACTTCGTAGGCCTTTTCGTCGGATGCGGGGTTGTCCTCGGGGATGGACTTGTCGCCGATCTCCTTGCCGTCGAGGAAGCCGTAGGCGCTGAAGGCCTGGAGTATGTGGATGCACTTTTCGTCGAGGACGGCTTCGGGGAGAACGCCGTTCTTGATCATCTCCTCGATGACTTCATACTTGGTCACATAGACTCTGGGCATCTCGAAGTCGATGCCGCTGTACATGAAGTTGAGGGGATCGTAGGTCGAGGTCCAGTCGGACATCACGATGCCGTCGAAGCCCCAGGCGCGGAGGTTGTCCTTTATCAGCCAGGGGTTCTCGGCGGCGTGGATACCGTTGGCGGGGTTGTAGCTTGTCATCACGCAGGCGACGTCGGCCTTCTCGACGGCCTTGCGGAAGGCGGCGAAATAGATCTCGTTGGCAGTGCGCTCATCGACGTTGGAGCCGGTGCCGTGGCGGTCGTACTCCTGGTTGTTGAAGGCGAAATGCTTGATTGTGGCCATGACGCCCTGGTCCTGCATTCCTATAATATAGGAGGCTGCAATCTCACCGGTGAGATACGGATCCTCGCCGTAATATTCGAAATTACGGCCGCAGAGGGCGGAACGGTAGATGTTGACGCCGGGGCCGAGCATGATGCCGACGCCGCGGGCCTTGGCATCCGAGGCGATCCCTTCGCCTACGCCCTTGGCGGCGGCGCGGTTCCAGGTCGCGGCGGTCGCGATGCCTGAGGGGTAGAAGGTGCTCTTGGTCTTATTGCGCACGCCCTGGGGGCCGTCGGCCATACGGACGCTCGGGATGCCGAGCCTGGCGATCTCCGCGGTGTGGAACCCGTCGATCTTGCCGGAAATGAGGTCGACTTTCTCCTGGAGGGTCATCTTGCTCACAAGGTCGGCTGCCTTGTCTTTGTCTTTCTGGGTGATTTTGGGGGCCGCGAATGCAGAAACGGACATTGCGGCGACAAGAATAGGAATCAGTAGTCTTCTCATCAGAATCAGTTTTGATTCCCAAATATACGAAAATTCCGTTATATTTGTCAAACAAATATTTCAGCTTATGAAAAATATTGTCAAGATGTGCATATTCGCCCTTATGGCCTCCTGGGCCGCTTCTTCATGTGGAGAAAAGAAAAATGACGACGGTTTCCGCTACCTTCTCGACGAGTTCGCCGACCTGAAGGTGATGCGCTACAAAGTGCCCGGCTGGGAAGATCTTTCCCTCCGCCAGAAGGAGTACGCTTTCCACCTTGCGGAGGCGGCAAAGTACGGCCGCGACATTCTGTGGGACCAGAACTGCAAGTGGAACATCCCCATCCGCCATGCGGTGGAGAATGTCCTTGAGAACTACGAGGGCGACCGCTCTGGCGAGGATTTCGCCGAGTTCACCGTGTATGCCAAGAGGCTCTTCTTCTCCAACGGCATCCATCA
The DNA here is from genome assembly GCA_017651045.1 of Bacteroidales bacterium. GTDB lineage: Bacteria > Bacteroidota > Bacteroidia > Bacteroidales > UBA932 > Cryptobacteroides. The sequence goes on along the minus strand of JAGCDT010000082.1, from coordinate 1,236 downwards.
TCACTATGCCGAGGATAAATTCTTCCCCGGATGCTCCAGGGAGTATTTCGCCTCACTTTTCGAAGCCGTCGGCGTCGAGGACGCGGATGCCCTTCTTGACGTGATCTATAGTCCTGATGAGTACCTCCAGAGACGTTCGACCGAAACGGCCGGGGACATCGTCGCCCTTTCTTCCGTCAACTTCTACGACGGCGTGACCCGTAAGGAAGTCGAGGACTACTATGCAGGCATAGCCGATCCTTCCGACCCGGAGCCGATTTCATATGGCCTCAATACGAAGGTTGTCAAGGGTGAGGACGGAATTGTCCGCGAGGAGGCATGGAAGGTCGGTGGCATCTACTCCGCCCCTATATCGAAGATATGTGAGGAGTTGGAAATGGCCGCGGAACTTGCTGAAAACGACATCCAGAAGCGCGCTCTCGGCCTTCTGGTCGAATACTATAAGACCGGCGACCTCCGCAAGTGGGATGAATTCAACATCGAGTGGGTGAAGGACACGATCGGGACCGTCGATTTCATCAACGGCTTCGTTGAGGACTACAACGACCCGCTCGGCCGAAAGGGCAGCTGGGAAGGCTACGTCAACATCAAGGACTTCGAGGCCTCTGCCCGCACCGAGACCCTCTCGGCCGAGGCGCAGTGGTTCGAAGACCATTCGCCGGTGGATCCCCGCTTCCGCAAGAAGACCGTCAAGGGCATATCCGCCAAGGTTATCAACGCGGTCTGCCTTGCCGGCGACAGCTATCCTTCCACTCCTATCGGCATCAACCTCCCCAACGCCGACTGGATCCGCAAGGAATACGGCTCCAAGTCCGTGACCATTGCCAATATCACCAGCGCCTATGACTTCGCCGCTCAGGAGTCTCCCAAGAGTGTTCTCGAGGAGTTCGCCTATTCTGATGAAGAGAAGGAGCTCTACCGCAAGTGGGGCTATATCGCCGACAATATCCACACCGACCTCCACGAGTGCCTCGGCCACGGCTCTGGCCAGCTCCTTCCCGGAGTTTCGACGACGGCTATGGGCGAGTACGCCTCGGCCCTCGAAGAGGCCCGCGCCGACCTTTTCGGCCTCTACTACTGAGCAGACCCGCAGCTCATCGAGCTCGGCATAGTGCCTTCGGAGGAGGCATATAAGGCGGAGTATTCCAGCTACATCCGTAACGGTCTCTTCACTCAGTTCACCCGCGTCGAGCTCGGCCGCCCCAACACCGAGGCCCACATGCAGAACCGCAAGCT
>JAGCDT010000081.1 GCA_017651045.1 Bacteroidales bacterium | reverse complement strand
GGAGCACTGGATAGTCGATCCGCTGCCGGAGCCCTTGATAATATCTTTGCTCAGGCTATAGGGATGGATGACATTTTTGGTGGAGAAGATGGTCTCCCTCGAGGATGAATCGGGGCTGGAAGGGGCAACGACATCCCTTGAACAGGCCGCAAGCGCGGCGACGGCGGCAAAGGCCGCGAATAAATGGCGCGCTTTCATACTATTCAATGATTTCAGGATCGACAGGATCTACGGGCATGCCTTCGTGGCTGGCCGTCAGGATGTGCTCAGTGACCAGGACAGAGGCTATCCTGCTGAGCGGTTGGGTATAAATTAGTTTTTTCATATGCTTGGATTATTTGATAACACCAAGTGACTTGCCCACCTTGACAAACGCGGCGATGGCCTTGTCCAGGTGCTCTTTTTTATGGGCTGCGGAGAGCTGGACGCGGATACGCGCCTGCCCCTTCGGCACTACCGGGAAATAGAATCCGGTCACGAAAATGCCTTCCTGCGCCATCGCAGTGGCGAATTTCTGGCTGAGGACGGCGTCATAGAGCATCACGGCGCAGATGGCGCTCTGGGTCGGCTTGATGTCGAACCCGGCGGCAATCATCTTGTCACGGAAGTAGTTGACATTGCTCATGAGACGGTCGTGGAGCTCGTCACTCTCATCGAGGATCTTGAAGGTCTCGATGGCTGCCCCGGCAATCATCGGAGGGATTGAATTGGAGAAGAGATAGGGCCTCGACCTCTGGCGAAGCATGTCGATGATCTCCTTGCGGCCGGTCGTGAAGCCGCCCACAGCACCGCCGAAGGCCTTGCCGAGCGTGCCGGTGAAGATGTCGATGCGGCCGTAGCAGCCGAACTGCTCCGCGACTCCCCTTCCCCTCGGGCCGACAACGCCGGCAGAGTGGCTTTCGTCCACCATCACAAGGGCGTCGTACTTCTCCGCAAGGTCGCAGATCTTGTCCATCGGGGCGACATTGCCGTCCATCGAGAACACGCCGTCGGTGCATATGATGCGGAACCTCTGCGCCTGCGCCTCCTGGAGGCAGCGCTCGAGCTCCGCCATGTCGGCATTGGCATAGCGATAGCGCACGGCCTTGCAAAGGCGTACGCCGTCGATAATCGACGCGTGATTGAGCGAGTCGGAGATGATTGCATCATCCGCCGTCAGGAGCGGCTCGAATACGCCGCCGTTGGCGTCGAAGCAGGACGCATACAGGATCGCATCTTCCGTGTGGAAGAAATCCGCAATGGCCTTTTCGAGGCGCTTGTGGATGTCCTGCGTGCCGCAAATGAAGCGCACCGAGCTCATGCCATAGCCTCTTCCCTTCATAGCTTCCTCCGCCGCCTTGACGAGCCTCGGGTTGTCTGCCAGCCCAAGATAGTTGTTGGCGCAGAAATTAAGCGCCTTCGACCCGTCTTCGAGGGTAATCTCCGCGCTCTGGGCCGATGCTATATTCCTTTCGTTTTTGTAGAGCCCGGCCTCTTTGATCGCGGCCAGCTCATCAGAAAGATGCTTCTGGAATTTTCCGTACATACCGTTAATTATTTATATGTCTTCAAATATAAGTATTAGAGAATAATTTTCATAAAAAATCATCATATTTGTACTCCAAACACTGATAACCAATGAAGAATGTACTTGTCATAGGCTCTACAGGGCAGATTGGATCGGAGCTCACGCTGAAGCTCAGAAGGCATCTTAGGGAAGGAACGGTCGTCGCAGGATATATTAAAGGTGCTGAGCCGAAGGGCGCGCTTCTGGAAGGAGGGCCTGCGGAACTTGCCGATGTCCGCGATGGAAAGGGTATAACCGAGATCGTCAGGCGCTATAAGATCGACACCATATATAATCTTGCAGCACTTCTTTCGGCGACGGCAGAAAGGCGCCCCCTGCTTGCGTGGGACATCCAGATGAACGGACTGATCAACGTGCTTGAGGTCGCTCGTCTTAACCACTGCGCTGTATTTACACCGAGCTCCATTGGCTCATTTGGCCCCACGACGCCCAAAGTCTCCACCCCGCAGGATACCATCCAGAGACCCACATCGATGTACGGAGTGACCAAGGTAGCCACCGAGCTCCTCTCCGACTATTATTTCCATAAATACGGAGTAGACACGCGCTCTGTCCGTTTCCCCGGCCTGATTTCCAATATGACCCTTCCGGGAGGAGGCACGACGGACTATGCGGTGGAGATCTACTATGCAGCAGTTAAAGGCGAAGAGTTCGTCTGCCCTATCGCCGCCGGGACCTATATGGATATGATGTATATGCCCGACGCCTTGAGGGCTGCCGTGAAGATAATGGAAGCTGACCCCTCCAGGCTCATCCACCGCAATGCTTTCAACGTCGCATCAATGAGCTTCGATCCGGAAATCCTTGCGGCTAAGATCAGGGAGCATATCCCCGATTTCAAGATGCGCTACTACATCGATCCCGTCCGTCAAGCCATCGCAGATTCATGGCCGGACAGCATGAACGACAGGGCTGCGCGCGAGGAATGGGGCTGGAGACCGAAGTTCAACCTCGAGTCGATGACGACAGATATGATCGCCCATCTCAGGAAAAACTTGGCTCTTGAAACAGAAAAGGGCCAAAATACTTAAAGACTGTAAGCGATTTACAAGAAATAATTACGATTTAAAACTGAAAATAAAATTGGCCGCTGAAAATGAGCAAAATGCGGCCTTTTTTAATGTCTTTTTATGCCAATTCAAAAATTTTATAATTTTTTCTACGCTGATAATCAACGAGTTATGAAATTTTTGAAAAAAATTCAAAAAAATTGTTGTAAAAAATTTGCAAATACAAAAATAAGTCGTACCTTTGTATCGGACTCAGTGATGTGAGGTTCTCTCGCTCCTAAGTCTATTGGTTATTAGTTTTAGTGTTATTAATTATGTGGTTAGTATGAGTGGTCCGCGCGCGAGCGTCGACGACTCATTTTTTTTGTGGTCACCCCTCCCCAATTTGCATTTTCGAAAATATTTTTCGACATTTGCTCTCCCAAGCGGAATTAGCTCAGTTGGTAGAGCGGCGGCTTCCCAAGCCGCAGGCCACGAGTTCGAACCTCGCATTCCGCTCCTTAATGCCCCGAAGGTCTTCCTCCGGGGCTTTTTTTAGAGTATGCTTAGGAATGAGGAGGGAGAGATCACTTTGGGGAGATCGAGGTGCTTGGCGAGGCCTTTGGAGATTTTGAAGTCTTTGTCGTTGCGGGTGATAAGGTAGTCACATCCTCCCTCGGAGGCACAGACGGCCTGAAGGACGTCCTCGAAGTCCTTGCCGTCAAGCATCATGGCTTTTTGCAGCTGCTCTCCGTCCATTGGCAGAACCTCTACAAGCGACGACAGGTACTTCAGATTGGCGATAGCATGGTTCTGACCGACGGTCTTCTTGTAGACATATTCCAAATTGACCATCGTCAGCAGAGAGACATATAATTTGACCTTGCCTTCATCCTGCAGTTGAAAAAGCACGGCGGAATCCTCATAGCCGTCACGCTCCAGCAAAAGGTCCAGCAGAATATTGGTGTCGAGGAAGACTTTCATTTGGAGAGGAGGTATTTGAGGCGGTCGTCATTGATGGATACAAGGTCTCCGCTCTTTGGCAAGGCAGAACCGATAAGACGGGAAATCCCGGATTCGGGGACCTCACGCCTGGGGCAGCTTCTCTCCAGAAGGTCTTCAATAAACCGTTTCAGGGAAACCCCCTGCCTTGATGCTTCCTGCGAAAGTGATTCAAAGACAGATGGTTTGATGTCGATAAGTTTTCTGTGAAGGGTTGCTGTCCGTTCCATATATATACTTTTTCACAAAGATATATATAAAACGGATATTAACAAAAAAATCCGGGATCTTCTACTTCTTCAGGATGCTCTTGCTAAGGAATTTGGATTTGAGCATCAGGCGGAAGAGGAAGGGTTGGACGGAGAAGGTGATTAGGATGGTGTTGACCATGCCGATGAGGGTGCAGACGCCGATGGAGTGGACAGCGGGGTGGCGGGCGAAGAGCATGGAGACGACCACGACGATCAGGACAAACGCCGAGAAGAAGATGGCGCCCTTGTGGTAGTCCAGAAGGGTCGTGTCCTCCCCTCTCGCGGAAGCGAGGAGGCCGTTCATTACGAATATGCTGTAGTCAACACCTATACCGAAAATAAAGGTCGATATGACGATATTGATCAGGTTGAACTGCAGGCCGAATATTGCCATTATTCCCTGGACAACGTACCAGCTGAGGAACATCGGGAGGAACGACAGAAGTGATATCCAGATGTTGCGGAACGCAAGCAGTAGGACGATAAACACGAAGATCGATGAGATGAGAAGGGTCGTGTTAAAGTCCTGGTGGACGAGCTCGATCATATTGCCTGTGTAGAACATAGGATCCACGACGACGGGGCCGCCGGAAGCGTCGACAATAGCGTCTACCTTTTCCTTATTCTCCGGAAGAATCTCCACGGAGTTGAATATCATGTACTTCCCACCGCTCTCCTCGATGAAATTGCACAGGAGCCCCTCGGGCACGACGCCGCTTGCATAGAGGTCGCCGGGCTCGTACTCCCCTTCCACCATGGCGTAGAACGGCTCGAACATGTCTGGCGAGAGGTCATAACGCTTGGCTGATGCCGTGAGGGCGGCCTTCGCCTCGGCCTCCTTTGCCGGAGACCAGTAGGCTTTCCAGGCGTCGATGCGCTTCTGCTGGAGCGCTGTCGTCGGGAAGAGCGAGGAGACTATCGGGGTGTAGGACTCGACGTCGCCGGCGGCGCGGAGGGAGTCGAGAAGGGCGGCGAGGCTCTGGTTGGCCTCGAGCGCCTCGTCGAGAGTCTCCCCTGCCACCGCATAGTGGCGCTGGATGTTGCCGTGGAGAACTTTTTCGGCGTAGAGGACGTCGGAACGGTGGACCTCGTCGGCGACATATCCGATGTGGGCGAGGTCATTGTCGAACTTCACCTTCGGGGAGAATACGAAACCGACCACGACAAGAAGCGCTACGGCAACGAGTATCCAGACTTTCCTGTCATAAGGATAGGCATTGATTTTACCGATGGCGGAGAAAATCCTCTCGTTGCGCTTGGTCTCATTCTCCGAAAGCATCGAAGGGAGGAAGGCAAGTGCGAAGAAAGTCGTTCCTATGAGCCCGAAAGTGGCATAAAGACCGAAATCGCGAAGCAGTTCGCTCTGGGTGAAAAGCAGGCCGAGGAAGGCGCCGATGGTCGTGATGCAGCCAAGGCAGACCGGGGTCGATTCGTCCGAAAGCATCTTCTCCACTGACCCCACATAGCGCTGATGTATAATCACATGGAGGCAGTAGCTCAGTGCGACGCCGAGGACCACGGATCCGATGCCAAGGGCGAGGAAGGACATACCTCCCTTGACCCAATAGATACACGCCATCGAGAATACCGCACCGTACACGACTGGCAGAATGTTCTGCCAGACGATTCCGAGGCCCTTGAATGCTATGAAAAGCACGATAAGGATAAGAAGCATCGAAGTCCCGACGCTGAGCCACAGGTCGCGCTTTGTCATGCCGGCGTTGTCGGCGCTTCGCACCGGAACGCCGTGCATAAGGATATCAACCTCCGGATGAGCTTCGCAGACGGCGGCTTTGCGGGCTCGAAGATCCTTTATGAGTTTTGTCGTGGACTTGGAGTCGAACGACTGGAAGTCGGGAGAAATGAAAGCCAGGGCGACCGTGGAATCCGGCGAGAACAGATGGCCGTCAATGACGGAGAATCCTGCCGATGCCCCGGAAGGGAGCAGGAGGGATTTCAGGTTGAAAGGGTCGGTCGCGACCATCTGGGTCGCGCTGCCCGTCCAGTCGGCCATCACAATCTCCGCATTGTGCTCCATGGTCTTGTCGACATTCGCAATTGCCTCGTCCATAGCAGGATAGGCACTCTCGTCAACAAACGAGGGCACATGGCAAAGGGCATAATCAAGCAGGCCCATCGCATCGTCCGGACCTATGGCATAAAGGGACGTCACCTCGAGAGAATCCATGAACTCGTCCACCATTTCGCCAAGCTCGGCGGTGCTGAGCTCACAACCCTCCTTCGCGGTAAACTGAACGAAAACCTTGTCCTTTATCTTGAGGTTATTGAACACCAGGCCGCTGTCCTCGCTGCCCGAGGAAGGGAGAAGCTTGGCAAGGTCCTCCTCGAACTTCAGCTTCGATGCGAAGAATGCGAAGACCGCAAAGGTCACGGCCGCGATGGTGTAGAGCAGCCATCTACGACCAGCGAAAAGATGATATATGCCGATGAAAAACTTACCCATAACTACCTTAAATCAATGAATTTAACCGGCTTGCGCGATTTTGCGGGGAAATTGACCTTCGCAATCTCCTCCGCAGGCAGGATCACGACCTCCGGAGCCACGCGGATTCGCGAGCGGAAACGGTCCTTCAAGTCCTTGACCGGATCGAAATCCGTCTTGCACTTGAGCCCTGCCTTGACGGTGACAAAGTCTGTCCCGGCCTCTGAAAGGCTCACCTCCACGACATAATTCTCCACATACTCTGCATTGTCGAGCACGTCATTGATTGCCGGCGGGTAGAGCGTCGTGCCCTTGAGCTTGATCATGTTGTTCTTGCGTCCCACGAGCGGAGTGAGTCTGTACGACCAGCGGCCGCATTTGCACTGCTCCACCCTCTTGGCAGCGATATCCCCTGTGCGGAAGCGCAGAAGCGGCATTCCTTCCACACCGAGAGTCGTGACGACAATCTCGCCCGGCTCTCCGTCGGGAACCGGCAGATCGTCTTCTCCGATAATCTCTACGATTATCAGCTCCGGATGGACGTGGCCGCCCATACCGTATTCGCACTCCGAGAACGTCGCGCCCATCTCCGTCGAGGAATAGGTCGCGAAGAGCTGCACGTCCCATTTCTCCTTGATCTTGCGGCCCAGCAGATTGAGATTGAAATCCTGGTCGCGAAGGCCTTCGCCGATACCGATGATGCGCCTGACAGAGGAGTTCTTATAGTCGATCCCATGGGCTTCCGCATATTGTATCAGCCTGAGAATGAAGGAAGGAACACACATTATCGTGTCCGGACGCAGCCTCTTTATGGTGTCCCACTGCAGCTCCGGAATACCGTTACCGACGCGGATAATACTTGCTCCCAGCTCGCGGATCCCGAGAAAATACGCCAGCCCGGCCATGAAGCGCTTATCGATGGTCGTCATCAGCTGCACGATATCACCGTGCTTCAGCCCTGCGCATGCAAAGGATTTCTTTTCATTGTACGCAAGTCTCTGCAGGTCCTTCTCCGTACATCCAAAGGTCACCGGATCGCCAAGAGTCCCGGAAGTCGTCACATAGTCCACTATGTCCTCCTTCGGACAGCAGAGGAAATCGTCGTTGTAGAGCTGCAGGTCCTTCTTCTCCGTAAACGGAATCTTCACCAGGTCCTCTATCGTCCTGATCTTGGAAATGTCGATCCCGTACGAAGCGAACATCCTCTTATAATACGCCGAATGCTCCGCCAAGTACTCCAGATGCTTCCTCAAAAGCTCCTCCTGAAATACCTTTATCTCTTCTGGGCTGCAATATTCTATATCCTTCATATTCAGTTATTTACCAGTCTAACCACCAGAACCATTACTTTAAATTTCTAAACCATTTAATGAATTTCTCCTGCCATTGAGAGGTCTCGGGGCCTTGTTTTTCCGGGACGGCACCGAAGCCGTGGCCACCGGCTTCATATAGGGTGAACTCGTGGGGGACGCCTGAGGCAGTGAGGGCGGAGTCGAGGACCACGGAGTTGTGGTAATCGACAATTGGGTCGTCCTTGCAGGCGAGGACGAAGAATGGAGGGGCGGACGGAGTGACGTGACGCTCTAAGGAAAGAGAGTCGCGCATCACCTTATTATCCATGTTCTTTTCTCCCAGCAATCCCCTCCTCGATCTCTTGTGGACATAGCCGTCCTCCATGGTCACGACAGGATAGATGGGGGCCGCGAAATTGGGCTTCAGGGATATCCCGGAGGCCATTCCCGTGAAATCAGTGTCGCAATATAAGGCCGAGGAAGCCACGAGGTGGCCGCCTGCAGAGAAGCCCATTACACCCAGTTTGTCAGGATCGATGCCGAACTTGTCTGCGTTGCCGCGGACGATTGTGATAGCCCTCTGGATGTCGGAGATCATAGCAGGGTGACGGTTCTTGTGCTGGGCTGCTTTGGTGGCGAAGGAAAAGCCGGCGACGCCGCCAGTGCGGTAGTAAAGGACAAAGGCCGCGATGCCCTCGGAGCGGAGCCATTCGGCAACTTTGATGCCCTCATTCTCCTTGTCGAGCCAGAAATAGCTTCCGCCAGGGCAGACGATAATCGCGGGGAACGGGCCGTCGCCTTCAGGGATGAAGGGCGTAAGAGTCACCTTTTTGGAGCCGCTCCCTGTCCCTTCCCAGATATGGATGGATTGTGCCTGGGAGAGCAGGGGCAGAAGAATCAGTATGAGGAGTACAAGTCTTTTCATTCCTTCACGAATTCAAGATTTTCAGGTCGGTATGAGCACAGGAGTGCCGTGGATAGTTTTTCAGGGTCGCCTTCATAAGCGACGACCTTCACTTCGCGATGGGTCATCGCGTAGAGCATGGCGTAGGCGCCGCAGCCGGCGTCGTGGAGTTCAACGACCTCTCCGGCCGGCTCTTCCATGCCCTTGAGGGCTTTCTTTATAGCAGCGGAGCATTCACGGGCCGCTTCGCTTCCCTTGTAGAGATACTGATAGCGGACAAAAGGAGCGCAGTAGGAGACGGTCTCCCGTTCACGGCGAATCCTTTCATATTCAGTGACATACTTATGGCGAAGTTCCTTGGTGAACGCCTTGATGTCGTCGGGAATCTCGGTGATCCTCTCCCCTGCTTCCATATAGAGGCCGGCCTTCCTGAGGAGAAGTTCATCCTTGGGAAGGGCATAGCCGAATCCATGGATATAGAGGGGAAGGATATCCAGGCCGAGCTCCTTTGCAAGGAGCAACGGACCTCTGTGGAAACGCTGTATGCTGCAGTCGGAACTTCTGGTCCCTTCCGGATAGACCGCTATGGAATAGCCACGTGCAACCATCTCCTTGAGCTGGGGAAGTATGTCTTCCACGCCGTTGGAAAGAGGGAAAAACTCTGCCTTGCGGATGATATATCCATAGAAAGGATTGTTCCAAACCCAGCTGTTGGTGAGGAGGATGACCTTGGGAGTCATTGCAAGGATGGCAAGGACATCCAGGTGAGACTGGTGGTTGCAGATGATAAGGGCAGGCTTGTCGAGCGGAGGGGCCGTGCTGGTGTATTTGCACCCGGGGATAAGCTTGAGGGCGGCACGGGCACGACGGCTCAGATAGCGGTGATAGGCGTCTCTCTTCTTTCTTGCGAACACAAACCACAGCAGGCTGACAAAGGATATGTTGATCATCGAGAGGATGAACACAAGCAGTATCCAGCCGGTGCTAAGAATGCGCCCGACAGTCACAGGGGTCATACGCTTACGCCCGCCCTTTTCCGTCAGAAGCCGGAAAATCAGCGGCGGCAGGTAGTAGGCCATCGCCACCACCGTCACCATGCCTATCATAGTCACGCCGGCGAGCGAACGCATCGCGGGATGGCGTGCAGTAATCAGGGCTCCTATTCCTATGAACATGATGAGCGCTGAAAGGACGACGCAGTTCTTATAGGAAGACAGGACTTTCTTTCCGGAGGCGTAACCGTCTATCAATCCTTCAGTTATGAAAATCGAATAGTCGTCGCCCTGGCCGAATATGAAGGTCGCGAGGATGATATTGACTATGTTGAACTGAAGGCCGGTGAGTTTCATGATACCGAGTATCCACACCCAGCCGGCGGCAAGGGGAAGGAATGCGGTAAGAGCGAGTTCGAATGAGCCGAAGGACAGCCACAGGAAAACGAACACGATTAAGCTGCAGATGAGCCCTATCTTATCGAAATCGCTCGACAGCAGGCTTACAAGGCGCGAACTCACGTCGCCGGAGTCAAAGCAGAATGCTCCTGAGCCCATCGAGGCGCGAAGGCCCTCCTTGACCTCCTCACTCCCCTCTTTCGGGACATCGAGATAGCTCACGATCGACACGCCTTGCTCGGCGACAAGATACATGCTCGTGCCGAGAGTCGATGTGACCGTTGAGAAAAAGTCGGCATCCCTGGGCTGGAAATCGTCTTCCCAAAGCGCCTCGAATCCGGAGAAAGCACCGAGGGTGAATCCTCTCGAAAGCCCTTCCTTGCGAAGCTGGGCGAGCAAATCAGGATGAGACTCGCGTAATGCATTGAATGAGGCGAGCCTTGCCTTCTGAGTCTCTTCAGATGGCAAGAATGGAAGAATCGATCGTAATGAGCCGCACTTGCCGGCTTCCGGCTGGAGCTTTTCCGCCGCTGCAATAGCCTCTTCGGCCGACGGAGCCGAACTGACTATGAAGATGTTCGCCCGGTCTTGCGAAGTCTCTCCGGCAAGATTTGACAGAATATCAAATCCATCCGACTGCTCCTGCGTCATATAATTGATATGATGCATGTCGGAATCGAAGGAGATATTGCGCCCTAGAATCGCGAACACTACGGTCAGCGCAGCGAAGCAAGCGAACATGAACGCCCTCCCCTTTCTGGAAAGGGTAAAATGACGGTCGAAATCGAGTTTGAGAGTGCGGCGCTCCGCCTTCGCCTCTCTTGTGAAGACCGGCATAAAGACAAGGACGAAGACTATCGTCCCGACAAGCATCGCTGCTCCTATAAGGCCGAAATCCCTCAGCGCCTCCGCCTTGACAAGCAGAAGCGAGAGGAATGCGCCTACAGTCGTGATATTTCCGACGAGAAGCGGCACGACCTGGTCGCCGAGAGCCTTCCTGCGGTCGCGCGTAAATTTCAGATGGTCAACGTAGTGGAGCGGATAGTTGACCGCAATGCCAAGGATCATACACCCGATCCCGAGTATTATTATCGAGACCGAGCTTCTCAGGGTCGAGACGAGTCCCAGGGCGAAAACCGAGCCGGCGAGTATTGCCAGCACTATCATCACCACGTCGTCGAAGCGCTTGAACGAAAGCGCCAGGACCAGGGCGATAAGAATCAGTGCAATCGAGAGCGCCAGAACGCTGTCCTTGCGGATGCGTGAAGCATTCTCCACCGCAACCAGCGGTCCTCCGGTGGCGCTTACCTTCACTTCGTCGCTTTGGACCTTGGCGATTGTCTCCTCGACCATTGATGCCACAGCGGCATTCTCCCCCGATTCACTGCCGGAATATGGCGATGAGAAAAGGATAATACCCGTCGATC
>JAGCDT010000080.1 GCA_017651045.1 Bacteroidales bacterium | reverse complement strand
CCCTACTTCTCCAGACGGACGGCCTCGGCGATGCTGATCTGGCGGCCGTCGCGGAAGGCGGTGACTACCGCTTCCTTGAAGCCGAGGCGGCGGACGGCGTTGAGGTTGTTGAGGGCGTCCGAATAGCGGGTGAAGAGGCCGGCGGAGTAGGTGTACTTCAGTGAGCTAGTGATCCTCTCATAGACCGGAGTGAGACCCTTGAGGTCGTCGACGCTCGCGTGGGAGGAGCGGGTCATGAAGCGGATCTGATAGACGATCCCCGGAGGAAGGGTGTTGTCCTTGGCGAAACGGCCCACTGGCGCAATACGGAAGGTGTTGTCGTCGGCAGACTCCTTGACAGCCACCTTGATGCGGGGCTTGGGTCCATAGGAATTCTTGGTGAAAGTGTAGGCGGAAGAGACGCCGGCGACCTCACGGTCAGCCTTGTCCTCCTTGCCCACGACGCCGCTGGAGAGGAACTCCAGCTCGGCCTGACGGAGCACCTCGCCGGTGCGCTTGAGGGAATCCCGAAGCGGCGGCAGGGCCCCTTCCAGGACCGTAATCTTCGAGACGGCATCTTCGATGTCCTCAGAGTTGGACGACGAGGACATCTTCTGGCGAAGGGCGTCTATAGCCTTCTCGACATTGTAGATCGAATCGCGCAGGCTGCGGACTTCGACCATCTTCTGCTTATAAAGATTGGTCCCTGCCGAACCTTTTATGGCGGAGGAGACGGCGGAACCGTTGTCCATACGCTTGGGATCCGCCACCGGGACAAGGTCCGAAAGGGCCTTGAGGCCGGCCACGTCGGAAATCGACTTCCTCACAGGAATTTCCTCGTATTCAAGGACATATATATTGACGGTCCCTTCCTCGCACCCACGAGTCGAGGCGAAGATGGAATACTTGCCGTCGTCGGTGTCGATGTAAAGGAAATCATCCTCCGGCGAGGAATAAGGGAAACCCATGTTCTGCGGCTCACCCCACGAGGAGGACTCTTCGTCCCATATGGAATAATAGAGGTCGTAGCCGCCCATACCGTAGAGGCCGTCGGATGCGAAATAGAGCTTCTTGCCGTCGGCGGAGAGCATAGGGAAGATCTCGTTGCCGGCGGAGAAGAGAGCCTCGCCAAGAAGGTCGGGAGCGGTCCAGAGCGTGTCGGTCGCGTGGGTCACGTAGATATTGCGACTGCCCTGGTCGTCGGTGGTGGAGAAATAGACCGAACGGGCATCCTTCGGCATATATACAGCCGGGGGGATGCGGGAGACTGTCGTCGTGTCGAGGACATTGGGCGTCTGGCGCCAGCTGGCGTTTTTGAGCGGGTAGAACAGCATGAAATCCTTCAGGGGGAAGTTCTGCCGGGCCACGACCACGGGAGTGGAGCAGAAATCGGTCATATTGAGACCGTTCTGGGCAAGGGAGTACTTCTCTTCGATGGATTTATGGAGATCCTCGTCGGTGGTCATGGAGGCGGCGGCCTTGTAGAGGGCGAGGGCATCTTCGAAACGATAGGCGGAACGAAGTGCGTCGGCCTCGGCGACCATGTCGGCCGGGACGGTGACGTTGTCGACCGGCTGGCTGACCTTCTCCAGGACTACAGTGTCGGCCTGAACGGATATGCTTCCGGACTCGATGGAAATGGGATCCGGGCGGACCAGCAGGGTGTCGGTCTGCGCAAAAGAAAAAGCGGAGCCCGCTGCAAAGAGGGCTGCCGAAAGCAATATTTCCGGAAATCTAATCATCAAATCCGATAGGACGGACTGCAAAAATAACCACATTATAGTACATATCAAACATCAGGCCGCTTGTAAATGATTATTTTTTATCTAACTTTGTACCCTTAATTTTCCGGCGGTGTCGGATGGTGTTTCGCGCCCCGGAGGATAAGCAAAGGTTATAATTAAAAATTAACATAAAAATGCAAAGCAAAGGTGCAATCAGATTAGTGGCGATTTTCATCGCTCTGGCCTGTATCTGGCAGCTCTCCTTCACGGTCGTAACACGCCTCCAGGAGAAGAAAGCGGCAGATCACGCAGCGGTCAAAGCGGAGCAGTTCGTCGCAGCAGAGAACGTCGCTGAAGACGTCCGTGAATTTGTTCTCGACTCTGTGGCCGCAGTTCGCAACAGGGCCTACGTCGATTCCATTTCCAATGAGAAAGTCTTCCTTGGCTATACCTTCCAGAGCGTGAAGGAGAAGGAGATCAACCTCGGCCTCGACCTCAAGGGCGGTATGAACGTCATGCTTCAGGTCCAGCTCGAGGACCTCGTCAAGGCCCTTTCCGGCAACTCGACGGATCCTGACTTCGTCAAGGCCATCGAGACCGCCAAGGCCAACAACGTCAACTCCAGCGCCGATTTCATCGGCCTCTTCTCCGCTGCATGGGAAGAGCAGACCGGCGGAAGGCATCTCGCCGAGATCTTCGGTACCTACGAACTCCGCGACAAGATCAAGCCCGAGTCCACCAACTCCGAAGTCATCAGCGTCATCCGCGGCGAAGCGAAGAGCGCCGTTGACAACTCGTTCAACGTCCTCCGCAACCGTATCGACCGTTTCGGTGTGACCCAGCCCAACATCCAGGCTGTCGGCAACAGCGGCAAGATCCTCATCGAGCTCCCGGGTGTCAAGGATCCCGAGCGTGTGAGGAAACTCCTCCAGGGCACCGCGTCCCTCGAGTTCTGGCCGACCTTCACCTCCAATGAAGTCGACCTCAACGCCGTCGATGCCTACATCGCCGAGGTGTTCCGCAACACCGGCGACACCGTGGCCATCTCCAACGAGTTCGCTTCCGCCGCCGACTCCATCAGGGTCGCGACCGAAGAGTACGCGAAGAACCACCCGCTCTTCTCCGTCCTCAACCCTTCAGGCTGGAACAACGCCTGCATCGGTTTCGCAAGTGGCGTCGACACCGCGACGGTCAACAAGTACCTCGCGATGGCCACCGACTACCTCCCTCAGGGCTTCCGCGGTCTCTGGACCGTCAAGCCTTCGGAGTTCGTCCAGGGCGGCAACGTCTATGAGCTCGTAGCCATCAAGGCCACTTCCCGCGACGGTAAAGCCCCTCTCGACGGTGGTGTCGTGACCGACGCCCGCGTCGAATTCGGCAGCGCCAACCAGGGCAATCCTTCCGTCTCGATGTCGATGAACGCCGAGGGCGCCAGCATTTGGGCCCACCTCACCAAGGACAACATCGGCAAGCAGATAGCCATCGTGCTTGACGGCCTCGTCTATTCTTACCCCAACGTCCAGAACGAGATCTCCGGAGGTAACTCCCAGATCACCGGCAACTTCGACGTCCAGGAAGCCGAGGACCTTGCCAACGTCCTCAAGTCCGGTAAACTTCCCGCCCCTGCGACCATCATCCAGGAGCAGGTTGTCGGTCCTTCCCTCGGTAGCGCGTCCATCAAGGCAGGTCTCATCTCCTTCCTGATTGCATTCTGCCTCGTGCTCG
The DNA here is from genome assembly GCA_017651045.1 of Bacteroidales bacterium. Classification (GTDB taxonomy): domain Bacteria; phylum Bacteroidota; class Bacteroidia; order Bacteroidales; family UBA932; genus Cryptobacteroides. Next base: position 25,125 of record JAGCDT010000080.1, on the reverse strand, counting down.
TCTACATGGTGCTCTTCTATCAGGGAGCAGGCCTCATCGCCGACCTTGCACTTTTGTGCAACGTCCTCTTCCTGTTCGGCACCCTCGTTTCCTTTGGCGCCGTCCTCACCCTGCCCGGTATCGCAGGTCTCGTCCTGACCCTGGGTATGGCGGTGGACGCCAACGTCATTATCTACGAGCGCATCAAGGAGGAACTCGCCGCAGGCAAGGGATTCTCGAAAGCAGTTGCTGACGGTTATTCCAACGCCTACTCCGCCATCATCGACGGTCAGCTGACGACCCTCCTCACCGGTGTGATCCTCGCGATCTTCGGCTCCGGCCCCGTCCAGGGCTTCGCGACGACCCTCATCATCGGTATCATCACCTCCGTCGTCACCTCCATCTTCATCACCAGGATCATCATTGACGACCGTATCGCACGCGGCAAGACCGTCTCCTTCTCCAACGCTGTCTCCAGGAACTTCCTGAAGAACACCCACGCCGACTTCCTCGGCGCAAGGAAATGGTCCTACATCGTCTCCGGTACCCTCATCGCCATTGCAATCCTCTCCATCAGCATCAAGGGCTTTACCTATGGTGTTGACTTCACCGGCGGCCGCACTTTCGTCGTCCGCTTCGACCAGGCCGTAACTGCTGAGCAGGTCCGTGCCGCAGCCGAGGCTGAGTTCGAAGGCGCTGTCGAGGTCAAGCAGTTCGGTGGTGAAAGCCAGATGAAGATCACGACCCAGTACAAGGTCGGCAACGAATCCTCCGAGGTCGACGCTGAAGTCGAGCAAAAGCTCTTCAACGCCCTCCAGGGATTCTATCAGGAGCCTATCCCGTTCGATTCCTTCCGCAACACGCTGAACAACCCGAACGGTATTATCTCCTCCGACAAAGTCGGTCCTACCATCGCCCGCGACATCCAGCGGAGCGCTATCATCTCCGTACTCCTCGCCCTTCTCGGTATTTTCGCCTATATCGCGTTCCGTTTCAAGGGCTGGACCTGGGGTCTCGGCGGTGTCGTCTCCCTTGCCCACACTGCGATTATCGTCATCGGTTTCTTCTCGTTGTTCTCGGGTATCCTCCCGTTCAACCTCGACGTCGACCAGACCTTCATCGCGGCTATCCTTACCATCATCGGTTACGCTATCAACGATAACGTGGTTATCTTCGACCGTATCCGTGAGTACAGGACCCTGCATCCCAATGCAGACCTCAAGGAGAACACTAACACCGCTCTCAACGCGACCCTCACCCGTACGGTCAACACCTCCGTCACGACCCTCCTCCCTATGATCGCCATCGCGATCTGGGGTGGTGAGTCCATCAGGGGTCTTGCTGTCGCTCTCTGCGTCGGTATCATCATCGGTACCTATGCATCCATCATGATCGGTACCCCGGTCATGTACGATGTGACTGTCGCAGCCGCGAAGAGGAAGGCCGCAAAAGCTGCTAAGAAATAATTGATTATCAGCTTTTTACAAAAAGACCGGAAATTCCGGTCTTTTTTTTTGCTCGTCGGACCGCCTTTTCGTATATTTGTTTTCCAAGATAATCACGACTATGTCCTTCGTCCACCTTCACGTCCACTCGCAATACTCGATCCTCGACGGTCTCTCCTCTATGAGCGACCTTTTCAAAAGAGCCGAAGAGCTCGGGATGCCCGCCATCGCCCTGACCGATCACGGCAATATGTACGGCGTAAAGGAGTTCCTCAAAGTCGCCGGCAAGCATCCCTCGGTTAAGCCGATAGTCGGATGTGAGATCTACGTGTCCAAAGGCGACCACAGAAGGAAGGAGCCGGGCTACTATCACCTGATCCTCCTCGCGAAGAACATGACGGGCTACCGCAACCTCGTAAAAATTGTCTCAACCGCCCATATTGAAGGCATGTACTACCGTCCGAGAGTGTCCCACGAGGTGCTGGAAAAATACCACGAAGGGCTCATCTGCTCCTCTGCATGTATGGCCGGCGAGATTCCCCGCGCAATCATTGCGGGCGACGAAGAGGCCCTCGACAAGGCCATCCGCTGGCACAAGGGAGTCTTCGGCGACGACTACTACCTCGAGGTCATGCTCCACAAGACGGAGCTGACAGGGCTGCCTTCGGAGGCCTATGAAAAGGTTATCGACGTCTACCGCAAGCAGATGGTCTATAACAAGGAGATCTTTGCCCTGGGCGAAAAATACGGCATCAAGGTCATCGCGACCAACGACGCCCACTTCGTCCGCAAGGAGGATGGCCCGGTCCACGACCGCCTCATCTGCCTCACGACCAACTCCTACATCGACGACCCCGACCGCCTGCGCTACACCCAGCAGGAGTACATCAAGTCCGAGGAGGAGATGCTCGCCCTGTTCCCGGATCACCCGGAGGCCATCTCCAACACCCTGGAGGTAGCCGATAAGATCGAGTCCTACAGCATCGACTGCGATCCTATTCTCCCGAAGTTCGAGATAGACAAGGCCTTCCTTGCCAATATAAAAGAGGAAGAGGAGCGTTATAAAGATATCATCGACGCCGGGCGCAACGACAAAAACGGCAAGTACCGCGGCGATGAATTCTGCCACTCGGTGGCCTACCTCTGTCACCTGACCTATAAAGGTGCCCACGAGCGCTATGGCGAGGAGCTCACGGATGAGCAGAAGGAAAGGATAGAGTTCGAGCTCAAGACCATCTGCCGCATGGGTTTCCCCGACTACTTCCTCATAGTCCAGGACTACATCGCGGCATCCAGGGCCGCAGGAAGTATGGTCGGCCCCGGGCGAGGCTCCGCCGCAGGGAGCGTCGTCGCCTATTGCCTCCGTATCACCAATCTCGACCCCATCCGCTACCAGCTCCTGTTCGAGCGTTTCCTCAACCCCGACCGTATCAGCATGCCCGATATCGACGTCGACTTCGAGGACCTTTCCAAGGCCCACGAATACGTCGAAAAGCGCTACGGCGAAGATCATGTCTCCAGGGTTATCACCTTCGGCACCATGGCCGCCAAAAGCGCCATCAAGGACGTCGCGAGAATCAGCCATGTCTCGATAGACGAGTCCAACCGCCTGTCCAAGATGGTCCCGGACCGTCTCACCGAGAAAAAAGATAGGGAATATCCCTTCAACCCCAAGCTCGACCAGCTTAAGCCCGGATTCAAGACCTTCCAGAAGGAAGTGGAGGAAGACGACCCTTCGGCCCCCGGCGGCAAGGTCAAGGTGATGAAGACCTTCCAGAAGGGCTACGAGGATGTCGACGTCAAGATTACCCTGGAGAACTGCTACCGCCTCGTCCCCGAATTCATCAAGGAACTCAAGGATGGCCCGGAGATCAACAAGGAGGTCCTCCGCTACGCCAAGGCCCTCGAGGGCAGCATCCGCCAGGTTGGCGTCCATGCCTGCGCGACGATCATCGGCCGCGGCGACCTCACCAATTACCTGCCTCTCTCCACTGCAAAGGATAAGGAGACCGGAGAGAATGTCCATATTTCCCAGTACGACGGCCATTTCATCGAGGATGTCGGCATGCTGAAAATGGACTTCCTCGGCCTCATCACCCTCACCATCATCCACAACTGCCTCAAACTGATCAAGGAGCGCTACGGGAAGGATATCGACATCGAGGCCATCCCCATCGACGACAAGGAGACCTATGAGCTCTATGGCCGCGGCGACACCGTCAGCGTCTTCCAGTTTGAATCCGAGGGTATGAAATCGTGGCTTCAGAGGCTCCACCCGGAGCGTTTCGAGGACCTCATCGCCATGAACGCCCTCTACCGGCCGGGCCCCATGGACTATATCCCCGATTTCGTCGACAGGAAGCTCGGCGCCAAGGCCATCGAGTACACCCTCCCCGAAATGGAGGAATACCTCAGCGACACCTACGGCGTCACCGTCTATCAGGAGCAGGTGATGCTTCTGTCGCAGAAACTGGCAGGCTTCACCAAGGGCGAAGCGGACAAGCTCCGCAAGGCCATGGGCAAAAAGCAGATCGACATCCTTAACTCCCTGAAGGACAAGTTTATGACGGGCGGTCTCAAGAACGGCCACCCCGAAAAGACCCTCGACAAGATCTGGAAAGACTGGGAGAAATTCGCCCAATACGCCTTCAACAAGTCCCACGCGACCTGCTACGCCTGGATCAGCTACCAGACCGGCTGGCTCAAATGCCACTACACCCCTGAATTCTTCGCATCCTGCCTTGGCTGCGCGAGAAATATGGATGAAATCAAAAAGATAATGGACGACTGCAAGTCCCACCGGATCAAGGTCCTTAATCCGGATGTCAATGAGAGCTCATCCGACTTCTCCGTCAACGCCGACGGCAATATCCGCTATGCCCTTTCCGCAATGAAGGGTTTCGGAAGCAACATAGTGGACGCCATCCTGGAAGAGCGCCGCAAGAACGGGCTCTTCAAAGATGTCTACGACTTCGTGGAAAGGATGGGAAGCGCGGTCAACAAGAAGGCCCTCGAGACCCTGGTCTACGCCGGAGCGTTCGACAGCTTCAAGATTTCCCGCGCCCGCTTCTTCGCCTCCAGGGTGAAGGACGGAGCGGTATTTCTCGACGAACTGTCGCGCTACGGGGAGCTTTTCCAGAACGACTCCATCGACGCATCCTCGTCGCTGTTCGGCGCCATGGAGGAGCTGAAGCCCACGCGCCCGGAACTCCCCCCGGAGCCCGTCGCAGACAACACCTTCTTCTATCTCCAGCAGGAAAAGGAATACGTGGGTCGCTATCTGTCTTCTCACCCGCTCGACCGCTATGAGTTCGAGCTCAAAACCTTCGTCACCCACGAACTAATCGACCTTCCTGCGGCGATAGCCGAAGCGGAGAGGCTGAAGAAGGCTCCCGAGAAAGTGTGCTTCGCTGGCATCGTGACCGATGTCCAAAGCGCCGTGACCAAGACGGGAAAGCCCTACGCCAGGGCGAAGATAGAAGACTACAGCGGCAGCTTCGAGATCGGTCTTTTCGGCAAGGACTACGAGACTTACCTTCCCTACATGAAGGTCCACGAGTCGCTCTTTGTCGAAGGCGAGATCAAGGAAAGATACTTCCTCCAGCCCGAAGAGAAGGCCGCCGGCAAGACCGTCCCCTACACCCTGAGGCTTCTCAGCATCCAGCTTCTCGGCAATATTACCGAGTCGAAGGTGGCCGGATTCTCCATCGAGCTTTCAACCTCGATGCTCTCTCCGGAGTTCCGCGGCTCGCTCGTGACCGTGCTCAAGCGCCACAAGGGCAATATCCCGCTCAATATCTTCCTCTCCGACGAGAAGACGGGCTACCGCATCCGTTTCTTCTCGAAAGGATTCCAGGTGAGCGTCACGACGGCCCTTATCGACGACCTCAAGGCCATCGGTATCATAAAGTGCGAGCCGCAGCTGAAATAGGGTTTAGAAAACGACGGTTGCGGTGATCGGATAGTGGTCCGAGATAAACTTCCTTCCGTCGTACTCCTTGCGGATTGTCTTGTACTCTGGGCAGGCGGAGAAGCCGGTGATATAGATGTAGTCAATAATCTCCTCCTTCAACTTGCCCCAGCCATTGAATGTGGCGAGATTGTCCGTCTTGTCGGCCACGTCGCGGGCTGATTCCATCTTTTTATTGAGACCTTCAAGTCCGGGGTTGTCCGGAGTGACGTTGAAATCGCCCGTAAGGACCATTGGAAGGCCCTTGGGATTGATACTGTCGATACGGTCGACGATAAGGGCGAGTCCGTTCTTGCGGGCTTCGACGCCGACATGGTCGAGATGAGTGTTGACGTAGTAGAACTTGTGGCCGCCCTTCTTGGTCTTCATAAGGGCCCAGGTGGCGGTGCGCTTGCATTTTGCATCCCAGCCGAAAGAAGGCTTCTCAGGAGTCTCGCTGAGCCAGAAGGTCCCCCACTTGAGGATCTTGACGGTCTTCTTGTTGTAGAAAATGCTCATGTGCTCGCCCTTGTGCTTGCCGTCTTCACGGCCTACGCCGACGCTCTTGTAGAAGCCGGGGTACTCAGTGAGGTACTTTACCTGGTAGTCGTAGGCTTCCTGAACGCCGAAGACATCGGGCTTCTGGTCGTCGAGCATCATCGCGGATGCGGGATAGCGGTATTTCCAGGAATTGGTGCCGTCGTCGGCCTTGCCGAGGCGGATATTGTAGGACATTACCTTAAGCGTGTCTGCTCCAAAGGCCGAAAGGGCGAGGAAAGATGCTAAAATCACAAGAAACGTCTTTTTCATTTTTTCAACATTTTTACAAAAATAACCAATTCCGTCGAATAAATTTGTATTTTTGTAGAGATATGGATCAAGAAAGTTTTTCCGACATAGGCAAGATTGCAGCCATTGATCGCCTTTTCGAAGGCAGCGGATTCCTCCCCGGAGAGGATCTCTCCTTCCGACCTTCCGAAAAAAGCAGCGTCCTGTCGTTCCAGAAGACCTTCATCGAAGGCACCGATTTCGACCTCGTCTATTTCCCTTTCAAACACCTCGGCTACAAATGCGCCCTCGCCGTGCTCGGAGAGCTGGCCGCCGCCCGTGCTGAGGCAAAGATGCTCTCCGTCGTGTTTGGAGTGTCCTCCAAGCTCGATTTCGACGAAGTGCGTAAACTGTGGAACGGAGTCGTGACGGCCGCATCCGAGTTTAAAGTGGAAAAGGTCGGGCTCGACCTGATTCCCTCGCAGAACGGCCTCTCTGTAAGCGTCTCCGCCGTCGGAGAGATTCCCTTTGAGATGGCAGCGCGCACTCCGGCGCCTGCTAGCAAAGATCTTCTCTGCGTCTCCGGCAGCCTCGGTGCCGCCTACCTCGGCATGCAGGTGCTCGAAAAAGGCAAGATATCATTCGATAAAGAATCCGTCCAGCCCACCCTTGAGAAGTACAAAATGCTTGTCGGAGCCTATTTAAAGCCCGAAATAGACCCCAGCGTGCCCTCAAGGATGCTCCATGAGGAGATTTTCCCCTCCGGCGGCGTGCTTGTCACAAAGGGCCTTTCTGATGCCATTAAGCGCCTGTCCCTGCGGACAGGACTCGGTGCAAAGGTCTACGCCGACAAGATCCCGTTTGAAGGCAATTCCTTCGCCCTGGGCAAAGAGCTTGATATCGACCCCATCTCCGCCGCCATGAACGGAGGAGACGACCTTAAACTCCTGTTTACCCTCCCCATCCTTTCCTACGAGAAGTTCCACAAGGAATTCCCCACCTTCTCCGTAATCGGCCACCTCGCTCTGCCCGAAGCAGGGACGGTGCTCGTGACTCCGGAAGGAGCGGAGCTCCCTCTCAAAGCCCAGGGATGGCCTGATGAAGAATAATTTTTAAACCTTATAATCATGAAAAAAGTCCTTTGCCTGATTGCCGCTGCCGCGTTCCTTTTCGCCGGCACCGACGCCAACGCCCAACTCCTTGGCAAGATCCTCGGAGGTGGTTCAAGTTCTTCCTCACAGTCGAGCTCCTCTTCCAGCGCTGCATCTACTGCAGGAAGCATTCTTACCGGTATTCTCGGTGGTGAATCTTCCGACGGTTCTGCCGCGGGCAGCATCCTTACGGGGGTTCTCAACTCCGTTGCCGGCACGGTTTATTCCGCTCCTATCAGCCTCAACGGCACCTATATCTACAACGGACTCGCTCTCAGCACTTCCTCAAGCGAAGCCAGCCTTCTTTCCAACCTTGCAGGAGGAGCCATCAACTCAGGCATCGAGAATAAGATCAACGGCGTCATCGAGAAAATCGGCATCAAGCCCGGCAGCATGACCTTCGTCTTCAACAGCGACGAGACCTTCACCTGCTCTATCCTCAACATCCCTGTCAACGGCACCTACAAAGTCGGTGAAAACGAGAACACCGTGACCCTCACCTTCGGCAAGCTCATGCAGTTCTTCACCATGACAGGCACTCTCGAGAGCGGTCTCACCGAGGCGAAGATGCTCTTCCCCGCCACCAAGATGACCCAGTTCTTCAAGAAGGTCGCTTCCCTCGTAGGCAAGAAGAGCTCTACCGTAAGCTCACTTTCCACGCTTACGGGCAGCTATGACAACTTCAAGATGGGATTCAAACTGGCTAAGCAGTAATCTAGAGCTTCTGGAGGGCTGCTTTGATGATGTCCTCCACCTTCGCGGCGGGATTGGCCTTGAGGATTGAAGGGATAACCTTCCCGACCGCCGCCTTGGTGAATCCGAGCATCACAAGCGCAGTCGTAGCTTCTTCGACAACGGCGTTGTTTCCGGTCTGGAACAGCGCCGTTGTGTCTGTCTCAGAGCCCTTGACGATTTTGTCCTTAAGGTCGACCACAAGGCGCTGGGCGGTCTTGAGACCAATACCCTTGACACTTTTTATCTTGCTGATATCCTCTCCGATTATGGCGCTGCGCACCTCGTCGGTCGTGAGGGAAGAGAGCATCATCCTGGCCGAGCCGCATCCTACGCCGGACACGCTTATCAGCATGCGGAACATCTCGCGCTCGTCCTTGGTCGCGAACCCGTAGAAGAGTTCTTCATCCTCCCTGAGATAGTGATGGATGAAAACCACTGCCTGGGAAAGGCCCTGCAGTTTTTCGAAGGTCTGGAGCGATATCAGGCAGCTGTAGCCTATGCCGCCGCATTCAATGACGGCTTCAGTGGGGTTAAGCTCGGCTATTTCTCCTTTAATGTAATCAATCATCGAGGTGTAGAGAATAGGTTGCTATTTCGAATTCACGGTCGTCGCCCATGTGCTTGCCGAGATCGTCGGAAATCTTGACGACTTTTTCCCACGGGTCCTTGCCGCTCATACGGCAACGGGAGAGCTTCATCACGATATTGGCGGGCTTATAGCCGTCGATGCCGGGGTCGCAGGTGAGGTTGGTGCCGATACCGGCGCTGATCTTGATCCTTCCCCTGAAGTAGTCAGCGATCTCCTTGTAGCGCGGGAATGTGAGCGCGTTGCTGAAGACGATAACCTTCGACGCAGGGTCTATCCCGAACTCCTCGAGGCGGGCGATAATCATGTCGCCTATCTCCTTCTCGTCTCCCGAATCCTGACGGAAACCGTCGAGCAGCTTCGCCTGCTTCATGGTGAGGGTGCGGAGGAAAGAGCCGGTGGTGAACGTGTCGATGAGCGCGGTGCCGAGGGCGCCGTCATAGACCTTGATCCAGTCCTCGAGAGATAGGTAATTGGCTCTCTTATAGCCGAATACGCCGCTGTGGAACATCACCCACTCGTGGGGGAAAGTCCCTATCGGAGTCATCCCGTACTTCATGGCGAAGTAGACGTTGGAGGTCCCTGCGCAATACTTGGGACACATCTCCTTCAGGCCTTTCACGATTGCCTCGTGAAGCTCGGACGAGAAGCGGCGGCGGGTGCCGAACTCTGAAAACACAAGAGCGTTGTCGTTCGCTATCTTCATCTTGTCCTCCAAAAGGGCAAGGGCCTTCTTTTCGTCGGCCTTGACGCCCTTGCGGCGGTTGCGAAGCTCCGCGACAATGGCCAGGAGAGGAACCTCGTAGAGAGTAACCTTATACAGGTAGTCCGTCACCTCCATCTGGAGATGGCCTTCTGCGTCGAGGGATATCTCGACCTTGCAAGGATTGAAGCGGAAGCCGCGAAGCCACTCCCAGTAGCTGCGGCTGATATAACGGATCTTGCGAGTCACGTAGACGAACTCCTCGTCCGTGAGGCCGAGGGTGCCAAGCCTGGCCACCTCCGCCTTCAGTTCAGCGATGAATTCGTTGTCATAGACCTCCTTAGCCCTGTCCTGAAACTTGAACGTCCCTTCTGCAAGAGGATAAAGCTGGAAGTAGGCGTTCGAGGTGGAAAACTTGTAGAGGTCAGTATCTAAAATACTGAGTATCATTATTTTAGAGATTCTTAAGGAGGTTGGTGAGGCTGACCTTCTTCTCGATCATGTCGCGGAGTTCCTCGATGCGGACCCTCTCCTGGGTCATGGAATCGCGGTCGCGGACCGTCACGCAGCCGTCGCTGACGGTGTCGTGGTCGATGGTGACGCAGAACGGGGTGCCGATGGCATCCTGGCGGCGGTAACGCTTGCCGATGGAATCCTTCTCGTCATACTGGTAGGAGAAGTCGTACTTGAGCAGGTCGACGACCTTCTGTGCAATCTCGGGCAGACCGTCCTTCTTGACAAGAGGCATGACGGCAACCTTGACGGGAGCAAGCGGGGCAGGAATCTTGAGCACCACACGGCTGTCTCCGCCCTCGAGCTCTTCCACGGTGTAGGCGTGGCTGAGCACGGCGAGGGTCATACGGTCGACACCGATCGAAGTCTCCACGCAGTAAGGCACATAGCTCTCGCCCGTCTCGGGATCGAAGTACTGAATCTTCTTGCCGGAGAGGCTCTGGTGATTGCCAAGGTCGAAATCTGTCCTGGAATGGATACCCTCAAGCTCCTTGAAACCAAACGGGAAATTGAACTCGATGTCGGTCGCCGCATTGGCGTAGTGGGCGAGCTTCTCGTGGTCGTGGAAACGGTAGTTCTCCGCACCCATTCCCATATTGACGTGCCACTTCATGCGGTTTTCCTTCCATGCGCGGAACCACTCCATCTCGGTGCCGGGCTTGACGAAGAACTCCATCTCCATCTGCTCGAACTCCTTCATCCTGAATATGAACTGGCGTGCGACGATCTCGTTGCGGAAGGCTTTTCCGATCTGGGCGATACCGAAAGGTATCTTCATACGGCCGGTCTTCTGGACATTGAGATAGTTGATAAATATGCCCTGGGCCGTCTCAGGACGGAGATAAAGCTTGTCGTCGGAATTGCCGGTAGTGGAACCCTGGGTCGAGAACATCAGGTTGAACTGACGCACATCCGTCCAGTTGGCGGTGCCGGAAATGGGGCACACGATGCCGCAGTCGATGATTATCTGCCTGTAGGCTTCAAGGTCGTTGGCGTCTTCCGCCGCCTTGTAGCGGGCGTGAACCTCATCGTATTTGGCCCTTTCGCGAAGGATATTGGGGTTGGTGGCACGGAACTGCTCCTCGTTGAAGGAATCGCCGAACTTCTTGCGGCCCTTGGCGACCTCCTTGTCGATTTTCTCCTCGATCTTTGCGAGGTAGTCCTCGATAAGGACATCGGCGCGGTAGCGCTTCTTGGAGTCCTTGTTGTCGATGAGCGGATCGTTGAACGCAGCCACGTGGCCCGACGCGACCCAGGTCTTGGGGTGCATGAACACGCAGGAGTCGATACCGACGATGTTCTCGTTGAGACGCGTCATCGCCTCCCACCAGTAGTTCTTTATGTTGTTCTTGAGCTGGACACCCATCTGGCCGTAATCATACACGGCGGCGAGACCGTCATAGATCTCGCTCGAAGGGAAAATAAAACCATACTCCTTGCAGTGTGCAACAAGCACCTTAAACAATTCTTCCTGTGTCATATACCGTTGTTATTTATATTCAATCTTACAAATTTAAACAAATATTTCGGGATATGCGGCGCGGAGGGCGGGTTTTGCAATTTCCCGCAGGGGAATTTTCACAAAATCCCTCTCTCCAATAAGCGGATGGGGGATTTTGAGGTCATCCTCATTCAAAACCAAATCACCGAAATAAAGTATATCAATGTCTATCGGCCGGTCTTCATAGCCCTCGCAGGAGCTCTCGCGTCCCATCCATCTCTCTATCCTCTTGGCCTCATAAAGAAGCCCCCTCGCGGCCATCGCCGCAGGAATGTCCTCCGGCAAAACCACGCTGTAGAGGACACACGAATTGAGGAATTTATTCTCGCTGGAAAACCCCCACGGCTCAGTCTCAATCACTGAAGAAACGGCCTCCGGCTGCACTCCAAGTGCATCTGAGAGCATCTCGACCGCCTGGTCGATGTTGGCCTGCCGGTCACCGAGATTGCTTCCGAGGGAAAGATATATGTCGGTCTGGACCATCAGACGTCAAATCCATAAGGATCCAACGGCTGCTCGTCGTCACCATCCAGTCCGAGCGTGACTCTTGCCTCTTCCGAGAGCATACTCTTGTCCCATGCCGGCTCGAAGACAAGTTCTATTTCACAAGCCTTCACTCCCGGCACCTCCTCGACGCTCTGCTTGACATCCATCATCACCTCGTCCGCCATCGGGCAGTTCGGAGCAGTAAATGTCATCACAATATGGACGACTTTTTCCTTATTGATATTGAGTTCGTAAATAAGGCCTAGGTCATAGATATTGACCGGAATCTCAGGGTCATACACCTGCTTGAGCGCGAGCACTACATTAGTATAAAGGGGCGCCAGCTCCTTCGCATCTTCAGCTGTAAGTACTTCTTTCTCAGGCATTTTTGTCTCTTCTGTGCTCATTTTGCTTCCTCTGCGGTGCGTTTAAGTGTCTCTATCATCGACGTCAGTCCGCCGGCCCTGGTCGGCGACAGGTTCTCCTTCAATCCAATCTCGTCCAGGAAGGAAAAATCGTCCCCGGCAATCTCATCCGGCGTCCTCCCGGAATACACGCTCACAAGAAGTGAAATGATGCCCTTGGTGATAATGGCATCGCTGTCAGCCTTGAAATAAAGCCTCCCGTCGCGCTTCTCGCTGTCGAGCCACACCCTCGACTGGCAGCCCTTGATGAGCCTGTCCTCGGTCCTCGCCTCCTCCGGATACTCCTCCAGCTCCTTCCCCAGCCCGATCAAGTACTCATACTTGTCCAGCCACTCGTCGAACATTGAAAAATCTTCGACTATCTTCTCTTTTGCTTCTTGTAAATCCATATTCTTTATTCCGTAAACAAACATTCAAAAACCCTTCGAACCTAATCGGTTCTTCGTCCCCAACTCGCTGCGCTCCCAGTCAAGCCCGTTCATGAGGCCACGGGCGGCCACAGGTTTTTGAATGTTTATTTACTACATAAAACATTTTTTTAAATCAACATATTGATCGCTCTATCGAGAGATTTTATGAAGTATTGGGCTTCCTCCAGGGTATTATAAGGAGCAAATGAGGCGCGGAGGAGGCCGGTGACTCCCAAGCGGTCCATAAGAGGCTCTGCGCACATCTGGCCTGATCGGACGGCTATTCCCATCTTGTCCAGGATCAGCGCAAGATCCTCGTGGTGCGCTCCTTTCACAGAGAACGAGAACACCGGAACCTTGTCATTTGTTCCACGTGGAACACCGTAAAGGGTGATTCTCTCGTCTTTCATCAGAGCATCCAACACATATTTCAATACCGAATCATCCTCGTTTTCTTTCAAGATGCGAGCAGTTTCAATCGCAGGAATCAGTGTCGGCGCACCGGCAATGTTCTGCGTCCCCGCCTCGAATTTCTGCGGTGACCTGGCATAAGTGGTTCCCTCAAAGGTCACCGTCTCTATCATCTCGCCGCCACCCATATAAGGAGGCATCTCGTCGAGCCATTTCTTCTTGCCATAAAGGACACCCGTCCCCGTGGCAGCATATATCTTATGGCCGGAGAACGCGTAGAAATCACAATCCAAATCCTGGACATTTACCCCACAATGGACTATTCCCTGAGCTCCATCAACGAGGACAGGAACTCCCTTAGCGTGGCAAATATCTACTATTTCCTTGACGGGATTGATTATCCCGAGGACATTCGAAATGTGGGCAACGGCGACAATCCTGGTCTTCGGAGAGAGCAAGGATTTGAGGTGCTCGAGATCAAGGTAGCCATCATCAGCCACCTTGACAACTCTCAGCTCCGCCTTCTTGCGGGAGCAAAGCATCTGCCAGGGAACTATATTGGAATGGTGCTCCTCTTCGGTAACTATTATCTCATCGCCCTCGCCGACAAACCTTTCCCCGAATGAAAAAGCAACGAGATTGATAGACGCCGTTGTCCCTGAAGTGAACACAATCTCAGACCTGTCGGCAGCGCCGATAAACTCCTTGACCGCATCCCTTGCAGCCTCGTACTCTTCCGTGGCTTTTACGGACAAGGCATGGACTGCACGATGGATATTCGCATTGGTCTGCGTACTCATCTGCACCCATTTATCCACGACAGAGAGCGCCCTCTGAGAAGTCGCAGCATTGTCCAGATACACCAGATCTTTCCCGTACACCTTCTCTGAAAGCGCAGGAAACATCTTCCGTATTTCGTCCTTGTCCATATTCATTTTAGAGGATACAAATTTAGCAAATTTCTTCATTTGTCATTTCTACCAAACGAAGTGCGTAGAGAAATCTAATAAAGCGATTGTAAGTTTTGGTCTCAAATCTCAGAAACGGGCCAACCCGTTCACTTGACCGTCGAAACTCCTCCTTTTATGGTCCATTCGGCCCATAACGTCGTCTAACAATCTCCGTCATGCCGCAAGCGGCACCGTTCACTGCACAAACCTTCGCAAAACCTTTTCTTCGAATATCGCCCAAAACTTACAACCGCTTTTAAAATCAGATTTCTCAGCCTTGGTCGAAATGACAATGAGAATCAGCGACCGAAACGAACCAGAAGGATGGATACATCAGCGGGGGAAACACCGGAGATGCGGGAGGCCTGGGCGATGGTGCGCGGACGGTAACGGTTGAGTTTTTGGCGGCACTCTATTGAAAGACTGGAGAGAGAATCGAAGTCGAAATCGTCGGGAATCTTGAGATTCTCAAGTCGGAGAATCTTTTCTGCAAGAGCTTTTTCACGCTCAATATATCCCTTATATTTCAAGGAAATTTCGACTGAATCTATTACCTCAGTTTCTGAAGCGCGGGCAATTTTCTCATCAAAAGAATCAGTATCCAGATCGTTCAAAGGGAAGGCTGTGTTGTATTTCAGTATAGAAAGAGCCCTCTCATATGATGATGTAAACTCCTTGGGAGAATCTTTGAGATGACAGTAGTATTCTCCTGAAACAACTTCACTTTCGACTATATTATGAGCTTTTTTTGTTCCACGTGGAACAATATCAAGCAGCGGTTTCAATGAAGTTTCAGGACGGGAAGCGAGGTCGGCAACCGTTTTAGAATCTGTTATCGGGGTAGATTCAACGGATGAAAGATAGTCGTTTGCAATACCCGCTTTCAGCAATGTGCTACCACACATATCTTCCAGACGGGATACATTCTCATACTTTTTCATCGTGAGCTCATACCTCATCTTGTCCGCCAGACCGAGGTTATACGACAACTCTGTAAGGCGGGCATCGGCATTATCCTGACGAAGAAGTATACGGTATTCCGCGCGCGAGGTAAACATACGATACGGCTCATCAACTCCCTTTGTAATCAAGTCGTCGATAAGGACACCAATATATGCCTGGTCGCGCTTAAGTATGAACGGATCCTTTTCGTTAAGTTTCAAATGAGCATTGATTCCCGCCATCAGTCCCTGGGCCGCGGCTTCCTCGTAACCAGTCGTACCGTTGACCTGACCGGCAAGGAAAAGTCCGTCAATCACTCTCGACTCCAATGTAGGTTTAAGCATCACCGGGTCGAAGTAGTCATATTCGACAGCATATGCCGGACGGAAAATCTCAACATTCTCAAGACCAGGAACCTTTCGCATCGCCGCCATCTGGACCTCCAAAGGAAGAGAGGAGGAGAATCCCTGAAGATAGTACTCCCTGCTGTCGCGACCTTCCGGCTCAAGGAAGAGCTGATGGGAATCCTTGTCGGCGAAAGTCCGGATCTTGTCTTCGATGCTCGGACAGTAGCGCGGACCCTTGCCATGGATCATGCCGGTAAAGAGAGGAGAGTCGGCGAACCCGGAACGAAGAATGTTGTGAACTTCCTCGTTGGTGTGGAGGATATAGCAAGGGAGTTGGGGGGTCCCGTTCTGTGCAGTCGAAAGATAAGGGAGGAATGAAAACTTCTCCGGCGACTCGTCTCCGTTCTGGACGATGAGCGACGAAGTGTCGACCGACGAGATGTCGATTCGCGGAGGAGTCCCGGTCTTCATCCTGGCGGAGGGGATACCTCTCTCGACGAGCTGACCGGTCAGACCATGTGAAGAAATCTCTCCGATCCTACCTCCTTCGAATTCCGTGCGACCGATGAAAAGTTTTCCGTCGAGGAAAGTTCCGGCCGTCAAAATAACCGCGCGAGAGTGAAAAATTGCCCCTGTATTTGTACGAACGCCTACGATTTTTTCATTCTCAAAGAGGAAAGATGTCGCAAAATCCGCGTAAAGTCTTAATTTACAGCTACTTTCGAGAATTTTACGCCAGTACTCGGAAAATCGTATTTTGTCGCATTGAGCCCTCGGACTCCACATCGCCGGTCCTTTCGACCGGTTGAGCATCCGAAACTGCAAAGTCGCGGCATCCGTCACGATTCCGGTGTATCCTCCGAGCGCGTCGATCTCCCGGACGATCTGTCCCTTCGCAATTCCGCCGACCGCCGGGTTGCAGGACATCTTGGCAAAGCCCGTCAGATCCGGTGAGATTAGAAGAGTCCGCGACCCCATCGACGAAGCGGCCATCGCCGCCTCGCACCCGGCATGACCTCCGCCTATAACTATTATATCAAAGTCAGACGAGTTCACGGAGAGAGAGGTAATAGTTTTCCTTTGAGCGCATCTCTTTCTTGTCGGCTTCCGAGTGATCGTCGTAGCCGATGAGGTGGAGCACTCCGTGGACGATGACGCGGTTGAGTTCTTCTTCGAACTCTGTCTTATAGAAGGTGGCGTTCTCCCGGACGCTGTCGACGCTTATAAAAAGGTCGCCGCTGAGGGTGTCGCCCTCACAGTAATCGAAAGTGATGATGTCGGTGTAATAATCGTGCTGAAGATACTTCAGGTTGATATCGAGAATGTAGGGATCCGAGCAGAAAATCACCGACACCTCTCCAAGGCGCCGAATCTCGCTCTCCGCAACAAGTTTAAGCCATCTGGAAGTACGGCGCTTCTCTTTATAGTTGAATTTTATGCCTTCTGTGAAGTATCTTACCATCGTTTCGCAATTTTTCCTGCAAATCTACAACTATTTTCTTACTTTTGTTTTCATAATCATGAAAAGGTTTTTCATATACATATCGGCCCTTCTTCTGTTGTTTTCATGCTCCTATAGCGGAGGGTGGAAGCATTATGGGGATTTGGCGGAGGTTGTATATGAGCGGCCGGACAGCGTGCTGACGGTGCTGGAGGGGATGTCTGTGCCGGTGGAGGAGAAGGAAGCGGCGGAGTATAATCTTCTTCGCGCGAAGGCCTTTATATTATATTATGGTATATCCGACAGCTTCGATGATGGAAGTGAGGCTAAGTCCATAGAGTATTTTTCATCTAAGGGACCGGCGCCTATGAAGGTGGAAGCATTAAGCCTGCTTGGAAAGCGCCTGATGGCCGAAAACCGCTATGAAGATGCTCTCAAAGCCTGTTCGGCAGCCCTGCACTACGTGAATTGGGACGATCCCGACAACAGACTCGCTAAAGACATCTGCCGCGACATGGTCTCCTGCTACAAGGCGACCGGTGAAGAAATCAACGACGGTGAATATCTCTTCCTTGCATGGCAAGGTATGAACACAGGGCGTGTCCGGACCGAAAGGGCCCGCATCGGTGCCCTCCTGCTGCTGTTTACGGCAATATTTGCCACCATGGTGTGGTATCTGAAAGCCAAAAGAATAGCTGCAGATAAGGAAATCGCCGAAGAAAAAGCCGAAACCGAGCGCTATATGTCCATAGCGGAAGAACTTCAAGGCAAGGTCGCCAGGATGAAATCCGGCGGCGCCGATGTTCTCGAGCGCCTATGCGCACAGTACTATGTCAATGAGGGCTCCGACAGGCTTGGAAGCAGCGTTGTCAGGGAGGTAAAGGACATCATCGACGGCCTCCGCAACGATCCTAAGGTCCAGAAGGAACTGGAACGCCAGCTCAATCAGAGCGGCGACAACGTCATGCAGCGGCTGCGGGAAGAATTTCCAAAATGGAAAGAGGAGGACTTCCGTATCTACTGCTACACCGCCTCCGGCTTCTCTTCCACCACCATCGCCACCCTCGTAGAGAAAGAGAAACCTTACGTCTACAACAGGCTGTATCGCATTAAATCCTCTCTTTCAAAATCGGCTAACGCTGAATTTTACCTTTCTTTCCTTCGTTAAAAAAATAGAGGGTTTTATTTATTGCGAGATTTCTAAAAGGGGGTGCGAGATTTTTTGATTTTCCGTATTTTATAACTTATTAATTATAAGGGATTTATAAGATTCTTGTGCGAGAAAAGAAACGGGCGAAAATTAGTATAGTTGTAAAATAAGAAATACCTTTGTAGTGAGTAAAACGCTTTAAAACGAGATACTATGGAAGTCAAGAAAAGCCCTAAAGCAAGCCTTGAAAATAAGAGGTTGCTTTTCACAGAGATCGGACTCGTGGTTGCCCTCGGTATAGTCTATGGCGCATTCGAGTATTCCTCAAAGGACAAAGCTGTTGCCCTTCTTGAGGACACCACTCAGGCCGACGATGTCGAGGAGATGATCGCTATCCAGAACGAGACCCCTCCTCCGCCGCCCGAGGCTCCCAACATCCCTATTCTCTCTGACCAGATCGACATTGTCGACGACGAAATCACTGTCGATGACATGTTTATGAGTCTTGAGGACGATGCCAACACCGGTGTCGAGATTATGGACTACAAGGAAGAGCAGGTTGTCGAGGAAGAGATCGAAGAGGAAGCCATTCCGTTCCAGCTCGTTGAAGAGAAACCTTCCTTCAACGGTGGCGACGCAAATGAGTTCTCAAAATGGGTCAACTCCAAGCTTGTCTATCCTGAAATCGCTAAGGAAAATGGCGTACAGGGCCGTGTAACCCTTCAGTTCACTGTCGAAGCCGATGGCCGCGTGACCAATGTGAAGGTTCTCCGTGGTGTCGATGAATCTCTCGACAAGGAAGCTGTCCGCGTTGTTTCCAGTTCACCTAAATGGAAACCGGGCAAGCAGAGAGACCGCGCGGTGAAGGTTACCTACACCTTCCCTGTGATCTTCCAGCTCAGGTAAAGTGTCTTCCTCCAACAAAGCCGTATTCGTCGGGGTAATCCTTGAAAAAGGTTCCGAAAGGAAAGTCAAGGAATACCTCGACGAATTAGAATTTCTAGCCGAGACAGCCGGTGCTATAGGAGACAAGCAGTTTCTCCAGAGGCTCGACCGTCCCGACAAAGCCACATATATAGGTCCTGGCAAGCTGCAGGAGATCAAGGAGTACTGCAACGAGAATGATATAGAGTATGTCATTTTCGATGACGAACTCACCGGGATGCAGCAGAGAAACATTGAAAAGATCATTGACAACAATGCCATCAATGTTATAGACAGGACCAGCCTTATCCTTGAGATTTTCGCTCAGAGAGCAAAGACTTCCTATGCTAAGATGCAGGTAGAACTTGCTCATTATCAGTATCTTCTCCCTCGTCTGGCGGGTATGTGGACCCACCTTGAAAGACAGAGGGGTGGTATGGGGACCCGAGGCGGTATGGGTGAGACCCAGATAGAAATCGACCGCCGTATCGTTAAGACGAAGATATCCCGCCTGAAGGAACAACTCACCAAAGTCGACCGCCAGATGGCGACTCAGAGGAGCAACAGAGGGTCCCTGGTGAGACTATCTCTTGTAGGCTACACCAATGTCGGTAAATCCACCCTTATGAACCTGCTCGCAAAGAGCGATGTTTTCGCGGAAAACAAGCTTTTTGCTACACTTGACACCACTGTAAGAAAGGTCGTCATTGAGAATGTTCCATTCCTTCTGAGCGACACTGTAGGGTTTATAAGAAAACTCCCCACACAACTCATCGAGGCCTTCAAAAGCACCCTCGACGAGGTGCGGGAAGCGGATATTCTGGTCCATGTCGTGGATATTTCCCATCCCGATTTCGAGGAGCAGATGGAGGTTGTGGAAAAGACCCTCAAGGACATCAATGCCGCAAATAAACCCACCTACGTGGTGTTCAATAAAATAGATGCTTACTCTCCGGAGGAATACGATGAATTCTCCCTCGAACCGAAGGGAAAGGAGCATCGCACCCTTGATGAACTTAAAAACAGCTGGATAGCTCGCGAAAAGACTCCGTGTATCTTCATATCGGCTAAAAACAGAATCGGCCTGGATAAACTTCGGAGTGACCTTTATAAAATGGTCGCCGAAATCCACGCAGGCCGGTATCCGTTCGATAATTTCCTCTGGTAGAGGCTACTCGCTGAATTTTGCCTTTAAATACTCTCTGTTGAGACGGGCGATGTGATCGATGGTGACGTGCTTGGGGCACTCCATCTCACAGGCGCGGGTGTTGGTGCAATTACCAAAACCGAGTTCGTCCATCTTGGCAACCATGGCGCGGGCCCTGCGGGCTGCCTCCGGCTTGCCCTGAGGCAGAAGCGCGAGGGAAGACACCCTGGCGGCGACGAAGAGCATCGCGGAGCCGTTCTTGCAAGTCGCAACACAGGCACCGCAACCTACACAGGCCGCTGCATCCATGCTGTCCTCGGCGGTGTCGTGAGGAATAAGGATAGCATTGCCATCCTGCGCCTGACCGGCACGGACGGTGATAAAACCACCCGCCTGGAGAATCTTGTCAAAAGCCTGACGGTCCACAACCAGGTCCTTGATCACAGGGAAAGCAGCTGAGCGCCAGGGCTCGACCGTGATGGTCGCGCCGGGTTTGAAGTGACGCATGAAGAGCTGGCAGGTCGTGACCTGGTCGTCCGGTCCGTGGGCGCGGCCGTCGATGTAGAGCGAGCAGGCACCGCATATACCCTCACGGCAGTCGTGATCGAATGCTATAGGGTCCTTACCCTGACGGATAAGCTGATCGTTGAGAATGTCGAGCATCTCGAGAAAAGAGGCGTCTTCCTCCACATCGGTGACGTGATAAGTCTCGAAATGACCCTTTGCCTTGGCGTTCTTCTGACGCCATACTTTGATGTTGTATTCCATATCCGATCAGTCTTTGTAGTTGCGGGTTGCTATCTTAATGTTCTCATACTGGAGCGGCTCCTTGTGGAGTTCGGGTTCCTTTCCGTCACCCTTGTACTCCCACGCGGCGACATACATGAAGTTCTTGTCGTCACGGAGGGTCTCGCCTTCATCAGTCTGCATCTCCTCGCGGAAATGACCGCCGCAGGACTCCTTCCTGTTGAGTGCGTCGCGGGCCATGAGTTCTCCTATATCGAAGAAATCCACCAGACGGAGAGCTTTCTCAAGCTCCTGATTGAATTCTTCATTGGTGCCGGGGACGTTGACGGTCTTCCAGAATTCTTCACGGAGTTTTCCAATCTCCTCGATACCCTTCTTAAGACCCTCTTCCGTACGGGCCATACCTACATACTCCCACATAATGTGGCCGAGTTTCTTATGGATGGAGTCGACGGTCTCGGATCCCTTGACGGCGAAGAGTTTGTCAATCCTCTCACGGACAGCCTTTTCGGCCTCCTCGAACTCGGGAGCGTTGATATCGGTCTTAGGCTCTGCGAACTTATGGGAGAGGTAGTCGCCAATGGTGTATGGAAGGATGAAATAGCCGTCGGCGAGACCCTGCATGAGGGCGGAAGCGCCGAGTCGGTTGCCGCCATGATCGGAGAAGTTACACTCTCCGATTGCATACAGGCCGGGGATGGTCGTCTGGAGGTCGTAGTCGACCCAGAGGCCGCCCATGGTGTAGTGGATGGCGGGATATATCATCATCGGTTCTTCCCAAGGGGAAGTAGTGGTGATCTTCTCATACATTTGGAAGAGGTTGCCGTAGCGCTCTTCGACTCTCTGGTGGCCCAGGCGCTTGATAGCGTCGGCGAAGTCGAGGAACACGGCAAGGCCGGTCTCGTTGACACCGAAGCCTGCATCGCACCTTTCCTTGGCGGCGCGGGAAGCGACGTCACGAGGAACCAGGTTGCCGAATGCGGGATAGCGGCGCTCGAGGTAGTAGTCGCGGTCTTCTTCGGGGATCTGGGAAGGCTTGATCTCATGCTTACGGAGTTTAAGCACATCCTCCATCTTCTTGGGAACCCATATACGACCGTCGTTACGCAGGGACTCGGACATGAGGGTCAGCTTGCACTGCTGCTCGCCATGGACCGGGATACATGTAGGGTGGATCTGCGCAAAGCAAGGGTTGGCGAAGAAAGCTCCCTTCTTATAGCACTGCCATGCGGCCGAGCCGTTGGAATTCATTGCGTTGGTGGAAAGGAAATAGGTATTTCCATAGCCACCAGTCGCGAGGATCACTGCGTGGGCACCGAATCTCTCGATTTCGCCGGTCACGAGGTTGCGGGCTATAATACCCTTTGCCTGACCGTTGATGATGACGAGGTCGAGCATCTCGTGGCGGGGATAACTCTTGACGGATCCGGCGGCAATCTCCTTATTGAGAGATGCGTAGGCGCCAAGAAGCAGCTGCTGGCCGGTCTGGCCCCTGGCGTAGAATGTACGGCTGACCTGGACACCACCGAAGGAACGGTTGGCGAGGTAGCCGCCGTATTCACGTGCGAAGGGAACTCCCTGAGCGACGCACTGGTCGATTATGGCCGCACTTACTTCCGCGAGCCGGTAGACGTTGGCTTCACGGCTGCGGTAGTCGCCACCTTTGATTGTGTCGTAGAAAAGGCGGTAGACGGAGTCGTTGTCGTTCTGATAGTTCTTGGCAGCGTTGATACCTCCCTGGGCGGCGATGGAATGGGCCCTTCTGGGGGAATCGCTGATGCAGAATATCTTCACGTTGTAGCCCATCTCGCCGAGGGAAGCGGCTGCGGAAGCTCCGCCGAGTCCGGTCCCTACTACTATAACTTCAAGCTTTCTTTTGTTGTTGGGGCTTACGATGCGGATTTCGGATTTGCGCTTTGTCCATTTCTCGGCAAGCGGTCCTTCCGGAATCTTTGATACTAGTTTATTTTCGGCCATAATTATAAGTGATTTGAGAATGCAATTTTAATGATTTTTGGCGAAAAATTCAACCGCAGCGCAGTATTTACTGTAGACTGACTCAGTGATGGATTTATAATCCATGTAGAATTTAACATCTACCCTGCACTCCAGAAATCTTATTAATTTATTCACTTTCAATCCGGACGCCTTCACTTTCTTCGCTACATCGCATATAGGAGCGTTGCCATCTCCCTCCGCGGTCATGAATGAAGGTATATCCTCGCTCATCATCAGCGGTATATAAGGAACGCTGTCGGGATAGCCAAGACATGTCCACATCACCGCCTCGCCACATTTTTCCGCAGCTCCTTCGAACACCACCGACGACATTGAAATATCCCTCATTATAGGGCTTCCGGATCTGGATATTCTATTTATAATGGTACTGTGGTCGAAAACGCTCATCCCGGCAAATATCTCCGATGCTTTTTCATAGCGGTCCACACCCCTTCTGTCCTTCTCTCGTCCGCTGCGGGAAAAATTGGTCACTACCATATATCCGCACGGCTCGTCATACACGTCGTATTTTACCGACTTATAATTGTTGATCTCATAGTAAGCTGCCCCGCCTTTAGCGTCGATGACTCCGAAATTACCCTCTATCCCCATCGGGCGGGATAGGGTGTCTATAAAGTTTTCAAAGTCTTCGATGGTGGCGCATATTCCAAGAGCACGGAATATCACCAACCCCTCCCTGTCCATGGCGGATGAGGGTATGTTGTCATCCTTTATATTATAGGAAGCGGTGTTCATTAGACAGAAGCCGTGGGTGTTCATACCACACCACACTTCCGGAATCCCATTGGTGTTTTTCGCTACGGGTCTGCTACGCCAGGATGAGTTGACAAGGCCTATAAAATCATAATGTTCCCCGTGGAACATTTCTATTTTACTGTCCGGAACGCTGGTGTCGCGATGCTTTAGCATCACCGGCCTTCCTATCCCTGATTTTTCTTTTGTAACTATTATCGATGTACAGCACAAACTTGGTAATGTACTGATAATCAATAATAATATTACAAAAGATAACTTTTTCATCAGAATAGGGATCCTGTCGCGTCGGGGCTGTTTTTATAGATATATTCGTCAAGGCCGAGATGCTTGTAAGCCATCTCGGTGGCAATCCTTCCTCTCTGGGTGCGGACTATGAATCCTTCTTTAATAAGGAAGGGCTCGTACACCTCCTCTAGCGTACCTTGATCCTCGCTTATAGCCGTAGCAAGCGTACCTGCTCCGACGGGACCGCCTTTGAACAGGGTAATTATTGTACGGAGTATCTTGTTGTCGATAGTGTCGAGGCCTCTCTTGTCTATCTTTAGTTTATTAAGAGCGAACTTGGAAATTTCAAGATCTATCTTCCCGTCTCCCATCACCTGGGCGAAGTCCCTCACCCTCCTCAGGAGGGCATTGGCTATACGTGGAGTACCACGGCTCCTGAGTGCAATCTCTTTCGACGCATCTTTATCTATCTCTACCCCGAGAATGGATGCGCTCCTTTCCACTATCTTCTGCAGATCGGCAGTGTCATAGTACTCGAGTGCGCAGTTGATTCCGAACCTTTCGCGAAGCGGTGCTGTCAGGAGTCCGCTCCTTGTCGTAGCTCCCACAAGCGTGAACGGCTCAAGGGATATCCTCACAGACCTTGCTCCCGGCCCTTTATCTATCATTATATCAATGACATAATCCTCCATCGCCGAGTAGAGATACTCCTCCACCTCCGCCGAAAGCCTGTGGATCTCATCGATGAATAGCACGTCGCCTTTTTCCAGTCCGGTAAGCAGTCCCGCCAGATCGCCCGGCTTGTCAAGCACCGGTCCGGAAGTCACTTTCATATTGACTCCCATTTCGTTTGCGATGATGTGGGCGAGGGTCGTCTTACCCAGTCCGGGAGGCCCGTGAAACAGGGTATGATCCAATGCTTCCCCGCGCTGAAGGGCCGCCTGGATATAGACGCGAAGGTTCGAGACTATTTCGGGCTGCCCGGTGAAATCGGTCAGCTCCTGCGGTCTTATTATTCCTTCAAAATCATTATCTTTACCGGCTGAAGCCTCTCGTGGGTCGAATTCGTTCATTACGCAACTTTTTTATTTAACAAATATATTCTTTTTAATTTAGATTTTGTTTTTGTTTACGCCGGTGAAATGGTTAATAACTTTATAAGTTGTTTTAAATCAATATTTTAGAAAAATAAAAATTGTTGATTAAGTTTTGAAAACCTGTGGGTAGCGTTGAAAAATAAAAATCGAAAAATTCCACCCCGCGATATTAACACGGTTATAAACAAGTTTATTAACAAAAACGACACTTAGTGATAATCAGTTCTCATACTTCAGCGCTGTTAAAAGAGAGGATCGGGCGGGAAAAGGATGTTTTCTGCTCGGGTTTATTCCTTTCGGCGAGGTGGTTTGTGGTAT
>JAGCDT010000079.1 GCA_017651045.1 Bacteroidales bacterium | reverse complement strand
TGGTACATGGTCTTCAACCATGTGGGTTGCCCCATTCGGACATTCGCGGATCAATTCCTGTTTGCAGATCCCCGCGACTTTTCGCAGCTTACCACGTCCTTCTTCGCCTCCGGATAGCCTAGGCATCCTCCGTTCGCTCTTGATTTCTTTCCTAAAGTTACCTATCGAAGCCGTCAATGACGGCTCCGTGAATCTTCAATGAAATAGCAATCCCTCAAAACGAAAAAACTCATTTCTTCATTTCTTACAGACTTCTCTTTCTGTTGATTGCTTTTCTCGTGTTTCTCTCTCAGTATTTTCAAAGATCTTCCCATTTGAATCGGCCCTGAAAGAACCCCTTTCTCAAACGGGACTGCAAAGGTAGAAACTTTTTTCGAACCCACAAATTTTTTTTGACAAAATTTTCACCTATCCAAAAAAATCTCCCTAAAATGAGCTCAAGGGATGTTTTTATATATATATTTGTATGGATAGAATTACATAAATAACTCCAATGTCAAAAGAAAAAATCGCGCTCCCGGAAAACGCACAGCGGGAGCTTAAGCCCGGAGAGGAATACAAGCCTCTCCTTTCGCCCGGTCAGAAATACCCGGAAGTGACCCTGTATTCAGTGATGATGGGTCTGCTCATGGTGGTCATCTTCTCCGCCGCAGCAGCCTACCTGGGGCTGAAGATCGGCCAGGTCTTCGAAGCGGCCATCCCGATTGCTATCATAGCAGTCGGCGTGAGCAGCACTCTTCGTAAGAACGGAGCCCTGGGGCAGAACGTCATCATCCAGTCGATAGGCGGATGTTCCGGTGCTGTCGTCGCAGGTGCCATATTCACCCTCCCTGCAATCTATATCCTGCAAGGGAAGACCGACCCGGCCGGCAACCTCCTCTACCCCAACCTGCAGGTCAACTTCTTTCAGATGGTCCTGTCGTCGCTATTCGGCGGGTTCCTCGGCATATTGTTCCTCATTCCTTTCCGTAAATATTTCGTGAAGGAGATGCACGGGAAATATCCCTTCCCGGAAGCCACGGCGACCACGCAGGTGCTCGTGAGCGGCGAAAGCGGAGGTGCGGGCGCCAAGACCCTGCTCATCAGCGGTCTCATCGGCGGTATCTACGATTTCGTCATCGCGACCTTCGGAGCATGGGCAGAGACGATAACGACGACCCTGACGAGCGTCGGCGCGGCCATAGCCGACAAGGCGAAGATTGTGCTCAAACTCAACACGGGCGCAGCCGTGCTTGGTCTTGGCTATATCGTAGGGCTTAAATATTCCTTTATTATATGTTGCGGCAGCCTTCTGGTTTGGCTCATCATCGTGCCGCTGCTCAACCTGATCCCCGGCGGACCGGTGCTTGATTTCCTTGCCCCCGGAGCGACGCATGACCTTATCGCAGGCATGGCGCCGGAGGAGATTTTCAAGACCTACGCGCGTCATATCGGTATCGGCGGCATAGCCACGGCCGGCATTATCGGCATCATCAAGTCCTTCGGAGTGATCAAGAGCGCCGTCGGTCTTGCCGCGAGCGAGTTCAAGAAAAAGCCCGGACAAGCTTCTGAAGGCAAGGCTCCCCGCACCGAGGAAGACCTTCCGATGAAAACCATAGTCTTCGGCATCGCCATAACCCTTCTTTGCATATTCGCATTCTTTGCCTTCGGCGGCGTGGTCAACAACATATGGCAGGCTATCATCGGGCTTGTGGTCGTCACTATCATATCCTTCCTGTTCACCACGGTTGCGGCCAACGCCATCGCGATCGTCGGAAGCAACCCCGTGAGCGGCATGACTCTTATGACGCTTATCCTCGCCTCGCTGGTCCTGGTGGCCGTCGGCCTTAAGGGAAGCGCCGGCATGGCGGCATGCGCCATAATCGGCGGTGTTGTCTGCACGGCACTTTCTGTCGCCGGATCTTTCATCACCGACCTCAAGATCGGTTACTGGATCGGCTCGACCCCGCGCAAGCAGGAAGGCTGGAAGTTCCTCGGCGTGGCCGTGTCGGCCGTGACCGTCTGCGGCGTTATGCTTGTGCTCAACAAGACTTATGGCTTCACTGGCGAAGGTGCGCTGGTCGCTCCGCAGGCCAATGCGATGGCCGCTGTCATCGAGCCGATGTGCAGCGGTGGCGGTGCTCCGTGGATGCTCTACGGCATCGGCGCGCTCATCGCGATAATCCTCACCCTCTTCAAGGTGCCGGCTCTCGCATTTGCCCTCGGTATGTTCATCCCCATAGACCTCAACCTGCCACTGCTGGTGGGCGGCGCCATTTCATGGTTCGTCTCCACCCGCAGCAAGGATGCCGCCGTCAATTCGGCACGCCAGGAGAAAGGCACCCTGATCGCTTCCGGCTTCATTGCCGGCGGCGCGCTGATGGGTGTTGTGAGCGCCATCCTCAAGTTCGCGAAAGTGGACTGGATGATGAAGGTCTGGAGCGAGTCCAACGGAGCGCAGTGGGTTGCCATCGCCGTGTTCATCGGACTGGTCGTCTATATGATCATGAGCGCTATGCGCAGCAAATCAGCCGAAGTAAAACAATGACAATAAACTAAAATCAATATGGAAAAGATACTTGACAGATTTCTGAGATACGTGTCGGTGGACACCCAGTCCAATGAAGAGTCGGAAAGCCAGCCCTCGACCGAGAAGCAGCTGGTCCTGCTTAAAATGTTGCGCGACGAGCTGCTCGCCCTCGGAGTCGAAGCAACGCTCGACGAGTACGGCTACGTGATGGGCTCGATTCCCTCCAACGCCGGCGACGGGATTCCGGCAGTGGGATTCATCGCCCATGTCGACACGGCGCCCGACGCCTCAGGCAAGGATGTCAAGCCGCAGATCGTAGAGAACTACGATGGCAGCGACATCGCCCTCAAGGGCGTCCCCGGCCTCTTCCTGAAGCCGGCCGAATTCCCTGAGCTCCTCCATTTCAAGGGTCAGACCCTCATCACGACCGACGGCACGACCCTTCTCGGGGCCGACGACAAGGCGGGAGTCGCTGAGATCATGAATGCGGTGCAGTATATAATGGAGCACCCCGAGTTCAAGCATGGCCCCATCAAGATCGGATTCACCCCCGACGAGGAGATCGGCCGCGGAGTCGTGAAGTTCGACGTCAAGCGTTTCGGTGCCGAATATGCCTATACGATGGACGGCGGCGAGATCGGCGAGCTCGAATTCGAGAACTTCAACGCCGCCTCAGCCAAGATCCACATCCAGGGCTGCAACGTCCACCCCGGCTATGCCAAGGGCAAGATGAAAAACGCCATCCTTATCGGCCAGGAATTCAACGCGATGCTGCCGGTGATGGCGCGTCCGGAATACACGGAGGGTTACGAAGGCTTCTTCCACCTGATATCCTTCAAGGGCACCGTCGAGGAAGCCGACTTCGCCTACATCATCCGCGACCACAACCGTTCCAAGTTCGAATACCGCAAGGAAATGATTCAGAAGGTGGCCGATTTTATCAACTCGAAATACGGAGAAGGCACTGTGACACTGGTTCTCAAAGACCAGTACTACAACATGCGTGAGCAGGTCGAGCCCCACTACCACATCATCGAGAAGGCAGTCAAGGCAAT
This sequence comes from Bacteroidales bacterium, assembly GCA_017651045.1. Taxonomy (GTDB): domain Bacteria; phylum Bacteroidota; class Bacteroidia; order Bacteroidales; family UBA932; genus Cryptobacteroides. Next base: position 7,788 of record JAGCDT010000079.1, on the reverse strand, counting down.
GGAAGCGGAGGGCATCAAGGCGAAGATCCAGCCAATCCGCGGCGGCACCGACGGAGCCAATCTCAGCTTCAAGGGTCTCCCCTGCCCCAACATCTTCGCCGGCGGCCTCAACTTCCACGGCAAGATGGAGTTCATCCCCCTCGAAAGCCTCGAAGCCGCCTCACGCGTAATCCTCGGTATTATCCGACTGTTTGCCGAATAGCGCAACGCTGGACTGCCGCAAAATACAACTTGCTTGCACATAATACTTTACGCAAAACCCCTATCCCAAATCGGGCATAGGGGTTTTCTGCATATCATTACAAATGAGCGATTTACACTTTGCGGCATAAAAATTTGGAAATCCATAAAGTCTTTCCGATATTGCGATTGTCATTGAAGCGTAGGCTTCATTAAACCTTTGAAGGATGAAACGAGGAGAACGAGTCGTAGTCAAAGGTGTTCTGAATCATTGTTACCAGCGGACCAGAAAGGGCGTCGTCCTTTTCTATAGCGTCAGCGATTACCTGGTGCATTTCACGATTTTCTGCACTACGGCGAAGAAATACCGGATTCGCGTTCTGTCACTTTGCCAGATGCCGGACCATATCCACTCCTCGGTCATAGCCGAGGACAGGGATGATTTGGTAGGTTTTTTCAGGGAATGCAGTTCGGTTTTCTCCTACCGTCACAACCGTACGTGTCACCACTCCGGTCCTTTGATGGAGCATAATTTTGGGAGCGCACCGAAATTTGGCGATAAAAAGATTAGGACGAACTTGATATACGTCGGAAATAACCCGGTTGAGCGCCATCTGGTAAAGAAGGCCGAGGAATATCAATGGAATTACCTTGCTTATGCAGCCGATCCTTTCGCATTTTCAAAAAAGCCTTCATTCAGGGAATCTACGTATGCGCTTAGACAAGCGATACGCGAAGTCAAAGCGACGGCGAAGAGCAACAGTCCAATGTCATATACCCAAATTCAAAGACTATTTAAGCCTCTCGCAAGTCTTGAAAGGAAGCAACTGGTCGATGTTATTGTAAATGAATACAACATAATCGATTATAAGTCCGCAATCAAATTTTTTGGCAATTATGGAGAGATGTTGATTGCTATGCATGCTACGACAGGGAGCGAGTATGACTTGAACGAAGTCTTTAAAGGAAGATCCGATGCCTGCTATAAGAAAATTGCCACCATCTTGATGAAGGAGTTGAAACTGAATGATATCCATGACGTACTTGCCCTGCCTGACTGCGACAAATCCAGGTTATTTCCACTGCTGTTCGAACGAACTGACGCAACACCTGAGCAAATCGCAGCCTTTCTCCGCATCACATTGAAGCACGAGGAAAATAAGTGCAAAATATAAACAACTGTCAGTCAAAGAGATACGGAAAACCCCTATTGCGGTTTAGCATTAGGGGTTTTCTATAACGTGCTACTGATGAGTATTTTACATTTTGCACTTTATAGCCGAAGCGAAGCGGCCGGGGATGATCACGTGGTGATTGCCCAGGGGCTCGCGGAGGAAGTAGGCTGACAGATCGCCAGCATCAGGCCGGAGGACGACTTGGGTACGGCAGAGGTTTTTGTCGTAGGGGTTGGATTCGAGCATAGCCTCAGCCACAAAGAATTTATCCATGGAGGCTCCGACCTTGAAAATGGTCACGGGTCCTTCACGGAATTCGCCGTGGACGGCGACGCCGATGCCGGACTCGAAGTGGCGGTCATAGCAATATGACTCCACGATGTCGAGGGGCACGGTGCAGTGGGCGAAAAGGTAGCGGCCGTCGCGTATGCGCGACAGGTTGACCTGGAAGCCGGAAGTGCCGGCGATCTTCTTGGCAATGGCCATAGTCACCATCGCGGGGACGTCGCCCTCGCAGGTCGCCGTGATGCCCTCGGCATTAAGGATGGCGAGCGCCATACAGCCCGTCGTGCCGACCGTGCCGAGAAGGTCGAAACAACGGAGGGTCAGGCCCTGGAGGCCATATTTTTTCACTATGCGCGAGAGCGCACCATAAATTTCAAGGGCCATTTCGAAGTCGCCGGCCGCGAACGGGGCGCCGTATTTCGGGGCGTTGAGAGGATTGAGCTTTATGGCGTCGGGGATGGAGAATCCGCCGACGCGGATCTCGTCCATCAGCTCCGCCATCGGCACGTCGATAATCTCGACGCCGAACTGCTCGCGGGCCTTCGCATAGTCCACGTCGCTGCTTATGAGCCAGTCGGACGGCTTCCCGACCACGCCGAGGCGCACGCCCTCAAGAAGGCGCGGCGCGCTGGCGGGAAGAGATGCCCGAGCAGCGTCGGGAATCCCGCTGGATTTCTCGGCTTCGCTCGAAATGACAGAAAGGGAAGAGGCGACGTCGGCAGGAGCGCCGTGGATAATCTCGCCGGAGAGGCCGCGGAGGCGGAGGAAGGAGAGTATCTCCATCGACGCAGCCAGGGAGTTGCTCTCTCCGCTGGTGAGGAGCACGAAGTGAGTAGATCTCTCGACTTCGCTCGAGATGACAGGAGGAGCGCTCGGGACGGCAGATGTGGCGAAGAAGGTCTTGAGGAAGAGGCCTTCGGTGCCGCCGGTGCGGATGTAGAGGGCCTCGCGGCCGGGGGCGGTGCCCCAGTCGGAGAAATCTTCGTGGAAGACGAATTCGACCTTGCCGTAAGCGGCTATTTCCTTGATGAAGCGGTCGCCGGCCGCAGAGGGGATGACCTCCGAATGGAGCGGAGATGCCAGCGAATAAAGATGTATCTTTGCCATATCTCTACAAAGATAAGAAAAATCGACTTTGCTTTTTGACCTCAAGGATATTTTCGTTAATTTTGCAGATTGCAGGAATATTATGGGAATGGAACGTAAATGGATACTGAAGCCTGAGGCCGATCCGGAGAAGGTCAGCCGCCTGAGCGCAGAACTCGGCATCGACAAGGTGCTTGCCGGGCTCCTCGTGAGCCGCGGCGTGAGCACCTTCGAGGAGGCTCGCCGTTTCTTCCGCCCTTCCCTTGACGACCTCCACGATCCGTTCCTCATGACGGACATGGACAAGGCCGTGGAGAGGCTCCATGAGGCAATTGTCAAAGGCGAAAAGATCCTTGTCTACGGCGACTACGACGTCGACGGCACGACCGCCGTGTCGCTCGTCTACTCGTTCATCCGCAGATTTACCGACAAAGTCGATTTCTATATCCCCGACCGCTACGACGAGGGCTACGGCGTCTCCTACAAGGGCATCGATTCCGCCGCCGAAGCGGGGTGCGACCTCATCATTACCCTCGACTGCGGCATCAAGGCCATCGACAAGGTCGAATACGCCCGCGGTAAGGGCATCGACGTCATCATCTGCGATCACCACCTGCCGGAAGCCGAGCTTCCGAAGGCGGTCGCCGTCCTCGACCCCAAGCGCGAGGACTGCCACTACCCCTTCGACGACCTCTGCGGCTGCGGAGTCGGGTTCAAGCTCGTCCAGGGCTATTCGGCCCGCTACGGAGTCCCGTTCGAGACCCTGGAGCCCCTTCTCGATATACTCGCTGTCGCGATTGCCTCGGACCTCGTCCTCATGACGGGAGAAAACCGAGTCCTCGCCCACTTCGGCCTCAAGCGCCTCAACAGCGACCCCTGCAAGGGTCTGCTGGCGATGATCAACCTCTCGAAGCTCGACGCCGGCCATGTCACCATAGACGACATCGTCTTCAAGATCGGCCCGCATATCAATGCCGCCGGTCGTATGGAGTCCGGCCGCCTCGCCGTTGAACTTCTCACCGCCAAGACCGACGAGGAAGCAATCGAGATGGGTGAAAAGATCAACGACAACAACAACGAGCGCAAAAGCATCGACCGCGAGATCACCAAGGACGCCATCGAGATGGTCCGCAGCGGCAAAGCCCTTTGCTCGGAGCACGCGACGATAGTCTACAACCCCGAGTGGAACAAGGGCGTCGTCGGCATCGTGGCCTCCCGTCTCGTGGAAGCGTTCTACAAGCCGACCGTGGTCCTCACGAAGTCCAACGGATTCGTGACCGGTTCGGCAAGGAGCGTCCGCGGCTTCGACCTCTACGAGGCCATCGAAAGCTGCGCGGATCTCATGGAGAATTTCGGCGGCCACGTGTATGCGGCCGGTCTCACCCTCAAGGAAGAGCACCTGCAGGAGTTCGCCGAAAGGATGGACAAGTTCATCTCCGGCAAGATAGTGCCGGAAATGCTCGTCCCCATCGTGGAGGCCGACTCCAAGATCGACTTCTCGGCCATCACGCCGAAGTTCTTCCGCATACTCAAGCAGTTCCAGCCGTTCGGCCCGGGCAATTCCAACCCCGCGTTCATCACGGAAGACGTCTACGACTCCGGCAACGGCCGCAAGGTCGGAGCGGAAGGGGTCCATATGAGACTGGATCTGGTGGAAGGCAACCAGCCCTACCGCCAGATACCCGCCATCGCATTCAACATGTCGGACTACTACGACTACATCAAGGAAGGCAACCCGGTGGACATCTGCTACTCCATCGTCGAGAACTTCTACCGCGGCAGCTCCTCCGTGCAGCTCCGCATCAAAGATATGAAAGAGCATAACGAATTGATATAATGGCTATCAACAACACCAATCTGAGCGAGCAGGAGATCCTCCGCAGGGAATCCCTCAGCCGCCTCAGGGAACTGGGCATCAACCCCTACCCGGCAGCACTTTACCCCGTCAACGCATCAACCGCCGAGATCCTCGCCGGCTACAACGGCGAGAACTTCGCCGACGTCTGCATAGCCGGCCGCATCATGTCACGCCGTATCATGGGCGCAGCCTCCTTCATGGAGCTTCAGGACGCCTCCGGCCGTATCCAGGTCTATGTGAAAAGGGATGAAATCTGCCCTGACGAGGACAAGACCCTCTATAACACCGTCTTCAAAAAACTCCTCGATATAGGCGACATCGTCGGCATCAAGGGCTTCGCTTTCATCACCCAGACGGGCCAGCTTTCCGTCCACGCGAAAGAGCTCACCGTGCTCTCGAAGTCGCTCCGCGTGCTCCCTATCGTCAAGACCGACGCAGATGGCACCGTCCACGACAGTTTCGACGACCCCGAGCTCCGATATCGCCAGAGATATGTCGACCTCATAGTCAACCCCCAGGTCAAGGAGACCTTCGTCAAGAGGTCGAAGATCGTGACGGCCATGAGGGAATATTTCAACGAGGCCGGATGCCTCGAAGTTGAGACCCCCATCCTCCAGAGCATCCCCGGCGGCGCGACGGCCCGTCCGTTCATAACCCACCACAATGCGCTGGATGTCGATATGTACATGCGTATCGCCAATGAGCTCTACCTCAAGAGGCTCATCGTGGGCGGCTTCAACGGCGTCTATGAGTTCGCAAAGGACTTCCGCAACGAGGGAATGGACAAGACCCACAATCCGGAGTTCACCTGCATGGAGATCTACGTCGCCTACAAGGACTACAACTGGATGATGGATTTTGTCGAGAAGATGCTCGAGAAAGTCTCCGTCGCGGTCAACGGCACGACCAAGGTGCAGATCATGGGCAACGAGGTGGATTTCGGCGGCAAGTACCGCAGGCTCCCCATCCTCGAGGCCATCAAGGAATATGCAGGAGTCGATATCAAGGGCATGGGTGAAGACGAGCTCAGGGCAACCTGCAAGAAGCTCGGTGTCGAAGTCGCACCCGAGATGGGCGTCGGCAAGCTGATCGATGCCATATTCGGCGAATACTGTGAGAAGAACCTCATCCAGCCGACCTTCGTCATCGACTACCCCGTGGAGATGTCCCCTCTGACCAAGCGTCACAGGGAGGATCCCACCCTCACGGAGCGCTTCGAGCTCTTCGTCTGCGGCAAGGAGCTCGCCAACGCCTACTCCGAGCTTAACGACCCCATCGACCAGCTCGAAAGGTTCCAGGAGCAGGCTGCGCTCAAGACCAAGGGCGACGACGAGGCGATGTTCATCGACTACGACTTCGTGCGCGCACTCGAGTACGGCATGCCGCCGACCTCCGGTCTCGGCATGGGCATCGACCGTCTGACCATGTTCATGACCGGCGCGGAGACCATCCAGGACGTCCTCTTCTTCCCCATGATGAGGCCCGAAAAATTCTAGGAAATGCGGACCGAGCAGGTCACCTCACCCTCCAATCCAAAACTGAAAAGGCTTCTGGCCCTTCAGGAAAAGTCCTCGCTGCGCCGTAGCGAGGGTCTTTTTGTCGTTGAAGGTCGCAGGGAGACGGAGAACCTTCTCGAAGCGGGCTTCGTCCCGGAGACGCTGTTTATTTGCCGTGAGCTGTTCCCTCTCCCGGAGTTCCTCCTGGAGAAGGCCGCAGGAGCCAACCCGGACCTTCTTGTCGTAGAACTCCCTAAGGCGCTGTATGCCAAAGCGGCCTATCGCGAAAGCACTGAAGGCGTCATCGCCGAAGTCCGCTGCCGCGACCTCTCTCTCGATGACCTCCACCTCAGCGAAAATCCCCTGATAGTCGTACTCGAAGCCGTCGAGAAGCCGGGGAACCTCGGCGCCGTGCTCCGCAGCGCGGACGCCGCCGGGGCCGACGCCGTCGTCATCTGCGATCCCCTGACGGATCTTTACAATCCCAACCTGATCAGAGCCTCCCTCGGGGCGGCCTTCACCGTCCCCTGCGTCGCCTGCACCAGCGGCGAGGCCATCGCCTGGCTCAAGCGCCGCGGCATCCGCATCCTCACCGCCCAGCTCCAGGACTCCAGTCTCTACTACGACGTCCCGATGACCGGCGGCACGGCCATCGTAATGGGCACCGAATCCACCGGCCTCACCGACGAATGGCGCCGCGCCGCGGACGCCCACATCCGCATCCCGATGCTCGGCACCCTCGACTCACTCAACGTCTCCGTCTCCGCCGCCATCCTCCTCTTCGAGGCCGTCCGGCAGCGGCAGGGTTAAGGCAGACGCAGGGAGTTAATTTCTTACAAATCATTCAGGAATGTTTTGCAGCATGCAACATCTATGAAGAGATTTTCTTAAGTATATGACAAAAGCGCATTTCATAATAGCGATTGCACTGTTTCTTGGCATAAGTGTCAATGCCCAGGAGCTGTTTATGACTAAATTGGGGACGGATCGTGCCCAGCAAGGGATGGCGGCCTGGGGACGCCGCATTTACTCGCTGGAAGACGGGGGGAAAGTTAATGTTTATCCCTTCAGGAAGGGCGAAAGGAATCCTGCCGGGAACTTTTGCCTGGAATCTTCCTGCAAAGAAAACCACGCCAATAATGCCGAGTTCGGCATTGAGAAGATCAAAGGAGCCGCAGCGCCGCTCCTCTATGTGAGCGTAGGGAAACCGGGGAGCAGCATGGACTGGACCTGCCATGTGGAGAGCATCAGCAAGAAAGGCGGACAATGGAAAAGTACGCTTGTACAACGCCTTCAACTGGACACCACGCAATGGGCGTCAAAAGGGTATTCTGCGATATTTGGCGCTCCCAGCTGTGTGGTCAAGACATCCGAACACGAAGGCAAATGGAGCTGGATGAGCCCTGCTCTTTCCGACGAGACTGTCAAGGCTCCTGTATTTGAAATGCTTATAAACCACGGAGCCGGGCCCGTTGTCGATGCATCCTATGCATATGCCGAAATCCCAGGGAAGTCATTTCGCCACGCAAGGAAATTCCTGGAAAAGCGCGTCAAAATTCTGGAAAACACGACAGAGCGCCAAAGTGTCGAGATCAACGGCAAAACCCTTACCGTCAACTGGGAGCCCTTCACCCTGCATATCCGGTAAGTGTGCGTTCTTCATTAAAAGTGACGACAACCATCCTGTCCAAAGACTGAGCCTTGTCCA
>JAGCDT010000078.1 GCA_017651045.1 Bacteroidales bacterium | reverse complement strand
GTCTGCACAGCCAGGCAGAGGTAGCCGGTGAACATGATGCACACACCGGTCACGACGAATTTGCCGAAGCCTATCTTGTCGGCGAGCCATCCGCCCACGACGGGCATGAAGTAGACGGCTGCGAGGAAGATCGCATAGAACTGACCTGCCGCTGCGGCGGAAAATCCGAATTTTGCCTGCAGGAACAGGAGGAATATTGCCAGCATCGTGTAGTAGCCGAAGCGCTCTCCGGTGTTGGCAAGTGCGAGGGCAAACAGCCCTTTGGGTTGTCCTTTGAACATATTTTTACTCTTTATTTAGGAACTCGGTGATGTGGGAGATGACGGTCTTGCGGGCTGAGCCTGAGAAACCGTGGCCTGCTCCCGGGATCGTGATAAGGGTCGCTGAAGGGAATGCCGAAGCAGCGTTTTCGCTGACGGAAACCGGCACTAGCGTGTCGGAATTGCCGTGGATGATAAGGACGTCACCCTTGAATTTCGACAGCTTCTTGTAGGCGTTGAGATTGCGGATGTCCTTGAAATAGGCGGCGCCGACGGTGACTCCGTTGACGACGGTGGAATCAGGGATGTCCTTAGCTTTGGGATATCTGGCCCTGCCGTCATCGGGAATGTTGAAGGCAGGGTAGAGGAGGATGAGGCTGTGGACGCTGCGGGCCTCGTCGATCGCGACAAGGGCGGAGACGAGACCTCCCTGGCTGTCGCCGGCGAGGGTAATCTTCTTCTTGTCGACGTAGCGGACGTCCTTCATGTGTTCGAGGACGGCCTTGAGGTCTTCCATTTCGGTCTTGACGGACATGTCACGGCCTTCCCTGAAATTGAAAGCGTAGGCGACATAGCCTTCAGCCGCTATAGCCTTCATGTATTCGTCGACTTTTGCGGCGCTCTCGCCGAGACCGTGGCTCCAGATGACCGTCGGGTGACGGTGGAGGGTGTCGGCGGAAGGGCGGTAGACCTTGCCGGTGATGCTGCCGCTTTTGGTGTAGAAACTGAGGTTTTCGACGTCGATCATGACTCCTCCGGATTTGACGTTGTTTCTCGGGGACTCAATGCGGTTCCATAGAAACCACACACCGAGGACAGCCCCGATGACGACGGCCGCGGCAATGCCACTTTTTACTCCTGCTTTCATTTTCTTGAGGTTATGTGGAAACACGGCTGTCGCCGTTCATATTTTACATAGCAGAGGGACTCGTTGCGAAGGTCGCGGAGCACTTCTGCAAGGACCATCTTCATCTGCCCCGGAGACCCTTCTACGCAGCCCTTGACCTTGTTCTGAGGGTCGAAACGGGCATAGGCTATGTCGAAGGTCGTTGCGTAGCGATGGGTGGAGTTCTCCGAAGCGTTGACATTTCCGCGGCGGAGAGCCCTCACATCCTCCTCCGTGCGCAGAATGGACGTAATGATGAGCCTGTGGGGGTTGAGGCCCTTTCGGATAAGGGAGTCGCGGAAGTTCTCTCCTATGGTGAGGAGAAGCTGTGCGGACCCCTTTGTCAGGAAGGGGATGGAATGGGTCAGGGTGTCGACCTTGTAGACGGAGTTGTCGAGAATGGGGACCAGCTTGTCGCTCAGAAGCTCGGCAGCGGCCCGGTTCTCGACCGGATCCACGCCGACTTTCTGCGCTATCTCGAGCTGGACGTCGTTCATGTCGTTGAACTCCTGTCCGAGACGGATCTTCGAGATGGGGTTGTGGCCCACCTCGACGGCGGCTTTGCCCTGAACCTTTAGAGGCTTACCGACTTTCGGGCCCACGGAGCACCTTATCGCCGCCACGGCTGAATACAGCACGATGACAACGATTCCGGCGATCCAGAGGGCCCGTCTGTCGATTTTTTTCATTTCTTGGCTTTACCCTGGTTGGCAACGGCGTTCATCTTGGCGGCGATTGCCTCCTGGTCGCCGAGGAAGTAGTCCTTGACCACCTTGCCGTCCGCGTCGAACTCGAAGACGTAGGGGACGGCGGTCGGAAGGTTGAGGGAGACTATGTCCTCGTCGGAAATGCCCTTGAGGTATTTGATAATGCCTCTGAGGGAATTGCCGTGGGCGACGACTATGATGCTGTCCTCTTTCTCGAGGGTCGGGAAGATCACTTCCTTCCAGTAGGGGACTGCGCGCGCAATCGCGTCCTTGAGGGACTCGGTGCGGGGCAGGTCTGCGTCTGGAACGAGGGCGTAACGCGGATCGAACTTGGCGTTGCGCGGATCGTCCTCGCCGAGAGGAAGGGGAGCGATGTCGTAGCTGCGCCTCCATATCTTGACCTGGGCGTCGCCGTATTTCTCGGCGGTCTCGGCTTTGTTGAGGCCCTGGAGATTGCCGTAGTGCTTCTCATTGAGCTTCCAGCTCTTCTCCACGGGGATCCAGTCGAGGTCCATGTTGTCGAGGATATTGTTGAGGGTCTTGACGGCTCTCTTGAGGTAGGAGGTATAAGCCTTGGTGAAGGTGTAGCCTTCCGCCTTCATGAGTTTGCCGGCATCCTTTGCTTCCTGCTCGCCCTTCGGGGTAAGGTCGACGTCGGTCCAGCCGGTGAAACGGTTTTCAAGATTCCAGGCACTTTCGCCGTGCCTGACGAGTACTATCCTTTTCATATTACTTCGCAGCTAAACGTTTGTAGGTCTCAAGACGGATCTTGGCGAACTCTTCGGTCTTTTCGAGAAGCTCCTGAGCCTTGTCGGGATAGAGCTTGTAGAGGGAAGAGAAGCGGACCTCGCCCTTGAGGAAGTCCTGGAACTTGGTCCAGTCGGGCTCCTTGGAGTCGAGTGTGAACGGGTTCTTGTCCGTGCCTTCGAGGGCTGGGTTGTAGCGATAGAGGTGCCAGTAGCCGCAGTCGACGGCGAGCTTCTCCTCTTTCTGGCTCAGACCCATGCCTGCGCGGAGACCATGGTTGATACAAGGTGAGTAGGCGATGATGAGGGACGGGCCGTCATATGCCTCGGCTTCCTTGATTGCGTTGAAGTACTGGACGGGGCTTGCTCCCATCGCGACCTGGGCGACATAGACATAGCCGTAGCTCATGGCCATCATGCCGAGGTCCTTCTTGCGGATCCTCTTGCCGGAGGCTGCGAACTTGGCGATGGCGCCTGCAGGGGTCGACTTGGAAGACTGACCGCCGGTGTTGGAGTAGACCTCGGTGTCGAGGACGAGGACGTTGACGTTCTGGCCGGAGGCGAGTACGTGATCGAGTCCGCCGTAGCCGATGTCGTAGCCCCAACCGTCGCCGCCGAATATCCACTGGCTGCGTGAAGGGATAAAGTGCTTGTATTCAAGGAGTTTGTTGCAGATGTCGCAGCCGCATTCCTTCATGAGAGGAAGGAGGGCGTCGGCGACCTTGCGGGTCACGGCAGCGTCTTCGCGGTTCTCGAGCCACTCGGTGAAGAGGGCCTTGATCTCGTTGGAGCAGCAGTCGCACTCGAGGCCCTTGGCCATGAGTCCGGCCACAGTCTCGCGGGCCCTGTCGGAGCCGAGCTTCATGCCGAGGCCGAATTCGGCGGCGTCCTCGAAGAGGGAGTTGGCCCATGCCGGTCCGTGGCCTGCCTCGTTCTTGCAATAAGGAGAAGCAGGGAAGGAAGCTCCGTAGATGGAGGAGCAGCCGGTCGCATTGGCGATCATCATGTGGTCGCCGAAGAGCTGGGTGATGGTCTTGATGTTGGGAGTCTCACCGCAACCTGCGCAGGCGCCGGAGAACTCGAACAGAGGCTGTGAGAACTGGGAGTTCTTGATGTTGGCAGCGGGGTTGACTATGCCGCTCTTATAGCCGATCTTGGAGTGGAGCCAGTCGAAGGCTGCCTGGTCGGCGGTGTGGTCGATATACGGTTCGAGAGCGAGGGCCTTTTCGGGCTTGCTCGGGCAGACGTCCATACAGTTGCCGCAGCCGGTGCAGTCGTCGACAGACACTGCGAGGGCGAACTTGTACTCCTTGAGGAGAGCCTTGCCGTCGGCAATCTTCACGCCCTGAGGCGCTGCAGCGGCCTCGTCGGCGGTGAGAAGGAACGGACGGATGGCGGCGTGAGGGCAGACGAATGCACAGGTGTTGCACTGGATACACTTCTCGGGATCCCACACGGGAACCTTGACTGCGACTCCGCGCTTTTCGAAGGCGGCGGTGCCGGCAGGCATGGTGCCGTCGGCGTAGGGAAGCATGGCGCTGACCGGGAGGGTGTCGCCGGCCTGGGAGTTGACGATGTCGGCCACCTGCTTGACGAATTCGGGAGCGAGGCGGTCCTTCATCGGGTTCTCGAACTTGGCGGTGATGGAGGCCCAGTCGGCAGGGACTGCGATCTCGGTGTATTCGCCGCCGCGGTCGACCGCCGCGTAGTTCGTGTTGACGATGGCTTCGCCCTTCTTGCCGTAGCTCTTGACGATGGCTTCCTTCATGTACTTGACTGCATCCTCATAGGGGATGATGCCGGTGATCTTGAAGAAGGCGCTCTGGAGGATGGTGTTGGTCCTTCCGCCGAGGCCGATCTCAGCGGCGATCTTTGTCGCGTTGATAATGAAGACGCGGATGTGCTTGCGGCCGATGACGGCTTTGACGTGATCCGGGATGTTCTTGATGGTCTCTTCCTCATCCCAGAGGGAGTTGAGAAGGAGGGTGCCGCCTTCCTTGATGCCCTTGAGGACGTCGTACTTACGGAGATAGGAAGGGACGTGGCAGGCCACGAAGTCGGGGGTGCTCACGAGGTAGGGAGCCTTGATGGGCACATCGCCGAAGCGGAGGTGAGAACAGGTGTAGCCGCCGGACTTCTTGGAGTCATAGTCGAAGTAGCCCTGGCAGTATTTCTCGGTGTGGGAGCCGATGATCTTGATGGTGTTCTTGTTGGCACCAACGGTACCGTCGGAGCCGAGGCCGTAGAACTTGCACTCGGTCGTGCCGGGCTTGACGATGGAGATTTCCTCCCTCATCGGAAGCGAACGGAAGGTCACGTCGTCGATGATGCCGATGGTGAAGCCGTTCTTGGGCTCGCGGAGCTCGAGGTTGTCATAGACGGCTACGATCTGGGCCGGGGTGGTGTCCTTGGAGGAGAGGCCGTAGCGGCCGCCCACGATGAGGACGTTGTCCTTGCCCTGGAAGACGGTCTTGACATCCTGATAGAGAGGCTCGCCGAGAGCGCCGGGCACCGTGTCCTTGGAGCCCAGACCGTAGCGGCCGCCGATGATGAGCGGAGTGTTCTCCATGCCGTAGAAGGCGGCCATAACGTCCTGGCACAGGGGTTCGTGCTGGGCGCCCGGAGTCTTTACCCGGTCCAGCACGGCGATGCGCT
>JAGCDT010000077.1 GCA_017651045.1 Bacteroidales bacterium | reverse complement strand
TGACGTAAGGGATATGGACTGCCTGCTCTTCGGCGCCGACCGTGATGCTGTTATCCTCGAGGGTAGTCGTGATGGAGGAATATGTCTCTCCGACAAGACGGGTGACTTTCTTATATGCTTTCCCGCCAAGGGTCAAGGTCTTCCCGGATAGGGTCCACTGCTTCTCGCCCACAATGCCACTTTCTATCAGCTCCCCCTCTATATCGCCGTAAACCTCATCCTGGTAGAAATAGCACCCGGCGGCAGGCTCGAAGATGGAGAATCCACACTCGCTCCCATCTTTTTCAATTCCGAGAATTGCCTGGACACGGTAGGTGTCGGCCAAAAGCGCCCACATGCCGGAGATATCTTCGACCACAGGCCCGGGGCCCGGCCCCGGCGTCGGCTCATCACCTCCCTGCCCTTTCTCCTTATCACATCCGACCATCAGTCCAACCGCCGCCATCACTCCCATTACAGCTATAATAATCCTGTCCGCCTTCATAGCATAAACAATTAAAATTCCTCTTAATACCCCTCTCCCAATCTCAGCAAACATAACAATTATTTTACTCCCACACAATGGAGGATTTCACCACTTATAAAGTTGCGACCATGACCGCCTTGATGGTGTGCATGCGGTTTTCGGCTTCGTCGAAGACGATGCTGCCGGGGCCTTCGAAGACGTCCTCAGTCACCTCGACGCCATCGAGGCCGAACTTCTCGTAGACATCGCGGCCGACGCGGGTCTCAAGGTTGTGATAGGCCGGGAGGCAGTGCATGAACTTGCAGGCAGGATTGCCGGTGCGGGCCATGAGTGATGCATTGACCTGATAGGGCTTAAGCAGGGAGATGCGCTCCTTCCAGACCTCGTCGGGCTCGCCCATCGAGACCCAGACGTCGGTGTAGAGGAAGTCGCAGCCCTTGACGCCTGCGTCGACATCGTCGGTCACGGTGATTCGCGCACCGGTCTCGGCTGCGATGCGGCGGCATTCCTCGACGAGCTCAGCCGCGGGCTGGAGGGCCTTAGGGGCCACAATACGCACGTCCATACCCATCTTCGCGCCGCCGACGAGCAGCGAGTTGCCCATGTTGAAGCGGGCGTCGCCGAGGTAGGCGTAGGCCACCTCGCGAAGCGGCTTGTCGGAGTGCTCGCGCATCGTGAGGAAGTCGGCGAGGATCTGGGTCGGGTGGAATTCGTTGGTGAGGCCGTTCCAGACGGGGACGCCGGCGTACTCCGCGAGCTCCTCGACGGTCTTCTGCGCGAAGCCGCGGTACTCGATGCCGTCGTACATGCGCCCGAGGACCCTCGCGGTGTCCTTCATCGACTCCTTGACGCCGATCTGCGAGCCCGTGGGGCCGAGATAGGTCACGTGCGCGCCCTGGTCGTAGGACGCCACCTCGAAGGCGCAGCGCGTGCGGGTCGAGGTCTTCTCGAAGATAAGGGCGATGTTCTTGCCCTTGAGGTGTTTTTCCTCCCTCCCCTCTTTCTTCGCTTTTTTCAGCGACGCGGCAAGGTCGAGGAGATATTCGATTTCTGCGGGGGTGTAGTCGAGCAGCTTTAGGAAACTGCGGTTTTTGAGATTTATTTCCATGATACCTATTTATATATTCTTGTTCCACAGGCAGGATTGCCGAGCTGCCCGGCCTCGGTGATGACACATTCCTTTCCGCCGCCTTCGACAAAGCGGATTCCGGCCCTCACTTTCGGGGCCATCGAGCCTTCGGCGAACTGGCCCTCGGCGAGATAGCGGCGGGCCTCCTCGACGCTCATGCGGTCGAGCGCCCTTTCCTCTGGCGTGTGGAAATTGACACAGACCTTCGGCACGTCGGTCAGGATGTAGAACTCGTCGGCCTTCATCTCGACGGCCGCGAGCGAGCTCGCGAGGTCCTTGTCGATTACGGCCTCCACGCCTTTGTGCTCCGGCCCGGCGACGGGGATCCCACCCCCGCCCGCCGTCACGACGATATAGCCCTCGCGCGCCAGCCGCTCCACAAGGTCGATATTCGCTATCCTCAGCGGCTGCGGCGACGCAACCACCTTCCGGTAGCCACGGCCCGCGGGATCGGGGCGATAAACCGACTGGGAGGCAGGAGATTCCTTCGCTTCGCTCGGAATGACAGATGACTCGGCGTCATTTTGGGCCCTAAATTGACGCCCAGTGGCCCCGAGGAGGACGCCGCCAGCAGGCACTTCGGCGTAATACGGGCCGACGGGCTTGGTGGGGTTGGCGAAGCCCGGGTCGGAGGCTGAGACCTCGACGCGGGTGACGAGCGAGACGATCCGGCGGTCGAGGCCCTCACGGCGGAGGACGCGCTCAAGGGCGGTCTCGATGAGGTAGGCTATCGAGCCCTGGGTCTCGGCGCCGCAGAAGTCCATAGGCATGGCCTCCAGGCCGTAGACCTGCTTGCCGGCCTCGTGCCTCAGCAGGCCGTTGCCGACCTGCGGGCCGTTGCCGTGGGCTATGACGATGCCATAGCCGCGGCGCA
This sequence comes from Bacteroidales bacterium, assembly GCA_017651045.1. GTDB lineage: Bacteria > Bacteroidota > Bacteroidia > Bacteroidales > UBA932 > Cryptobacteroides. The sequence goes on along the minus strand of JAGCDT010000077.1, from coordinate 3,426 downwards.
CCAAGTGGCACAGGTGGCCGCACGTGGCCTCCACGTTGGCAAGCTGCTCCTCGAACGTCCCCTTCTGCCCGGCCCTCAGCAGCGCATTGCCGCCGAAGGCGATCATCGCAAGCCGCTCCATATCAGTCCCTCCTCAGCGGCAGTGTAGAGCAACGCAGCAGTCCGCCCATCTTCGATATCTCACGATACGGCACGGTCTCGACCGTCATGCCCCAGACCTCGTGGAGGTGATGATTGAGGCGGGAGAAATGCTCCTCCGTGACCACCACGTCCTCCGAGATCGAGAATATGTTGGAATTCATATAGTACATCTCCTCGGTCGTGAGCTCGAAGACGTTCTCCTTGCCGAAGAGGGCTATGAGGTGATCCGCGTCGCGCGGATTGAGGAATCCGCCGCGGTAGATTATTGCCTTGTCGTGCCCGACAGGCATGAAGGTGCAGTCGAGGTGAAGGATGCCCTCATAGGGGTCGGTGTCGCTCTTGCGAAGGTTGAGCGGAATGATGTTCTTATGGGGGAACAGCATCTTGAGATAGTCCAGCGCAAGGCGGTTGGTCCGCGCCGTTTTCACCTCCGGGTAGTCCTCGAAGGCATATTGGCCGAGGAACACATAGTCCTTATAAAGAATCACGTCGCCGCCCTCCACGTGGACCGCCTCGGGGAGGTTGTAAATCTGCTTGTAGTGAATCTGGCGGTAGATGTTCTCATAGGCGTCGATCTCCTCCTGACGGTCGGGAATGATGTTGCTGACGATGATCTTGTCGTCGATGACGAACCCGACGTCGCGGGAGAAAATCTGGTTGCAGTTGGAAACGTGCTCCGGGCGGTAGACCTTCACGTCGTACTTCTTGAGCACGGCTTCGAAGGCGTTCATCTCCCGGACTATGCTCTCCTCCGTCGGATAAACCCCGTGGAGGACGGATTCGTAGGATTTGCTGTCGAACGTCTCTTCCAGAGTGGGCACGGGGCCGTTGGAATAGGGCCAGCCGAGAACGACTTCCCTCAGACGCGCAGTTTCAGAATGAATATTGAGGTCCATAGTGTGTTATGTGGTTTTCTTTTCAGGGGTCCATTCCGTCAGGAATATCCCGACCATCGCAATCCCCATCCCGGCCCACTGCAGGCAGGAAAGCCGCTCGTTGCCGAAAAGGAACGCCAGGATTGCCGTCAGCAGCGGGCACACGGCGAGGAATATGCTTACGTGCGCCACGCCAAGGTGCTTGATCGCATAGGCCCAGCAGGTGAATGCCGTCGCCGAGCAGAGCACAGCGAGCGCCAGGGTCGGATACATCACTTTCCAGCCGAGATAGGTCGCTGCATCGAAGCTTCCGATCCCCTTCGTAAGGAACAAAGGAAGGAAGAACACAGCCCCGAAAAGGAATTGATACATCACTATCACTGAGGGCTTGTAAGTCGCTGACAACGACTTCGTAAAAGCTATCTGGCTCACCTCGCTGATTACGGCGATAAAAAGGATCAGTATGCCGACATAAAACAGCGCCCCTATCTCCGTCCGCGTAAAGGTGACCATCCACAATCCGGCGAGGGTGACGAACACCCCGATGCCGTTGAGCACGCTGAATTTCTCCTTGAAAATCAGCAGGCCGACCGCCATCGCGAAGATCGGGTTGGTCGCGATGATAAGGGATGTGATCGTCGGGGACTCCGTGAACTTGAGGCCGTAGGTCTCGGCCACGAAATAGACGAAAGGCATGCAGAGCGACAGAAGGAGGTATTTGAGCCAGTCCTTCCGGCGGATCACCATGTCGTAATGAAGGGATTTATTGAGAACGAACAGCAGCCCGCCCGCAAGCGCGATCCTCACCGGCACGAAGAACTCCACCGGAATACCCATCTCCAGCAGCCGGTCCATCCAAATGTAGGACATCCCCCACAGGGTTATCGTCGTCATTGCGGCAAGAAACGCCGCCCATTTTCCTTTCATCACACAAATGTAAATAAATTTTAGATTTCTCCGCGCGTTTCACTTGGTCGAAATGACTAAACCGACTATCATACTGTCATTTCGAGCGAGCATAGCGAGTCGAGAAATCTAAAAAAATTCCTATATTTGGGGAGACCAAAACATCATTGTCATGAGACGGTTATTCTTTCTCGCCGCAATTTCAACGCTGGCCCTTTTCTCCTGCACAAAGACACAAGACACACCTGCTGAAGGAGGTCCGGTTTATGGATCGGACACGATTACGCCTGCGGGCGGTGTGTACGACCTTGGAGCCATCCGACTCAGCGTGCCCGAGGGCGCGGTAGACAGGGACGTCGAGGTGCGTGTGGAGTACTCCCCCTCCGCCCCGGGGATGGACGGATTCAAGGACGGTAAAGGCGTCGCTGTCGGCCTCCCCGGCGAGGCGCTGTCCAAGATTGAATTCGGCCCCGACGGGGTGTCCTTCAAGGAACCCGTGACTGTTGAGTTCCCGGCGCCGGCCTGCCCGGCGGACGAACTCTCCGTACTCTACTTCGACGAGGGCGCCGGCGCCTGGCAGATTCAGCGGGACGTGACGGTCTCCGGCGGCAAGGCTTCTTTCCAGATATCCCATTTCTCGGCGTATGTCCCCTCCCGGGTCGGTCTCGCCCAACTGACGAGATTCCCCTCCTATGTCGATGCCGGCATCGCCTCCGGGAAGAGCAATGAAGACATCGTCTCCGATTTCCACTCCTATCTGCTTAATGGAGAAGGCCGCAACGTTTTCAACGAACCCCAGTTCATACGCGGGCTCTGGTACACCCCGATGTCCAGCCTCTGCTCCGGCGCCTGGGCCGTCCACGCCAACGGGCTCGACAGCGAGCCGGACTACGACATCGTCGAAGGCCGCGGGGAGCCCTTCCCCGAGGACGGCTCCTTCTATGGAGAGCAGACCATTATCTCCTACCTGTCAAGCTACGAGAAGGAAGACGTGTTCCGCAAGGTGATCCAGGAGACTCCCATCGAGGAGAAAAGGGAGACCCAGATGAAGCTCTACTACACGATGTTCTCGCTCTACTACCGTCTCGCGAAGCCCCGCCTCGAGGCATCCGTTTCCGGAAAGCTCGAGAAAAAGGGTGACGAGGCGACCGTCACGGTGACCCTCGATGTCCCGATCCCGAAGACCGGGGAATACGCCACATATCCCGGCGTCGAGCTCACCGTAGTCTCCAGCGATCCTTCCGCCGTCGCCGTCTCGGAATCGACAATAACCACCAACGAAGATGGCGAAGCGACCTTCAAGATAACCGTCCTTTCCGATGAAGCCTCCGCCAACGTAACCATCAATTTCCACAAGGAAAAACCCCTCTGGAAATACGACAACGGCACCTCCCAGGACGACGTCGTGGATGTCTCCAAAGTCATCCCCGTGAGCCTCGAGGGCGAAGAGTGGGAAGCCGAGTTCGAAATCGAGATTGAGCACAAGTTCCACACGACCGTGGAC
>JAGCDT010000076.1 GCA_017651045.1 Bacteroidales bacterium | reverse complement strand
GTGATCGACCCGTTCTTGGTGGATGTGATCCTCTCCTGCATCTTTCCCATCTCGGTGGCGAGGGTAGGCTGGTAACCCACGGCCGATGGCATCCTGCCGAGAAGGGCGGACACCTCGCTTCCGGCCTGGGTGAAACGGAAGATATTGTCTATGAAGAACAGGATGTCCTTCGGGCCGGCACCCGTATCTATGTCACGGAAGGACTCGGCAAGGGTCAGGCCCGAAAGGGCCACTGAACTTCTGGCCCCCGGGGGCTCGTTCATCTGGCCGAAGACCATGGACACCTGGGATTTCTTCATCTCCTCCATATCGACCTTGGAAAGGTCCCAGTTGCCCTGCTTCATGCTTTCGTGGAAGGCGGGGCCGGTCTTGATGACGTCCGACTCGATCATTTCACGGAGGAGGTCGTTACCTTCACGGGTACGCTCGCCTACTCCGGCGAAAACGGAGAATCCGTTGTGCTTCTTGGCGATGTTGTTGATAAGCTCCTTGATGAGCACGGTCTTGCCCACTCCAGCTCCGCCGAAAAGGCCGATCTTTCCGCCCTTGAGATAAGGCTCGAGCAGGTCGATGACCTTGATGCCCGTGAAGAGGACCTCCTGCGAAGTGGTCAGGTCCTCGAACTTGGGCGGCTCGCGGTGGATCGGCAGGGTCACGGCGGTGTGGATCTCACCAAGGCCGTCGATGGCCTCGCCGGTGACGTTCAGGACGCGGCCGCGGATGCTCTCGCCCGTGGGCATGGAGATCGCGGCGCCGGTGGCTACGGCCTCCATGCCGCGGCGCAGGCCGTCGGTGGAGTCCATGGCGACGCAGCGCACGGTGTCCTCTCCGATGTGCTGCTGTACCTCGATGACGACCTTGCGCCCGTCGGGGCGCGTCACGTCAAGCGCTTCGTGGATGGAAGGAAGGGGCGTATCGGGATCGGCGTGACCATAGCTGACATCGACGACCGGGCCGATAATCTGGGAGATATATCCTGTGAGTACTGCCATGATTGGGTGTGGTTATCGAATAACAAATATAATAAATTTTCATCGAGGTTGTCCCGTTTTGCCCCTTTTGGACAAGGACGGCACCGAAAGTATGAGTTTTTTGCAACATTTTTCCGAAATTTGCGTCTGTTATACAGAAACAAGTTCGAAACATGAAAAGGATTCTGACCATATCCGCCGTCATGGCGGCACTTATCATAAGCTGCTTCACCGCTGCAGGGCAGACGGTGAAGAAAGATTTCGACCTCAAGGGCTTCACCGGGATCGAACTCGGCAACGAGTTCAGGGCAACGGTCCAGAAGTCCGACAGCTACAAGGTATCGGTGGAGGTCTCCGAAGACCTCGTACCTTTCCTTGACGTCAGGGTGAGCAAGGGTGACCTCATCATCGAGCTCAGGAACGTCCCTACCAGGCTTACCCTCCTCAAGAGCAACGCAATGATAGCCATCATATCCATGCCTGACCTCAGAAGCGTGACGCTGAACGGTTCCAGCAAGATCACCGTCGCCGACAGCTTCGACCTTGGAGACAACGGCTTCGCCCTGGCCACTGCCGGGACAAGCGAGGTCAGACAGATGGAAATACATGCCAAAAATGCGTCGCTGAATCTTTCCGGAGCATCCAGGGTACATCTCAACGGAGATTTCGTTACCGTGAACATCCAGTCCGTAGGTACGTCCAGGCTCGACATGAACGCCAATGCTGATGACTTGACCGTCAAGTCGTCCGGCGCAGCGGTGTCCGAGATCGACGGCACCTTCGACACTTTGGATCTCGAGATCGGAGGCACCGCCAATGCCACCCTGAAGGGTGAGGGCGAAGAAATGAATGTCAATGCCTCCAGCGCAGGAAGCGTGGATGCGCTGAGGATGCCCGTCGCGACCGCGACGGTGCGTCTCTCCGGCGCCGGCGTATGCAAGACATACGTCAAGGAAGCGCTTGAAGTCCAGTGTACAGGAGCTTCAACCTGCAGTTACAAGACCGACGGGGAGATCAAGCTGGACCTGAAAGAGATTGCACGCACTGCAACCTTGAAAAAACTATAATCGTTCTTGTTTTTGGGTTGGGCCCGGCCAGGATTCGATTCCTGCCGGGCCCTTTCCGTTACAAGAGTCCCTGGACATTGATTATTGGGCGTTTTTGTATATCTTTGCAGACCATTTTCAAGAGTTGGACATGACGGGGCTGCCATTCATACTGAAAGGATTCCTGATCGGCATCATCGCGGCGATACCGATAGGGCCGGTATTGATGCTGACCATCCAGAAATCCGTCAGTGACGGCCGCAAGGCGGGGTTCTCCTGCGGACTTGGCGGCACGGCGGTCGATACGCTATGCGCCATCATATCGGCCTTCGCCCTTTCCGGCATAGGAGACTACGTACAGTCTCACGCCACGGTGATCGAACTCGTCGGCGGGCTATTCATCATGTTCGTCGGTTTCAACATGTTCCGCACGCATGTCGCCAAGACGCGGCGCAAGAAACCTTATTCGGCCAAGAATTTCGTTAAAGCGTTCACGATGGGGCTTTCCAATCCTGCAGCCATCGCAGTGATGCTTGCATTGTTCACCTTCTTCAAGATGGACATGAGGAATATCCCTCAATGGATACCTGTCGCATCCATCCTCGCCCTGGCATTCGGTTCTGCCGGCTATTGGTATTGCCTGTCCAGACTCGTAGCGCATTTCGGTGACCGCTTCAATTTCAAGATCCTCGTCATTGTCAACCGCATCGCCGCCGTCGGCGTCTTCATCTTCGGTGCCATCCTCGTCTACAAGGGCCTCACCTCCCTCTAGTCCCGATTCGCTCGCCCCTCCCCATCTCAGCGCCATCCATCTCCACCTCCTTCCACATCCTTCGGCAAAATGCCGAAGGATATACTACTTTATCCCCACATCCTTCGGCATTTTTCCGAAGGATATCACTACCTCCCCGGCTTCCTTCGGCAAATTGCCGAAGGATATGCCTCCCACCCCTCGTAACCTTCGACCGGAGGTGGAAGGTTAACGCCATT
>JAGCDT010000075.1 GCA_017651045.1 Bacteroidales bacterium | reverse complement strand
TATTGAGAGCGGCTATCTGGATGAAGCGTTCATCGAGGGCAAGCACAGCGGCGACCCCTGCGGGGCCGGCGCGGAAGCTGTCGGGCAAGGGGCCTACAGCGCTAGTGCTTCTGGCGCCGTCGATATGATAAGCCGCGAGGCGTATGTGCCGGGGTGCGGGAGTATTAAAGCTGAGCTTCAATTGCGCGGCGGCAAAATATTTAATATCAGTCTTGTCGGAGACTTTTTCGCGATAGGTCAGGACGTTACGGATGTGGCGGAGACGCTGTCGCGGCTGCTTGCCGGCAGGGAGCCGGTCAGGAGCGATGTCGAGTCTGCGCTCGAGGGGGTGCCGCTCGAGAAAATGGTCAAGGGGCTGAGTACACGCGCGTTTGTTGATATCTTGTTTAGAACTACCTGAAGATTTCGCGTGGGGATATTTGAATAACGGATTTATAAGACTAAATTTGTGGACTTGCATTAACTGACCACGTATGAACGAACCGACCCCGGATATCCTCCAGAAGACCTGCCTCTACGACTCTCACGTCGCACTCGGAGCAAGGATGAGCCCCTTCGCGGGCTTCATGATGCCCATCCAATACACCTCGATCATCGAAGAACACAACGCCGTCCGTCAGGCGGCCGGTATGTTCGACGTGTCGCATATGGGCGAGATTTTCATCGACGGCCCCGAGGCGGAGGCGTTTATCAACCATATTTTCACCAATGAGATCCGCGGGTTCGAGCCCGGCAAGGTCCTCTACGGGATGATGTGCTACCCCGATGGCGGAGTCGTCGACGACCTGCTGGTCTACAGGGAGTTCGCTCCCGAGAGCTTCCTCCTCGTGGTCAATGCGGCCAATATAGCCAAGGACTACGATTGGATCCTCGCCCAGGCAAAGGCCAATCCGCTGAGCGGCAAGCCTTTCGACTGCCGGATAGTCAACGCGTCCCCGGAGTGGGGGCAGATTGCCGTGCAGGGGCCGGACGCCGAGAAGGTGGTCGTGGAGGTGCTCGGGCTCAAGGAAGCCCCGGCGCTCCAGTTCTACACCTTCTGCGACGCCTCCTGGGGCGGAAGCCGCCTTATCCTTAGCCGCACGGGCTACACAGGCGAGGACGGATTCGAGCTCTACACGACCCTCGAAGGGACGCGTGAGATATGGGACATCCTGCTCAAGGCAGGAGTGCCGCCCTGCGGGCTCGGTTGCCGCGACACCCTCCGTTTCGAGGCGGGCCTCCCGCTCTATGGCGACGAGCTCAGCCCGGAGATCTCGCCGGTCATGGCGGGGCTCGGGATGTTCTGCAAGTTCGATAAGGAGTTTATCGGAAAGGATGCTCTCCTTGCCCAGAAAGCAGGGGAGCTCGACAAGAAGCTCGTGGGCATCGAGCTCGAGGACAACGCTGTGCCGCGCGCCGGCTACCCGGTGGAGACTCCGGAAGGCGCCGAGGTCGGCGTAGTCACGACCGGCTACCACTCGATTTCCCTCGACAAGAGCATCTGCTTCGCCCTTGTCGGGAAGGAATTCTCCGCCCTCGACACGCCCCTTTCCGTCCGTATCCGCAAGAAGGTATTTCCCGGCAAGGTGGTCAAGAAGCGTTTTTACCAGACAAATTACAAAAAGTAACACGATATGAGCAAGATTTTAGAGGGTTTGCTTTACAGCGAGTCCCACGAATGGGTTAAAGTGGAAGGCGGCATTGCCGTCATAGGTGTGACCGATTTCGCCCAGAGCGAAATGGGCGACATCACATATGTCGATGCTCCCGAAGAGGGCGACGAGATTGAAAAGGGCGAGGAGTTCGGCGCGCTCGAGAGCGTGAAGGCTTCTTCCGACCTGTATGCTCCCGTTTCCGGCAAGGTGGTCGAGGTCAACGAAGAGATCGTCGACTCTCCCGAGCTTGTCAACGAGGATGCCTACGCCGCCTGGATCATAAAGGTTGAAATGAGCGATCCTTCAGAGCTCGAGAGCCTGATGGACGCTGCCGCATATAAGGCTTCGATAGAATAATGGCCGGATCTCCGTATCTGCCTCACACCGCGGAAGATCTCTCCGCGATGCTTGAGCGCATCGGCGTCCCCGACCTCGATGCCCTGTATTCGGACATCCCTTCCGACCTGAAGCTGAAAGCTGCCCCGGAGCTTCCGGAGGCCCTTTCAGAGCAGGAAGTGAGGGATTTCTTCATGGCTCTGGATGCGAAGAATCCTCGTCTGAAGGTCTTTGTCGGCGCCGGAGCTTATGACCACTACACCCCTTCGGTCATCCCGTATATCACCTCCCGTTCGGAGTTCCTCACGGCATATACGCCCTATCAGTGCGAGATCTCGCAGGGGACTCTCCGCTACATCTTCGAGTTCCAGAGCATGATATGCGCCCTCACGGGGCTGGATTGCGCCAACGCGTCGATGTACGACGGGGCGACCGCGGCTGCCGAGGCGGCCATGATGGCCATCTCTTCCACGAAAAAGAAAGACACCGTCATCATTTCGGGGAGCCTCCTTCCCAACGTGATAAAGGTCATATGCACCTACGCGACCTACCACGGCTTCAACGTGCTCGTCCTCATTCCTAAGGAAGGGGAGACGCCGGTTGAGGCTCTTAAGGAGTGCCTTGCGGAAGGCAACGTGGCGGGCCTTATAGTGCCGTCGGTCAACCGCTATGGCATCATCGAGGACCACTCGGGGCTTGCCGACGTCCTCCACGAGGCCGGCGCGCTGCTTATCGAGTACTGCGATCCCTCTGCCCTCGCCGTGGTCAAGAGCCCGGCGGAGTGGGGCGCCGACATCGCAGTCGGCGACGGCCAGTCCCTCGGTATTCCGCTTTGCTACGGCGGTCCTTACGTCGGCTTCATGGCCGCTAAGAAAGACTACCTCCGCAAGCTTCCGGGCCGCATAGTAGGGGAGACGGTGGACAAGCAGGGCCGCAGGTCCTATGTCCTCACCCTCCAGGCCCGTGAGCAGCACATACGCCGTGAGAAGGCCACTTCGAACATCTGCTCGAACCAGTCGCTGATGGCCCTGTGGACGACTGTCTATTGCTCGCTGATGGGCCCTGCCGGGCTCCGCGAGGTCAACAGGATTTCCTCCGACGGCGCCCACTATCTCAAGGCGAAGCTTCTTGAGACCGGCCTTTTCGAGGATGTGTTCCCCGGCAAGCCGTTCCTGAAGGAGTTCGTGCTGAATCCGCTGGTCGACCCGGAGAAGCTGCAGAAGAAGCTTATCGATGCGGGATTCTTCGCCGCACTCGAGACGGAGGAGGGCTTTGTGTCCTTCTGCGTGACCGAAAAGAGGTCGAAGGCCGAAGTCGACGCCCTTGTCGAGACCATTAAAAATTCCGGACTATGAAATACTACGACTCACTGATATTCGAGCTCTCCGTCCCAGGACGGACGGGGTATTCTCTTCCGGAAGACCGCTATCCTGCGGCTGAGCCCATTCCCGCCGGGCTGGTCCGTGAGGCTCCGCTACCTCTCCCCGAGGTGAGCGAGCCCGACGTTGTGCGCCACTACACCAACCTCTCACAGATGAATTTCGGCGTCGACACGGGTTTCTACCCGCTCGGCAGCTGCACCATGAAATACAACCCCAAGATCAACGAAGAGATCGCGGCTATGCCGGGCTTCCTGGGGCTCCACCCGCTTCAGCCGGCGGAGACCGTCCAGGGCGCCCTCGAGGTCTATGAGGGCCTCGAGAAGGCACTTTGCGAGATCACGGGCATGTCGGCCTTTACCTTCAACCCTTGCGCTGGTGCGCACGGCGAGCTGACGGGCCTTATGATCATGAGGCGTTTCCACCTGCTGACCGGCGGGTTGCAGCGCACCCGCGTCATCGTCCCCGACAGCGCCCATGGGACCAACCCCGCCTCGGCCGCGGTCTGCGGCCTGGAAGTCGTGCAGGTGAAGTCCCTTCCCGACGGCCGTGTCGACGTGGAAGCCCTCAAGGAGCTTCTCGACGACAGGGTTGCCGGTATGATGATGACCAATCCCAACACGCTCGGCCTCTTTGAGAGCCGCGTCGAGGAGATTGCCGACCTCGTCCACGAGGCCGGCGGCCTCATGTACTACGACGGCGCCAACCTCAATCCGCTCCTCGGAGTGGCCCGCCCCGGCGACATGGGCTTCGACATCATGCACGTCAATCTCCACAAGACCTTCTCCACGCCTCATGGCGGAGGCGGTCCCGGAAGCGGTCCGGTGGGCGTCGCCCACGGCTTGGAGGATCTCCTCCCGACTCCGCGAGTGGAACACTGCGAGGAGGGCATCCTCAAGGTGAAGGGACGCGCCGG
>JAGCDT010000074.1 GCA_017651045.1 Bacteroidales bacterium | reverse complement strand
CTCGGCAATGAGAGAGTCGATGGTTTCCTTCGGCAGCATGGTGAAAATGCGGATGTAGCTCTCCGCGTCCACGTCCGACACGTTCAGCCAGAACTGGTAGAACTCATAGGGCGATGTGCGCTCCGCATCCAGCCAGATGTTGCCTTTCTCGGTCTTGCCGACCTTGGTGCCGTCGGCCTTGCGGATGAGGGGGCAGGTGAGGGCGAAGGCCTCGCCGCCGTCCATGCGGCGGATGAGCTCGGTGCCCGTGGTGATGTTGCCCCACTGGTCGGAGCCGCCGAGCTGCAGGATGCAGCCGCGGTTCTTCCAGAGCCAGTAGAAGTCGTAGCCCTGCATAAGCTGGTAGCTGAACTCCGTGAAGGACATGCCTTCGCTCGACTCTCTGGAGAGGCGCTTTTTGACGGAGTCCTTGGCCATCATATAGTTGACGGTGATGTGCTTTCCGATGTCACGGATGAAATTGATGAAGGTGTAGTCCTTCATCCAGTCGTAGTTGTTGACGAGCTCCGCTGCGTTGGGCTTGTCGTCTCCGAAATCGAGGAAGCGGGCGAGCTGCGCCTTGAGGCAGGCGACGTTATGGGCAAGGGTCTGCTCATCGAGCAGGTTGCGCTCGGCGGATTTCATCGACGGGTCGCCGATCATGCCGGTCGCGCCTCCTACCAGCGCGAACGGCTTGTGGCCGCACTGCTGGAAGTGCTTGAGGATCATCACGCTCACGAGGTGGCCGATGTGCAGCGAGTCAGCCGTGGGATCTATCCCCACATAGGCCGACTGCGGCCCTTCCATCAACTTCTCCTCCGTCCCGGGCATGATATCCTGTATCATCCCCCTCCACCTTAATTCTTCCACAAAGTTTTTATCCATATTCTAAATGTTTTGTCCTCTATTAATATGCCATCTCACGATAGTCAATAGTCACAATACTGGAAGAAAACAACGCTTCTCCGTTTTTTATTTCGTGCTCCTCGCCGGACTCCACTTCTCTCCATTTTGCATTGAAGCATATCTTTACTCCGATAAGATCATCTTCCGGATAATCGTCTAAAAACTCTCTCTTTATGACGGGTTCTATGGAGCAATGGCCTTCAATGACTTCGATGGCCTTTCTCGGGGTCGGGTAGGTTATTATGACACTTTCCGTGAATGCTTTCTTTGAGTTGGAATCATCCGGGTAGATGACGCCTGGCTTAAGCTCATATTCGGTTTTTCCCTTCGGTAAATAGGAATTGGCTGTATCAATGACGTTCAGATATCCATAAAAGAAATGGCCGTCCCACCAGATATGACGGGGAGAATAAATGAACGTCGTGTCGTTCCGCATCTGGACAATAAGATTGTGACTGTCCGGGTAATTGGAAAGATTCTTTTCCTCAAAGGATCTGATTTCTCCGTCGTATTCGTACATCACCTTGAAGTGAATACCTTTGAATTCATCCTTCTTGCAGGAGGCAGCAAGGCAGATTGCTGCGACGATGAAAGGAAGGATGAATATTCTTCTTATGGAATTCGGATAACTTGTCATATCCCTATATGGAAGCTTTTATGATGCGATGGGAAATAAGGAGTTCGCCGTTTGAGATAAAGTGCTCCTCGCCATTTTCCGGAAGACGCCACCTGACCTCGAAACAGATTTTCATCCCCCTGAAATTTGTTTTCCTTCGGATAACTTTTTCGAGAGTGCACCACCCCTCAATGATTTCAATATCTTTTCTCCCGTGGTAAGGAGAATATGCTAATATCGCATTGTCGGTAAAAGGAGGACTTTCTTGTTGGATTCTAGAAACGATCAGCCCTTTCTTGAGTTCATATCGGGCCTGATCCGGAATGGTAGGATGTTCCTTGTCGATAAGGCTTATACATCCATACAAGAAGTTTGGATTCGGAGTGTCACTCCATTCGAAAAATTCAGAATAGATGAACGTCGCATTGTCCTTCCTGTCTATCTTCAGCACATCTCCGGGATTGTTGGTCCACCCGAGAAAGGAGGCTTGTCTAAAATTCCGGGAACACGGAGTGCCGTCATATATGCAACTGACCATATACCAATAATTGTCGAAATCATCCTTCCTGCACGACAGGGCCGCGCAGGAAGTGATAATGATAAGCAGGATATGAGCAAGCCTTTTCATATGGTTATCCTACACGATAAATTACTCGGCGGCGGGGGCTTCGGCTGGTTCGACAGGCTCACCATCCGGCTCGGCTTCGACCGCCTCGGCCTCAGGGGCTTCGACGACTTCCTCTACAGGGGCTTCCTTGTGGAAGGGGAGGCCGATGCATTTGAGGTTGTCGGTGAAGTAGAGGGCGCCGGCGGCGATGATGATGGCTGCGAACAGGCACCAGAAGAACCTTCTCCAGCGGGCCCTTCTGCGGGCGGCCTTGTCGACGGCGGTCAGCTTCGGGTACTTGGCAAGAGAGGTGAGGGTCGCGCCGAACTTGATGCGGACGAGTGAGCGGGCGTTGATGGCCCAGCCGTTGGCGTTGAGCACGGGGCCGAGGTCGCGCTTGCGGAGCTTCCTCCAGGCGAGGAACATCGACGGCAGGGAGATCACGAGGATGATACCGCAGATGATGGCGAGGATCTTCCAGACGGGGGTGCTGGAGACGCCCTTGGCGAGGGCTACGAGAGCCTGGCCGATGAAGCCGAGAGCCATGCCGATGGCGGCAAAGATACCGGCGAACTTGGCGATGTCGAAGCTGCTCTTGATGGCGGTGGCGCCGTCGGCTGCGGGAGCGGCTGCGGCGGTGTCGAGCTTGGCGGTGGTGTCGCCAAAGGCCTTGTCGTTCTTCTCGGATGCGGCCTTGTTGATCTTGTCGGAGATCCAGCGGCCCATCTTCTTATAGGGAGCCCAGAAAGCCTGGCGGCTGCTTATGGGGTTGTCGATGATCTTGGTCACGACGGCATCCCAGTCGTTGCCTGCGCGGTCGTAGAAGATGGCGTTCTTGCCTTCACGGAGGTCGTCCACGTCGCCCGCGGTGAGGACTGCGGCGATATTCATCGTGGCGTTCTTGACCTTGGAGGTGCAGGCGCAAAGGAGGATGTACATTCCGCTATAGGTCGCGAGTTCGCCGACCTTGCCCATATCCTGAACCTTGATGCAGAGGTCGGTGCTGCGCTGGTCGATGTAGAGGCGGCCGGCCTGGAACATCGCCTTGTCTTTCTTGTCCTTTGAATAGAAATCCTTGAAGACGATGTAGTTGTTGAGGAAGGTGTAGAAGTCACGGACCAGGTGGAGGAGCTTGCCGACGGCGTCGATGGAGAGGGACTCCTCTTCGAGGGCCTTGTCCTTTTCGATGAGCTCGAGAAGGGCGGCTTTCTTGTCGGCCTTCAGGATGGCCTTGACCTCGTCGAGACCGAGACCTTCGACTTCGGCGCCCTTCTTGGCGTCCTTCCAGGCGGTGTAGGCGGCGAACTTCGCGAGAATGCCGTTCCAGTCGGCCTCGGAGATGCCTTTGGCCTTCGGGAAGTCCTTGTCGAGGACAAGGGCCTTGAGGGCAGCGAAGGCGCCCTGCCAGGCCGGGTTGATGCCGCCTCCGAGAGGAAGCATGCCTTCGGCGTTGGGGCGGGCGAGAGGATAGGAGCCGATCTCGGCTGCTGCGGCGAGGTCTTCTCCGCCGATAGCGCTTATCTTGTCGACAGAGACATCCACTGCGGCGGCACAGTCGGGATTGAAGGCTATGAGTTTGCAACGCATGAAGAAGTCGGCGACTTTCTCCTTGACGGCTTCGCAGGCGGCAAGGGCAGCCTCGGTCTCCTCTCCGTAGGGGAGGATGTCGGCCGTGCGCGCATCCTGCCAGGCGGCGTAGTCGGCGCAGGCGGTATAGAAGGCTTCGATCTTGTCGGTGTCGACGCCGTCGACGCCGCTGCGGTCGGGCAGTCCGCCGAGGACCTCGACGATCTTCTCGATAAGGGCCTTGAGGTCATCCTTGTCGGCGGAAGCCGGGGTGATGATGCCGTCGCCGTTGAACTGGGTCTTCTCGAAGATCTTTACCGAGTCGGTCGCTTCCTCGAAGGTGAGGTCTTCCTTCTCCAGCTCGAGGTTGGAGAGAATCTGCTTCGCGCTTGCAAGGAGCTTTGCGCCTTCAGGGCTCTCCTCGTTGAGTGCTGCCAGAGGGAGGAGGCCTTCGCTCTTTATGAGGAGGTCGCGGTCCTTGAGGACATCAGTGAGCCATTTCGCCGTGGCTATGACTTCGTCGACGCGGATCTTGCCGTCGCCGTTGGAGTCGATGTAGGCGAGGGTCTTGGGGTCGAATTCAAGACCCTGGACCGGGCAGCTGAGAACTGTCCAGAGTTTGCGGTCGAGTTCGCCGAGGTGGGCGATGTCTTCACCGGAGGTGATGTTGACTCTTACGGATCCTCCTACTGAGGAGAACTTCCAGGGATAACCCTGATTTTTCTTTTTGCGTTTCATATTTTGTTTGGTTTATATTTCCTCTATCCTACAAATATATAAATTAATTTGCTATAATTGCAGTTATGAAAAGAACAATATTCCTTCTCGCGGCCCTCTTTCTCGCCGCAACCCTTTCGTATTCCCAGGAATTGCCTCACCCCGAGGCCGTTTCGCCCTCGTCAATGGGTCTTTCGGCAGCCTCTCCGGAGGTGGCCGCACTTGTTGCTGAAGATCCGGACAGGGCCGGTGTCAACATACATGTCTACGAGTTCGACCCCATAGTGGACACCAAGCCTCCCAAGGGCTACAAGCCGTTCTATATCAGCCACTACGGCCGTCATGGCACGAGGGCCGGCGGCAGCGACAAGGATTTCGTCTATGTCGTCGAGCGCATGGAGAAAGCCGACAGCCTCGGCATTCTGACAGATGAGGGCAAGGCCCTTCTCGAAGAGGCAAGGGCAGTGCGCGATGCCTTTGACGGTAGAGAAGGACGCCTTACCCCGAGAGGGGAGAGGGAGCACAAGATGCTCGCCGAAAGGATGTATAAGCGCTATCCCGGTGTGTTCAAGAAAGGCTCAAAGAATATCAGGATATTCGCCAGCAAGGTGCCTCGCTGCCTTGTCTCGATGGCTTCGTTCGTCTCGAAGCTCTCCGCTCTCCGGCCGGATCTGAACTTCACCATCCAGTCGGACGACAAGGTCCAGCCACTTCTCACCAACGACTGCTCAAAGGATCACAGGCGCGAGGCGAGCAGGATGACAAGGAAAATCAATCACGCTCCTGTCGACACCGTGACGATCCTAAGCCGCCTCTTCACCGATCCGGAGAAGGGAAGGGAAGTGGTCGAGTATGTGGGGCGTTTCCAGAGGAGGATATGTTCCACTGCATCTTTTGCCAGGAATTTCGACATAGAGAGCGACATCTTCAGACATATTCCTCCCGAGGTGGTCTACAATTACTTCGATTATCACAATCGCCACATTTACCTGACCCAGTGCAACTCCGAAGAGTTTGGCGACATCAGGATGCCTCGCGTCAAGCCGCTGGTGGATGAGATAGTCCGCCTGGCCGATGACGCAATCGAGAGCGGCGAAGTCGCCGCCGACCTTCGTTTCGGCCACGACTGGCCTTATATGGCGATAGTCAGCTATCTGGGCCTTGAAGGCGCCGGCGACCGTATAAGTGCCAACGAGATATCCAAAAAGTGGTTCGGCCCGAAATACATCTGCCTTGCGTGCAACCTGCAGATGATATTCTACCGCAACAACAAGGGCAGCGTCCTCGTCAAGTTCCTTGTAAACGAAAAAGAGACCCTTCTGAGGGGTCTCGAGCCGGTTGAAGGTCCGTATTACGACTGGAATCTCGTGAAGGAGAATCTCGAAGGCTGGCGCCGCTAATCCATCTTGACGGTCTCCGCAGGGTCGACCTTGGAGATAAACAGCGACGGGATCAGCAGTAGCAGCATAATCACTGCGAATGAGACGACATCTATCGCCAGCACCGGCAGGATGTTGAGCTTGACCGGAACGAAGCTGACATAGTAGTTGGCCGGGTTGAGGCTGATCAGATGGAATTTCGACTGAAGTATGCAGAAAAGGATGGCGATGGCGTTGCCGGCTGCCATCCCTTTCAGTATCAGCACTGAAGATGCCCTGAGGAAGGCCGACGAGATGGCCTTGTCGGTCATGCCGAGGGTCTTGAGGATACCGATAGTCGGGATATTCCGGAAAAGGAGGATGAGAAGCCCCGAGACCATGTTGAATCCTGCCACGATGGTCATCAGGATAAGGATGAAGGAGACGTTGTTGCGCAGGAGTTCCAGCCAGGAAAAGAGCTCGCTGTAGTCGTGACGCGCGGTCGTGACCAGCAGCCCGTTTTCGCTTTCGTCGGGGCTGAGGACAAGCAGAGTACCGATTTTCTCGCATATGGCTTCGGTCATCATCTCTCCGCGGTAGGCGGGCTTGAGGGCCACCTCCACCGAGGATGCCAGGTCGTCGCTCCAGCCGTTGACGCGGCGGATATCATCGATTGAAGCCTTGACAAGCATAGTGCTGCCGTCCTCCACGAGGGAGTCGTAGACTTTCCTGATGTGGAATTTCCTGACCTTGAGCTTTTCTCCGACGAACCAGG
>JAGCDT010000073.1 GCA_017651045.1 Bacteroidales bacterium | reverse complement strand
CCGACGAGCAGGCCGCCCGCCACCGTGGAGACCATGATCTTCCAGCTGGCGACGCCGGTCCAGATGAGTATGACGGCGCCGATGAGGATCGCGATCGCGGAGGTCTCACCGATGCTGCCGGGGATGTCGCCGAGGAAGAGGTGCCAGAGGCTCAGGTCGCCGCTGAGGGCGGAAACGCCGCCGTCGCCTGCGAGGGCGAGGGGAGTTGCGCCGGAAACTGCATCAACGCCCTTGGGAGCGTGGATCCAGACCTCGGAGCCCGACATCTTGGAAGGATACGAGAAGAACAGGAAGGCACGTGCGAGGAGCGCGGGGTTCCAGATGTTCATCCCGGTGCCGCCGAAGACTTCCTTGCCGAAGATGACCGCGAAAGCGACCGCTATCGCGAGCATCCAGAGCGGAACGTCGACGGGGACGATGAGCGGGATGAGCATACCGGTCACCAGGTAGCCTTCGTTGACTTCTTCGTCGCGGATCTGGGCGGATGCGAACTCGATCGCAAGACCGACACCGTAGGAGACGATAAAGAGAGGAAGCGTCTTCAGGAGACCTTTCCAGAAGCACATCCAGAAGCCCCATCCGAGGCCGTATAAAGTGGAAGTCTGGTAGCCGGTGTTCCACATGCCGAACAGGGCGGCGGGAACGAGGGCTATCACGACTATAATCATAACCCTTTTGAGATCGATGGCGTCACGGACGTGCGCGCCCCTCCTTGTCACCGTGCCGGGGACGTGGAGGAAGGTTTCGAAGGCGTCGGCCGTTGAATGGAGCCATCCCAGTTTGCCGCCTTTTTCAAAAAGGCCGGGCCGGGGAGTGTTGTTTTCTTCTGCCATATCTTATGCCATTTCTTTAATCATGAGGTCGATGCCGGAAGCGATGATCGCCTGGATGTCGTTCTTCGAAGGGTCGACGTAGTCGCAGAGGGCGAGGTCCTCGGGAAGGACTTCGTAGATGCCGAATTTCTCCATCTTGTCGATCTCGCCGGCAAGGCAGGCCTTGATGAGGTAGATGGGGAAAATGTCCATCGGGGTCACATCGGAGAAGCACTTGGTCTCGACGAAGGCGCGGGGGCCGCCGTGGAGATTGGTGTCCATGTCGTATTTCTTCGAGGGGGTAAGCCAGGAGAAATAGCAGGGGGAAGAGGAGAAGAGCTTCGGACGGAAGGGCTTTGCCCAGCCGAGGAGCTCTTTGTCGAATCCTTCGCGAAGAAGGGTCAGCTGGTCTGCGAAGAACCCTACGTAGCCATCGGCTGCGAGGACTTTGCCGGAGAGGACGTCGCCTTCGACGATGCGGATGCCCTCACCTGCGGCGACAATCTCGCTGACGGGGGTCCCGGGAAGGGCCTCCACATAGGCGGGCTCTTCAGCGGCGGGGCCTGTCACGGCGATCTTGCGGTAGAGCGAGAGCTTGCCGGTCAGGACCAGGCGGCCGATCGCGGCGACGGCAAGGATCGGAACGGTCCAGACGGTCTCGCCCCTGCGGATGGGGGAGATGTGGCTTATCTGGACGCCGACGTTGCCTGCCGGGTGAGGTCCGTTGACGGTGTGGATTATCGCTCCCTCGATCCTGTGGAACGGAGACTTGGAGTAGGTCTGCGCGTTGAGGCAGAGGTGGACTCCGCCGTCGGTCAGGCGGGAGAGGAGTCTGACACCGGCCTGGACCGCTTCGGCGTCGGCGCCGAAGGTGAATTCGGTGTCGGGCGCGAGGGGAGCGGTCGAGAAGGTGGAGACGAAGATAGCCTTGGGCTTCATCTCGGGGGAGGCCATCACGCCGTAAGGACGGCTTATGATGGAGCCCCAGAGACCGCTCTTGCAAAGAAGCTCGACGGCGTCTTCAAAACTGAGGGTTGCAGGGTTGCAGGCTCCGAAATCCACGCTCGTGCCTTTACCGTCGCTTTCGATGACGACGGCGAGCAGCTTGCGCTTCTCTCCGCGGACGATCTCCTTGACAGAGCCGCTGACTGGCGAAGTCAGGAGGATGCTCGGACGGTCCTTATCGGCAAGGACGGGGCTGCCGGCGGCCACTGGATCGCCTTCCCTTACAAGGAGCCTCGGGACGAGACCCTTGAAATCGGTCGGCTTGACTGCCACCAGGCCGGGCTCCACCTTCCTCAGAACTTTCCGGTCCGCGGCTCCCTTGATGGGGATGTCGAGGCCTTTTTTGAGTTCGATGTTGCTTGACATTATAAAAGTGTTTAAAAGTATTCTGAAAAACCCTGCTAAGATAGCAAATTTTTAGTAAATTAGCAGTCCAAAAATGTGCGGAATGGACGAGATTTTAAAGAATTTGAACCCTGAGCAGCAAAGAGCCGTCACTGCCCCCGACGGCCCGGTCCTCATCGTGGCCGGTGCCGGGTCCGGCAAGACCAGGGTGCTCACCTCTAAAATCGCCTACCAGATCGCCCAGGGAGCCAATCCGTCGCGTATTCTCGCCCTGACCTTCACGAAGAAGGCCGCCGGCGAGATGAAGGAGAGGATCGCGACCCTTGTCGGCGCCCGCAACGCCTCCAAGATCCAGATGGGGACCTTCCATTCCGTCTTCGCCCGCATCCTCCGTCAGTATGCGGAGCTCCTCGGCTACCCCCAGTCCTACACCATCTACGACACGACCGACTCCCAGAACGCGATCAAAGGCATCATCAAGTCCATCCCCCTCGACGAAAAGATCTACAAGCCCAAGGAGGTCCTTTCGAGGATTTCCAACGCCAAGAACGACCTCATCACCGCTGCGGCCTATGCCGCCGACAACGAGAGGCAGGTGGCCGACCGCGCCGGCCGCAAGCCGGAGATCGGCAAGATATTCCACCTCTACGAGGAGTTCTGCAAGAAGTCCGGAGTGATGGATTTCGACGACATCCTTCTCAATATGGACCGCCTTCTGCGCGACTTCCCCGAGGCAAGGGACGAGGTCGCCGGGCGCTTTACCCATATCCTCGTCGACGAGTACCAGGACACCAACAAAGCCCAGTACGTCATCCTCAAGCGCCTTTGCGCCTTCAATAAGAATATATGTGTCGTCGGCGACGACTCCCAGTCGATCTATGCCTTCCGCGGCGCCCGTATCGAGAACATCCTTTCCTTCAAGAAGGATTTCCCCGATGCGAAGATCTTCCGCCTGGAGCAGAACTACCGTTCGACCCAGTCGATCGTTGAAGCCGCCAACTCCCTTATCGCAAAGAACACTTCCCGCATTCCCAAGACCTGCAAGGCCGTTGCCGGGGCAGGCGAGAAGATACGCATACTCAACGCCTTCTCCGAGAATGAGGAGGCCTATCTGATCGCTTCGTCGATAGTCTCGAGGATGAGCTCCGACGGAGCTGCATATAAGGATTTCGCCGTTCTTTACAGGACCAATTCCCAGTCCCGCGCCATTGAGGAGGCTCTTCGCAGAAGGAATCTTCCTTATTTTATATGGGCGGGCAATTCCTTCTTTGAAAGGGCTGAGGTCAAGGATGTGATGGCCTATCTGAAGCTCATTGTCAACCCCATGGACGACATATCCTTCCGCCGGGTCGTCAATCTCCCGGCGAGGGGCATAGGCGGCACGACCCTTCAGGCTCTTCAGGATTTCGCGAGCCAGAGGAATATCCCCCTGATGCAGGCTGCCTCGGACAAGCAGGGCCTTCTCGATGCCGGGCTTAAGGAAGGCGTCGTCAGCAAGCTCCGCGCTTTCTGCGACATGATTCACACCCACTCGGACATGGCTCAGGAAAAGGACGCCCACTCGGTCGCCATTTCCATCTCCTCCGAGTCGGGCATCTACCTCCATTTCAAGTCCGACACCTCCATCGAGGGCCAGTCGAGGCTCTCCAACGTCGACGAGCTTCTCAACAGCATAGCCTCCTTCCAGGAAAGGAAGAAAGGTGAATGGATGGAGAGTCTCATCGAGGACGGTGCCGATCCGGATGCTATTTCCGAAGACAACTGCCCTCCTGCCCTTCTCTGTGACTTCCTCGAGGACATTGCCCTGCTCTCCAACGCCGACGTTTCCGATGAAGACGCCGCCAACCGCATTGCCCTCATGACGGTCCATTCCGCCAAGGGTCTGGAATTCCCTTATGTCTTCGTGGCCGGCATGGAGGAGAACCTTTTCCCCTCCGGTGGCTACCTCGCCTCGACGGCCGATATCGAGGAGGAGAGGCGTCTTTTCTACGTTGCAATGACGCGTGCCGAAAAGGCCGTGACCCTCACCTGGTCGACGACCAGGATGCACAACGGCTCCCACGAGACCCACGACATCTCCCGTTTCCTCAAGGAAATAGACCCGCAGTATATAGAGAATCCTCCCAAGAGTGCCTCCTTCCGCTCCACTTTCACCACGGCATCGATCCCGGGCTTCCGTCCTTCGGGCACGAGGCCGAATATTACCCAGTCCCAGTTCGGTGGAGGCAACAGGCACTTTTTCGGCAATGCCCCCAAGCCGTCGCCCTCGAGGCCGGAATTCCCTTCCCGCCCCTCCGCTCCGGCGCCGCAGAAGCCGGGAGTCTTCCGCTCCCGCCAGGAAGCGGCCTCCAGGGAGCTTCCGCCCGTGATTCCCGATTTTATCCCGACCCTGCCGGAGAAGCTCGCGGAAGGCGACATCGTGGAGCACAACCGCTTCGGCCGCGGCAAGATCCTTTCCATCACAGGCAATATGCCGGATGCCAAGGCGCGCATAGCTTTCGACCTCTATGGCGAGAAGACCCTTCTTCTGAGTTATGCAAAGCTCAGATTATGCGAAAATTGAAAATTGTTTATATTTGTACTCAGCTAGAAAATAATACTTATGCACAACATTTTGTTATTCGGCAGTTTCGGCTGGCAGGAGATTCTTTTAATCGCACTCGTTATACTTCTCCTTTTCGGCGGCAAGAAGATTCCCGAACTCATGAAAGGCCTCGGCAAGGGCGTGAAGAGTTTCAAAGAGGGTGTTTCCGAAGTGGAGAAAGAGGTCGAGAAGCCGGTAGAGGAAGAAAAACCGGCTGAAGAAAAGGAAGCTGACGAGCAGTAACGGCTCTGCCAAATGTTACAGGCGGAGATGACATTCTGGGACCACCTCGAGGAGCTCAGAAAAACTCTTTTTAAGGCGATCGGAATTCTTTTGGTCGCTTTCATTGTTTGTTTCATCTTCGTCCCCAGGATTTTCGACGGATTCATCCTCGGCCCGTCAAAGTCCGATTTTTTCCTGTATCAGTGGATATCCTCCCTGACCGGAGGCCGGGTTTTCGGCAGCGACGTTTCCGCCGACATCATCGCGATCAACGTCACGACGCAGTTTATGACCCACATCAGCGTCTCTTTCGCGCTGTCCGTCATCGTATCCTTCCCGCTTCTTCTGGTGGAATTCTGGCGTTTCCTGGAGCCCGCGCTCTACAAGGGCGAAAAGGGACCGGTGGGCTTTGTCTTCTCCTTCGGCAGCCTGATGTTCTACCTCGGATGCGCGGTCGGCTATCTGGTGGTCTTCCCTGTGATGTTCCGTTTCCTCACGGATTACACCATATCCGAGGCCATCGCCAACCGCATTTCGCTGGATTCCTACATGCACAACCTTTTCACGATGACCTTCTTCCTCGGCATACTCTTCGAGATTCCGCTTCTGACATGGCTCCTTTCGAGAATCGGAGCCGTCACTCCGGATTTCCTGCGCAAGTACCGCCGTCACGCCATCGTGGTCCTTCTCATCCTGGCTGCGGTCATCACCCCGACCGGTGATCCGTTCACCCTCATGATCGTATTCCTTCCTTTGTATTTGCTTTTCGAACTTGGCATCCTCCTGTCTTATGCCGGTGCTCGCGCCCATGCAAGACGGGCAAGTCAGTCTTAATATGAACAGAGAAAACACCCACATCGTAATCATGGCAGGCGGCATCGGAAGCCGCCTCTGGCCGCTTTCCACCCCCGAACACCCCAAGCAGTTCATCGACGTGCTCGGCCTGGGCAAAAGCCTCCTGCGTCTCACTGCGGAGCGTTTCCTCCCTCTGGCCCCGTTCAGCAACTTCTGGGTGGTCACCGGTGAGAGATATGCCAAAATGGTTGCGGAGCACCTCCCGGAGATCCCCGCCGACCATATCCTCTCCGAGCCGGAGCCCCGCAAAACGGCCCCCTGCATCGCCTACGCCTGCCGGAAGATAGCTCTCCGCTATCCGGATGCCAATATAGTCGTCACCCCGTCGGACGCCATTGTCACAAAGACTGAGCTCTTCGCCGAAGTCATCTCCAAGGCTCTCGACGAGACGGAGCATTCCGACTCCATCGTGACCGTCGGTATCACCCCGACCCGTCCCGAGACCGGCTACGGCTACATCCACGCTTCTTCAAAAGAAAAAGAAAAGGTCATCCCCGTCTCTGAGTTCCGTGAGAAACCCAATCTCGAGACGGCGGAAAAATACCTTGCCGACGGCAGCTACGTCTGGAATGCCGGCATCTTCGTTTGGAATGTCTCGACGATCATAGCCGAGCTGAGCGCCCACGCACCTTCCGTGATGGAGGTGATGGACAAAATCGCCCCTTCATTCTACACTCCTGGCGAAATGGACGCCCTCCGCAGGCTTTTCCCCACTTGTGAGAAGATATCCATCGACTATGCCGTCATGGAAAAATCCAGCCACATCAAGACCATCGCCGCCGAACTCGGCTGGAGCGATCTCGGCGGCTGGAGTTCCGTCCGCGAGCATATCCGTCAGGATGCTGAAGGCAACGCCGTCGTCGGCGACGGGGTCCGCCTTTTCGGCTGCTCGGGCTGCATCGTCCACGTGCCTTCAGGCCGCAAGACCGTGCTGAGCGGCCTTCGCGACAGCATCGTCTGCGAGGCCGGCGGTGGCATCATCGTCTGCCCTCTTTCCGACGAGCAGAACATCCGCGAGTACAGCAAGTAGGTTTTGCCACGCGCTTCGCCTGGCAGAAATGACAAAAAAAAGACTGACAGTCAGCTGCCAGTCTTAATTTTTGTTCAAAGAAGAGTCTTACTCTTTCGGAGCCTCTTCGGGGGCAGCAGGGGCCTCGGGTGCCGGTGCGGGCTCTGCAGCAGCAGCGGCTGCTTCTGCGGCTTTCTTCTTCTTGCCGTTCATGACGGCGAGATAGATCAGACCGCCTGCAGCGAGCAGCAGGAGAATACCGAGAACCGGACGGTACCATACCCATGCGATTGCGATGACGATGAGCCACCAGGGAATAGCGATGATCCATGCGAGGATCTTGGCGCCGAAGCCGACAATGCTTCCGAGGAACGGAAGGACCTTGGCGAGGTGGGTCAGTATGTCAAAGATGTTGTTGAAGCCCCAGACAAGCATGATGAGACCGAGGATACGGATGATCCATGCGGTCGTCTTGTTGGCACTGTGCTCGGCGGTGAACATTTCTTCAAGACCGAGTTCGCCGGTGGAAAGGGTGGCGAGGCTGTAGCCGTTCTTGTCTTCGAACTTTTTGAATGAATTGCCGTCAACAACGGCGAGGATGGAGACAGTTGCAGGGGCGACATACTTGTAGCTGATCCTGACGTCGCCTACCTCGGGAGCATTGGGGTTGAGACCAATGAAGAGGTAGTTGCCGCTCACGTGGAAGAGAGTGGAGCCGGCGGGAACTTTCCAGCGGGAAAGCATCTCGTTGTCGAATGCGGCGACGAACTCTTCGCTGCAGTTGGGGGCGAGATCCTGCCAGTCGCTCATCTGACCGATAAGCATGTCGGGGAGCTTGTAGGCACCGAAGGATACGTTCTCAGCCTGGAAATCCGCATCTTCGACCTCGTAGAGGATGTAGTTGACATCCCGGTAGTCGGGATCGGAGAAGTTGGCGGAGTTGATGGGGCTGCCGACCCATGCGGTGTCGTAGGTGTAGGTTGTCACGGTCTCCTGGCCGCCGCCGACCTTGTCATGAGTCTCGGAGTGCTGGTGCTCCTGAACCTGATAGAACTCGACATCCCTGGAGAGCTTGATGGTCTTCTCCCTGCCGACCTGGAAAAGATCGTCATAGAGGTTTTCCTCGGTGTCGGCGAGACCGACAGCGTGGACCATCTTTCCGTTGAATTCGGAATTGACGGAGGAAATGTCACCGAGCTCGACACACTCTTTCTGGGCGTGTTTGAGCATCTTGGTCGTTTTGACTGTCCTACCTTCATTCCAGAAAAGCATGACGGTCGCGGCGATGATGAGGAAGAACCCCATCACCACTCCCTGGAGGGCTTTTTTCAAGCGATCCCCGTAGGAAGATTTAGTTGTAACTGTGTAGGCCATAGATAAAGTAGTTGTGTTAATTAACGCGCTAAGATAGAATTTTTTTAGAACACAGGCAATATCTAAATTTATTTATTAGTTAAAAATTTGTAAATTTGCACACTAACCGCAGTTTCGGTATGGCAGAAGAAAAAGCGCCCGGATTCCTCCGGAGAATATTTTCATTGAAGGTTCTCCCGTCGTGGATAATCCTCATATTCGACATATTCATTGTGGCCGCATCCGTCCTTGTCGGCTACCTGATCAGGACTGATTTCAGATTTGTGATGGAGCAGAAGGGCCTTATGTGGGCTTCCGTAGGGGTAATTACCGTTGTCGACATCATTTTCTTCAGGGTATTCAGGACCTATTCCAACGTCCTCAGACTGTCTTCCTTCGTCGACCTGATGAATATTTTCGCGGCCCTGTCGCTGTCGTTCATCTGTGTCATGGTGCTCGATATCGGAGTCCAGTATGCGTTCGACATCCAGATCGTGCCGGTCTCGGTCCTTGTCATCTCCGTCATGGTGTGCTTCGTCCTTATGGTCACGATGCGTCTGTTCATCAAGTCCCTCTATGACGAGCTCAGCCACAACAAGGCCGAAAAGATTCCGATTTTCGTCTATGGTACCAGGGCTGGCGGCGCCGCTCTGGCGAAGTCCCTTCCTCTCAACGAGGGCTACAACTTCATCCTCAAGGGCTTCATCTCCGACGACGAGGCCATGACGGGCAAGGTCCTTCTCGGTGTCAACGTCTTTCTCAACAACGAATCCATCGTAGAGCATATCCGCGAGAAGAAGATCCGTGCCGTCATCGTCATTCCCGGCAAGCTGGACAAGCTCCATGAGACCGGCCTCGCCGACGTCCTCCTGAAGGAAAACATCCGCCTCTACCTTGCCAAGAGCATCTCCGACAGCGCCGATGAGGCAGAATTCTCCGGCGAGCTCAAGGCCATCGACATCGAGGATCTGCTAATGAGGGACCCCATCGAGATCGACATGGAGTCCATCAGGCAGCACCTTGAGGGCAAGAGGGTCCTCATTACCGGCGCGGCCGGATCGATAGGAAGCGAGATCATGAGGCAGGTCGCCTCGTTCAACCCCTATCAGCTCATCCTGGTGGATCAGGCCGAGACCCCTCTCCACGACATCCGTCTCGAGCTTGAAGAAAACTGGCGCAATATCGACGCCCCGACGATCGTGGCCGACATCTCCTCCGCCAAGAGGATGGAGCAGATATTCGCGGAGTACCGTCCGGAATACGTCTTCCATGCCGCGGCCTACAAGCACGTCCCCATGATGGAGGACAACGTGTCGGAGTCGGTCCAGAACAACATCCTCGGCACGAAGGTGCTTGCGGACCTTTCCGTCAAGTACGACGTGCGCAAGTTCGTGATGATTTCGACCGACAAGGCTGTCAACCCCTCTAATATAATGGGGTGCTCCAAGCGTATCTGCGAGATCTATGTCCAGTCCCTCGCGAGGAAGATTGCAGCCGAGGGCGGCAAGACTCAGTTCATCACGACCCGTTTCGGCAACGTGCTAGGCTCCAACGGCAGCGTCATCCCGCTTTTCCGCAGGCAGATCGAGGCCGGCGGTCCCGTCACCGTGACACACCCCGACATCATCCGCTACTTCATGACCATCCCGGAAGCCTGCCGTCTGGTCCTCGAGGCCGGCAGCATGGGCCGCGGCGGTGAGATCTATATATTTGATATGGGACAGCCCGTCAAGATAGTCGATCTCGCGAAGAAGATGATATCGCTTTCCGGAAGGACGGGCATCAAGATAGAATTCACCGGACTCCGCCACGGAGAAAAGCTCTATGAAGAGCTCCTGGCCACCTCCGAGAACACCATTGCGACCGAGCATGAAAAAATCATGATCGCAAAGGTCAGGGAATACGATTTCGACGAGGTCTCCAAGCGTATCGACGCCCTCATAAAAGCCAGCTACAGCTTCGACGAGATGAAGACCGTCGGCCTCATGAAGGACATAGTCCCTGAATTCAAGAGTTTAAATTCGAGATTTTCAAAACTGGATAAATGAAAAAAGCGCTTATTACCGGAATCACCGGTCAGGACGGATCGTTCCTGGCAGAATTCCTCATCGAGAAAGGTTACGAAGTCCACGGCATCATCCGCCGCAGTTCCTCGTTCAATACCGGACGTATAGAGCATCTCTACCTCGACGAGTGGGTGAGGGATATGAAGAAGACCCGTCTTGTCAACCTCCACTGGGGCGATATGACCGATTCCAGCTCGCTGGTCAAGATCATTTCGGCCGTCAAGCCGGATGAGATCTACAACCTCGCCGCTCAAAGCCACGTCAAGGTTTCCTTCGACGTGCCCGAGTTTACGGCCGACACCGATGCCAACGGTGTCCTCCGCCTCCTCGAGGCCGTGCGCACCGCCGGCATCGCCGACACCTGCCGCATCTACCAGGCCTCGACCTCGGAGCTTTACGGCAAGGTGGTCGAGATCCCGCAGAAGGAGACGACTCCGTTCTATCCGCGTTCTCCGTATGCGGTCGCCAAGCTTTATGCGTTCTGGATCATGAAGAACTATCGCGAGAGCTACGGAATGTACCTCGCCAACGGTATTCTCTTCAATCACGAGTCGGAGCGACGTGGAGAGACCTTCGTCACGAGGAAGATCACCCTCGCCGCCGCCCGCATCGCGGCAGGCCACCAGGATAAGCTCTATCTCGGCAATCTCGACGCCCTTCGCGACTGGGGCTATGCGCGTGACTATGTGGAGTGCATGTGGCTGATTCTCCAGCAGCCCGAGCCGGACGACTTTGTGATAGCCACCGGCGAGTGCCACTCCGTCAGGGAGTTCTGCACCCTCGCTTTCGCCGAAGTCGGCATCAATCTCCATTGGGAAGGGGAAGGCCTCCAGGAGAAAGGCATCGCCGAGGACGGCCGCGTCCTTGTCGAGGTGGATCCGAAGTATTTCCGTCCCGCAGAGGTGGAAAGGCTGCTAGGCGACCCTTCGAAGGCCGTCAGGGAGCTCGGCTGGAATCCCCGCAAGACTTCCTTCGAGGATCTCGTGAAGATCATGGTACGTCACGACGTGGAAAAAGTCAGAAAACTCTATGCTCGATAAAAGCGCAAAAATCTACGTTGCCGGCCACAGAGGTCTTGTCGGCTCGGCCATATGGAACAACCTCCTCTCTAGGGGCTACACCAATCTTGTCGGCCGCACCCACGCCGAGCTCGACCTTCTCGACGGCGCTGCCGTAAAGGCCTTTTTCGACGCCGAGAAGCCGGACGCGGTGGTTCTCGCCGCCGCCTTCGTAGGCGGCATCATGGCCAACCTGCGCTACAGGGCCGACTTCATCTGGCGCAATCTCCAGATCCAGCAGAACGTGATAGGGGAGAGCTTCAAGCATGGCGTGAAGAAGCTTCTCTTCCTCGGCTCGACCTGCATCTACCCTCGCGAGGCTCCCCAGCCGATGCCGGAAGACTGCCTCCTCACTTCGCCCCTTGAGTACACCAACGAGCCTTACGCGATCGCCAAGATTGCCGGCCTCAAGATGTGCGAGAGCTTCTCGATCCAGTATGGATGCAACTACATCGCCGTGATGCCGACCAACCTCTACGGCCCCCGCGACAATTTCCACCTCGAGAAGAGCCACGTCCTCCCGGCGATGCTCCGCAAGTTCCACCTCGCCTCCAGCCTCGAAAAGGGCGACTGGGATGCCGTAAGGAAGGATCTTTCGCTTCGCCCCGTCGAGGGCGTCGACGGCACCGCCTCCGAGGATGAAATCCTTGCCGTGCTTTCCCGCTACGGCATCAGGCCCGAGTCCGTGACCCTCTGGGGCACCGGAGCTCCCATGAGGGAATTCCTCTGGAGCGAGGAAATGGCCGACGCCAGCGTCCACGTGCTGCTCAATGTAGATTTCAAGGACGTCTCCGAAGGCGCTCCCGTCAATTCCGACGGCATCGCCGAAGTCCGCAACTGCCACATCAATGTCGGCACCGGCAAGGAGATCAGCATCAAGGAGCTGGCCCTCAAGATCAAGGCCCTTACAGGCTTCGCCGGCGAACTCCTCTGGGATTCTTCCAAGCCAGACGGCACCCTCCGCAAGCTCACCGACGTCACCAAACTCCACAACCTCGGCTGGCACCACAAGATCGACATAGACGAAGGAATACAACGCCTGTATAAGTGGTATCTCGAAGGATGAAAGAATTCGAGATAGCAGTAAAGATTGGGAAAGAGCCTTCGGAGGAAGAGCTTAGGGCAGCTGCTGGGAAAGCGCTGGGTGTTAAGCCGGAGAAGGTGTCTGCGGCGGTGGTCGTGAGAAGGAGCGTGGATGCGAGGCAGGATATCCTTTGGAGGCTGAGAGTGCAGGCTTACCGCGAAGGAGAGAATCCAGTTCCATATACTCTTGCGCCGGATAAGGATGTCCATGCGGCGGAGCCGATTATTGTCATCGGGGCAGGTCCGGCCGGGCTTTTCGCTTCGCTGAAACTGCTTCAGAGAGGGTTCAAGCCGATTATTCTCGAAAGGGGAAAGGACGTCCATCGCCGTAAGGTCGACATGGCGAAGCTCTCTACGGAAGGCGTCGTGAATCCCGATTCCAACTACTGCTATGGCGAAGGCGGTGCAGGTGCATTTTCCGACGGCAAACTCTACACGCGCTCGACCAAGAGGGGAGATGTCCGCGAGGTGCTTCACCAGCTGGTGCGTTTCGGGGCCGATCCGTCAATACTCATCGACGCGCATCCTCATCTCGGGACCGACAGGCTTCCTGCCATTGTCGAGGCCATCAGGCTCTGCATCGAAGAGCACGGCGGCGAATATCATTTCGACAGCAGGGTGACGGACATAGTCCGCAGCGACGGTGGCTTCGAGGTCACTGCAGGCGGAGAGGTCTACCGTGCGCGCAAGGTCATTCTGGCAACAGGCCATTCGGCAAGGGATATATACGAGATATTCCAGCGCAACTCCTGGGCCTTGGAGCCCAAGGGCTTTGCCCTCGGCGTGAGGGTCGAGCACCCGCAGTGGCTTATAAACAACATCCGCTATCACGGTAAATATCAGCCGTTTATGCCGACGGCCGAATATTCCTTCGTCCAGCAGGTCGACGGAAGGGGAGTGTTCTCCTTCTGCATGTGCCCCGGCGGCATCCTTGTCCCTTCTCCGACGGAGGATGGGACGATAGTCCTTAACGGGATGTCCAACTCCGCCCGCAACTCGAAATGGGCGGATGCCGGAGTCGTGGTCCAGATCGAGCCCGGCGACCAGCCGCAGGAATACACCGGACCGTTTGCGCTCATGGATTTCCAAAGGGATGTCGAAAGGAAGATGTATCAGTGGGTCAACAGCCATGGCGCACGCCATCCGCTCGCCGCTCCCGCCCAGAGGATGAAGGACTTCTGTCGCGGCATAGTCTCCCGCGACCTGCCGGCGACCTCGTATCATCCCGGCGCCTTATCATCGCCGCTCCACGATCTTCTGCCGGAACACGTCGCTTCAAGGCTCCGCCGTGTATTCCCTATGGTTGAAAGGCAGATGAGGGGCTACTACACCAACGACGCCCTCCTTCTCGGCGTCGAGTCGAGGACTTCGTCTCCCGTGCGCCTTCCGCGCGACCCGGAGACCCTCGAGCACGTCGATGTCCCCGGTCTCTACCCTTCAGGTGAAGGCGCAGGCTACGCCGGCGGCATCGTCTCCTCCGCCCTGGACGACATCAACTGCGCCGAAGCACT
>JAGCDT010000072.1 GCA_017651045.1 Bacteroidales bacterium | reverse complement strand
TCCCCTCGACCGGCTTGCCGGTGAAGGTGTCGGGGTCCTTTCTCTTCCTGTGGAAGGAGAAAAGGCCGTCAGCCTTGGTCCAGAGCGAGTCTTTCTCCGGGGTGATCTTGTGGCTCACAACGGACATCTTCCTCAGCGAGTAGGACTCGAAGACCACCGTGTTGCCACCCTCTAGAGAGTTGACGTAGAATTTCGTCCCGTCAGGGGTCACGTTGACTGATTTCGGCGAGCGCACTGAAGTGTCGGCGGTAAGCGTGTCGCTGCGTTCGTAGTACTGCTTCTTAGCGATTAGGGTGATGCTGATCCCGCCTTTAGAGAATGAGTCACCGATCTCCGGATGGATCGTCGGCGGCACCGCCCTCACCTGCGCTGTCAACGCAAGAGGAACCAAAATCGCCGAAATTATCGTCAGTGCCGCGAATCTCATTTTTTTTCTCCTTTGGGGTAGCAAATATATTAAGATTTTGAAAAACTTTTGCTACCATTGCCATCGTCCCTTGATGCTGATGTCGACGCTTTCATATTAATAACCTTGAATTCCTTGATTTTCTTTGGATGCTGATTGGAGGTATCTGAGAAATGCGTGGCTTTGTTTCCTCGCTGATTAAGTGGGTCAACATATTTTCCGCTCTCCATATACCCTTCGATTGCTGCGATAACAAGATTGATAGCATCCTCGTCCATTCTCCACGATTTATAGCAATAATGTTCAACCGTAAAGGATTCATTTTGTGGTATTGGCGTTTTTGAATCCTTGGATGTGTTGACTGTTGTCTTGTTGATAGCCTTTGGTGGAAAAGGAATCTTCTCTCTTGCACATTCCTGCCTATTTGGAAGAATTGTAATGGCAACATTGTTACTGTCCTTTTTTATAATTTGATTTCTTGACCATTTTTGTAAAATTGAAATTTATCTTTATCTTTGCAACGAGCCTCCGTGTTAATCACAAATTGTGAGGTTGTAAGCAAAAATTTGCCAGGCACAGAACGGAAGGACATTTAAGGGCAACCGATGAGGTTGTCCTTTTCTATAAATAGTTTGAATTCAAAGAAAAACGCATACCATATGGAATGCGTTTTAAAGGCAGACGTGGGAGGTAAATAACTTCTCTTAGAGATTTACGCTATTTTCACTGCCTTTACGCCATTCCTCAACGGTGACGGAGAAACCGTCGGGGGAGGAGGGATCGAGGCAGATGATGGCGTCGTCGAGGTTGGTGGCGAAGAAGTCGTAGCCGGACTTTTGGAGCATGGCGCCGACTTCGAGGGTTTGGGCGACGGCTCCGTCGCCGGCCAGGATGTCCGCCACCATCGATGCGTCACCCTGGCGCGGGAGGAGCACTTTGAACTCGCCGGGAGCGGTCCTGGCCGCAAGGGCGCGGTAGGAGCCAGGGGCCGGAAGGAGGTCCTTGACGGAGAGCCCGTTCCACTGGCTGCGAACCGCGATGCCGCTGCAGGAGGGGGCGGCACGGAAGGTCAGGACGATGTGCTGCTTCCGGAGGCGGACGGTGTCGACGGCTTCTTCCTGAAGGCATTCGATGCTTTCGGATCTTACCATCAGAGGGCCGCAGGCATCGCCGTAGGGGACAGAAAGGATTCCTCCGCGGAGGATCATCCCCTCGTCGCCGCTGAATGCGGTCACCCGGTGGACGCCCTTTTCGACGGTCCTTTCAATCCTTTCCGGAATCCTGGCCCCGGAGAGCCTTTCCTCGGGAAGCCCGCTGATGCCGAGCACCAGGTCCTCGCCGTCCGCTCCGCCGGCTTCCACGAGGACGACGGTAAGGCTGCAGGGGCAGCCTCTCCTGTCCTCCTTGATGGAGCAGGACGCGGCGGCAAGGAGCGCCAGCGCGAGGAGAGCAGTCCTTTTCATGTTAATTGCTGCTTTGGGGCTGAGCCTTGCCTTCAAGCACCTTCACGCTTGTCGGGACGACCTCGTAGAAGTGCTTCTCCACTCCTTCTGCTGTGGTGTATTTAGTGTCTTTCATGCGGCCGACGACTTCGACGACGGCCCCCTTTTTAATTTGCGATATGTCCACGTCGCCATTGCCGTCCCAGACGGAGACATTGTGCCAGGTCGTCTCCACTATGGGCGCGCCTTCGGGCGTCCTGTAGAAGTAACTTGTGGCCAGGGAGAAGCGGACCATGCGGGAGTTGC
Organism: Bacteroidales bacterium; assembly: GCA_017651045.1. Lineage (GTDB taxonomy): Bacteria > Bacteroidota > Bacteroidia > Bacteroidales > UBA932 > Cryptobacteroides. The sequence goes on along the minus strand of JAGCDT010000072.1, from coordinate 11,823 downwards.
CGAAAGTGTTTTGGTGGGTGAAGCCGACGTAGCCTCTTAGTTCGATTCTGTTGAGCTGTTCCATTTTTCTGTGTGTTTGATTGTTTGACCACGGCTTTTCCGGGTGCGCACCCTGGTGGAATAAGCCGGTGGCAAAGTAAGGAAGACGAATCTATATTCCGCACAGAAAATGGCCGCTGGAGTGCATATATTTATGTTTTTTATATGGATTCAGCGTTTCTTTTAGCTGTTTTTTATCTACCCCAAAATTTATTTTTAAACGCGTTTTTTCAGGGGTACCCGGCAAAACAAAAATATCTCGTTTTCTTTTTTATAAACCCTTGCAGGAGCGCTTACGCCTTGCAATCTTTGCCCCCTGGAAAAATATGAACCATGGGATATCTTATTGAAAAACCGCCTGTGCGTTACTGCCTCGAGTGCGGAGAGCCGATAGCCTACGGCGGGCGGCCCGACAGGAAGTTCTGCTCCTGCGGCTGCCGCAATTCCTATCATAACAGAGGCTACCGTGAGGTCCGCATCATCAAGCACCGCATCACCTCCGCCCTCGACAAGAACCACGATGTCCTTTCGAAACTCCTCCGTATGGGTGTCACGGCCATGTCGCTTCCCGACCTTGCCCAGATGGGCTTCAATCCGGAGTACATCACTTCTTTCAGCAAGAACGGAGGCCGCACGGAGTGCCGTTGCTATGACATTAAGTATTTCCTGACTCCCACAAGGATATTCTCGCTAGTGCGCACCAACATAGTATGATTTCCGATGCTATCCGCCTTGCTCTCGATCGTGCTGTTTCTGTCGGGGGAGGATCGTATACGGGAGATCCTCCTGCTGACGGGCGCCTCGTCCGCCGAGGATCTCGACGAGACGACCCTGGAGCGCTTCCATGCGCTCGAGGCGCGTCCTCTGCCGATCAATATGGCATCGACGGGCAGGCTCCTTTCCTCGGGCCTTTTCACGGCCTACCAGGCGGCCTCGCTTGCCGACTACAGGAGCCGCTGCGGCGATGTTCTCTCGGTGGAGGAGCTCGCCCTCGTGGACGGGTTCGCGAGCGGGATAGCGGGGGCGATGGAGCCCTTTATCTCCTTTGAGTCGAGGAATCTTCCGGGCGCTCCGGCAAAGGACACTCTCATATTCCACAACACCCTCGTCGGCAAGGGCACATTCCGCAGCGGAGCGAAGCCCGGCTACGGCGCTAAGGACCGGTTCTCCATAGAGGGGATATTCGAAAGCTCGGTGGCATACTCCCCGTATGGCCTGAGGGCCAATGCGGTCGTCTATGGGCGCAGGAGGCCATGGAAGCTGCTTGTCGGCGACTATAATCTCCGATATGCGCAGGGCCTCTCGCTTTGGAGCGGCTTCGAGATGTCGGGGATCTACGGGATATCGTCCCTTACCAAACGCCCATCAGGCATCTCGCCGTCGTTCTCCTATTCGGCGCCGGGCTCCAGAAGAGGGCTCGCCGCCGACGCCGGCTTCGGCAGGCATAACGTCGCCGTTTTCGTCTCGACCGATTCCTTCAGGGATGTCAGCGCGGGCGGCGCCTGGTCGGTCATTTTCCTCTCTGGCCAGGCTGGCCTCCACGTGGTGGGAGACAATCTCCTGAAGGGCCCGTCTCTTCGCGTCTCGGCCGACGCTTCCGTCAACCTCAAGGGTTACTCCCTTTCCGGAGAGGTGGCGGTGCAGGCGCTGAAAGGGCGTGTGGCTGGAGTCCTGGCGTTCTCGACGCCGTCCTTCCGGGGCTTCAGGCTCGGGACGAGGACCATCGTCCGCCCGTCGGGCTATTCTGGGAAGAAATACGGCGAATATGCAGTTGCGGCAGTGGCAGAGTACGCCGGCGGGCGCTATGTGCCCGTTTCCGGCAGGACAGGCTTCGGCTCGTCGGAGCAGCGCCACAGGGCGGTGCTCTCCGTCTCCGCCGAGGCCCTGCCCGTGATGGGCGGTGACACCTCCAGGAAGCGTCTCAAGGCGATAATCCAGTACTCATGCCGTATCTCTCCAAACGTTCTGGCCGAGACGAAGGTCTACACCTATTTATATACTTACCAGTCCTCGCGCCACGGCTTCCGGACCGACCTGAAGACGGCCTTCGGCCGCTGGGAGGCGGACGCGCGCCTGGAGATGGCCTTCTCGAAGCGCTATGGCCTCCTGACCTATCTGGAGGGCGGCTACTCCGGCAGATATGCCCGTGGCTTTTTCCGCGTCACGGGCTTTGCCGTCGACAACTGGGCCGACCGCGTCTATAGCTATGAAAGGGACATCTCCGGCTCCTTCAGCGCTCCGGCCTACTACGGAAGGGGAGTGTCCCTTTCCGCATTCGGAGCGTGCTCCTTCAAGGTGCGCCGGCGCTTCGGCCTGAAGTTCAGCGCCCGGGGCTTCCTGACAATAAAAAAGCCCGCGCCATGGAAGGCCGGGCTCAATTTCCAGGGAGAATTTACTTTTTAGGGATCTTGATCTTCTGCCCCGGATGGATGTTCTCGTTGATGTTGTTGTATTTCATGATATCGTTGGCGGTGACTCCGTTGTAGCGCGAGGCTATCTTGTAGAGGGTGTCGCCGCTCTTGACGGTGTAGGTCGTGTAGCCGCCGGAGGAGGATGAGCTCGAAGAGCTGCCCGACGAAGACGACGAGCCCGACTTGGACGAAGACGACGAGTAGGTCGCCCTCTTGCCGACCTTGAGGGACTGGCCGACACGGATTGTCGTGCTCTTGAGGCCGTTCCAGCTCTTGAGCTGGTTGACGCTGGTGTGATATTTAGACGCAATCTTGCCGAGGGAATCGCCGCTCTTGACCTTGTAGTAGACCCAGGTCGAGCCGGTCGCGCTGCCGCTGCTCACGGACGGGCCTTCGCCGGAATTGCCGTAACGGTCCACATCGACCCCGCTGAAGATCTCCTTGGCCCTGTGGTTGTAGACGGTGTCCTGTACGTCGATGAATGCCGCGCTGTAGTTGTAGGGCAGGCGGAGGATATATTCATGCTGGCTGCCGGGGACGATGTCCTTGTAGTACTGAGGGTTGAGGTCGCGCAGGTCGCCCACGGGAAGACCGATGAGCTCTTCGATCTGGCGGAAATGGAGGTTCTTGTGGATATGGAAGGTGTCGGTGTAGGCGGGCATCACCACGGGGGAGGGCTCGAGCCCGTATTCCTTGGCGTAATTGATCGCGTACATCGCACCGACCATCGCGGGCACATAACCTCTCGTCTCCTTCGGGAGATAGGGATAGATCGACCAGAAATCACGGCTTCCGCTGCGCTTGATGGCCTTGTTGACATTGCCCGAGCCGCAGTTGTAGGAGGAAATGGCCAGCGACCAGTCGCCGAAGATGGAGTAGGCATCCTTGAGATACCTCGCCGCCGCATCGACGGATGCGAACGGGTCTTTCCTCTCGTCGACGAAGGAGTCGATCTCGAGGCCGTAGCTCCTTGCCGTGTTGTACATGAACTGCCACATGCCCGTCGCGCCGGCCCTCGAGACGGCGAGCGGATTGAGCGCAGACTCGATGATGGCGACATACTTGAGCTCGACAGGAAGGCCGTAGCGGACGAATGTCTCCTCAAAAATCGGCATATAGTAGGTGCAAAGCCCCAGGATGTGGCTCATCTTCCTCGGCATCTTCTCCGAGTAGAGGATCATGTAGTTCTTGACGGTCTCGTTGTAGGGGAGAGTGATGAAGGAATTCATCTTCTCAAGCCTCTCTATCATCACCTTGTCGGGGACATCCGAGGTGAAATGGACGCTGTCCATATCGAAGGATCCGCCCTCCTCGGAGGAACGGGCCTGGCGGTGGAGATACCAGATGCTGAGGAGGCTGTCGGTCGCTTCCGGGCTGTAGGTCTCATTGGACATCCCGGCGGCGAGCTTGTCTTCGTTCTCGGTGTAGATCTCGATCATCTCCTTGCGGATGCTCTCGTTCTTTTTCTCCTCTTTCTTGAGGGCGTCGAGCTCCTCTTCGAGAGCTTCGACCTTGCGCACAAGCAGTTCGTTCTGCCTGAGTAGGTCTTTTTTGCTCTGTCCGTAGAGGGGGAGCAGCGTGGCGGCAAGTGCCACAAGTGTTGTCAGTATCTTGTGTGATTTCATATGCATCAGAATCTCAGACCGATGGAAAGCCCGACTCCGGCGGTCGGCCCTCCGGCGGAAAGCGCCGGCACCGACACGGACGATCGGCCCACATCCATGTAGGCGTAGCAGTCGAGGGGTGAATATATGGTCGGCTCTATATGGACCGAAAGGTCGTCGGAGAGCTCGAAATCCTGCATGTAGGCGAAGACGTTGGCGTCGATCACCTGCAGCAGGTAGAATCCGACAAGCGCCACGATCGAGTAGTCACGGTAGCGGCGGAAGACGTTGCGGTAGTAGACCGCGGTCTCCGCCGGAATCGGCCCGGTGTAGGGCACGTCGGGATTGGTGGCTTCGTTGTGGATGCGCTTGTAGCGGATATAGTTCGTGTGATTGTTGATGAGGAAATAGGTGGAGCCCATCAGCGCGCCCCAGTAGATCGGCACCTTCCAGTACTCCCCGTTGTAGATCTGTCCGAGACCGGGGAAGAGGATGGAATAGAGGGTCGATTTGCCCGGGTGAGGCTTTCTCGGGGATTTATACGACGCCGTGCCGTCCATTAGGGAGGCCCACCAGAACAGCGCTGCGCCGCTGTAGGCTATTATGCTGCCCGTCCTGAAGGCCTGGTTGCCGGTCGCTTTGTAGCGCTGGCCGTAGTAGATACCGAGACCGATGCCGGTGCCGATGCCGCCGTAGATGATGGGGAGTTTCCAGTAGTCCTTGTTGTAGATCTGCATGCCGCCGATGAAGACGGTCGATCCGCCGAACAGGGTGCCGATGCGGGCCGTCCTCTTATGGGCCAGGCCGCCGAAGTACTCCTTGAAGGAGAAAAGGTGCTTGGAGGTGTCCTGGGCCGTCGTGTCCTGCTGGGTCGTCTCGTAGTTCTGCGAGAAGGCGTCCTGCTTGAACTGCGCGGAAGCCTCCAGCCCTGCTGCAAGCAGGACCAGCGTCAGAAGGATATGACGGAGCCTGGGGAGCATCTACTGTCTGTCGAGAATGCCGAGGAAGTCCTCGAGCTCCCTGTCGTCGTTGAAATGGATAGTGAGGGTGCCTTTGCCTGAGGGGGCGCGGCGGATCTTCGCGGAGGGGAAATAGCGCCCGACGCTCTTCAGAACCTTGTTGCAGAGCTCAGGAAGGGCGGCTTCGACCTTCTTCGCGGCCTCGCCCTTTTTAATCCTCTCCTCGGTCTGGCGGACCGAAAGGCCGTCGCGGATGATCACGTCGCAGAGGAACTCCTGGTAGGCCGGGTCCTCGACTCCGAGGAGCACCTTGGCGTGGCCCACGGAGATGAGGCCCACCTTGAGGTAGTGCTGGACCTTCGCGGGAAGGCGGAGGAGGCGGAGGGTGTTGGTCACCGTGACGCGGCTCTTGCCGAGGCGCTCGGCGAGCTTCTCCTGGGTGAGCCCGCACTCGGAAAGGAGGCGCTCATAGCCGAGGGCGACCTCGATGGGGTCGAGATCCTTCCTCTGGACGTTCTCCACTATGGCCATCTCGAGCATGCCCTGGTCGTCCGGGTTGAGGACGTAGGCGGGGATAAGATCCATTCCGGCCGCCTGGCAGGCGCGGAAACGGCGCTCGCCGCTGATAATCTGGTAGCGCTCGCCGACAGGGCGGACGCTGATCGGCTGGATGAGGCCGAGGGTCTTCACCGAATCGGTGAGCTCGCGGAGTGCCTCCTCGTCGAAAGTCGTCCTGGGCTGGAAGGGATTGGGCTCTATGAGGCTTGCGGGCACCTTCATGATGTCGGACGAGCCGCGCGAAGCGCCGCGGGCTATTTCCTTGTTGATGTAGCCGACTGGCTTTCTCAGGCTGTCGACGTCTACTTCTTCTCCGAGGATGGCGCTAAGCCCCCTGCCGAGACCTCTTTGCGGTTTGATTGCCATAGTTATGCGTTCCTTTCAAGTATTTCTTTTGCGAGGCTCAAATAGTTGGATGTGCCGTTGGACATCACGTCGTAGAGTATGATGGGCTTCCCGTAGCCGGGCGCCTCGCTCAGGCGGATGTTGCGCTGGATGATTGTGTTGAAGACCATATCCTTGAACCTCTCGCGCAATTCGCGTACCACCTGCGTGTGGACCCTGGTCCTGCCGTCGAACATCGTGACCACGAAGCCCTCGATGGTGAGGGAGGTGTTGATGCTGCGCTGTACTATCATTATCGTCTGCAGGAGCTTTCCGAGCCCTTCGAGGGCGAAGAACTCCGGCTGGACGGGAATGATGACGGAATCGGCGGCGGCGAGGGTGTTGACCGTGATAAGGCCGAGGGAAGGGGAGCAGTCGATGATGATGTAGTCGTACTCATCGCGCAGCGGCTCAAGGGCGCGGCGCAGGACAGTCTCCTTGTCGTCCACGTCGGCAAGTTCGAATTCGGCACCCACGAGGTTGATGTGGGAGGGAATCATATGGAGGTTGTGGATCTCGGTCTGGATAAGGGCGTCGCCGATGCCGATCTCGCCGATCAGCACCTCGTAGAGGGTGCGCTTGTCCTTGCTCCCGGGGGAGAAGTTGAGGCCGGAGGTGGTGTTGGCCTGGGGATCGGCGTCGATGATCAGCACCTTCTTTTCGAGTACCGCCAGGGATGCCGACAGGTTGATCGCTGTCGTGGTCTTTCCGACTCCGCCTTTCTGGTTGGCTATCGCAATAATTTTTGCCATATAGTTTCTGTTCAATTCTAAACTGACAAAAATAAGTAAAAAACGGCTTTTAGACAAATATTGCGCCAGCGCACGCATGTGTATGGGAAAATCAAATTATTTTGCTACATTTATTGGCCGAAAGGATAAACCCAAAATCAAACAATATGAAAAAGTTCAGATTTTTACTTCTCGCTGCCGCGGTCATTCCGGCAGTGATGGTCAGCTCATGCGGCCCTAAGCAGCTCAGTGACAAGCAGATTCTAGAGCTCATCTATGCTCAGGCCGGCGGCGACCAGTGGAGCGACTACAACAAGGAAGGCTGGCTTACCGAAGAGAACATCGACGACTGGAAAAACGTCGACGTCAACGAGGAAGGCCGTGTCGTCAGACTCTCCATCTACGGCGGCAAGGGTGTCATCCCTGCTGAGATCAGCGGCCTGACCGAGCTCGAGGAGCTCAACATCGTCATGGACAACGACGACGACGAGGGCGATCCCGTCGAATGCATCCCCGCATCCATCGGCAAGCTCGAGAAGCTCAGAGAGCTCTATCTCAATGTGAGCGTTCCCTGCGCAGTTCCCCCGCTCGACAACATGCCTCTGCTTGAGGACCTCAACCTTCGATTCTACGGCGGTGCCTATCCCGAGGCGGTCAGCGGCGACCTCTCCGAGCTCGTTCTCAACGGCTTCGCCGGCGAGATCCCTGCCTGGGTCTACGACAAAGTCAATCTGAAAGTTCTCAGCATCAACACCGACAAGCTTGAAGGCGGCCTCGCTCCCGAGATTGCCAATCTCAGCTCTCTTGAGCGCCTCAATGTCGACAACTCCCGCTTCATCGGCGGCGTCGACGTCCCCAACACCGAGCTCCCCGTCGATGCCATCTTCTCGCTCAAGGACCTCAAGTACATCTTCCTCCGCAGCATCTCGACCAGCGGTGTCCTTCCTGCCGAGATCGGCAACATGCCCGAGCTTAAGTCCATGATTCTCTGCGACCTCGGCCTCACCGGCGAGCTCCCCAAGGAGCTTGGCGACCTGCCCAAGATCGAGACCCTCGAGATCTACCGCAACGAGCTCACAGGCCAGATTCCTCCGGAGCTCTTCAATGCCGTCACCCTCAAGCAGCTCTGGCTCGACCACAATCACCTCAGCGGCCCGCTTCCGAAGGAAATCGGCAACCTCGTCAACCTCGAGAGCATCGAGCTCTCCTACAACGAGCTCTCCGGCTCTATCCCTGCCGAGCTTGCAAAATGTACCAAGCTTGGAAAGGGTGTCTTCAATGACTTCACCAACAACCAGTTCTCTCCTGATCTCCCCGAGCAGGTCAAGGCAATGCCTTATTTCTCGGAGCTTAAGTTCTAGGAGCGTATAGCTTTTAAGATCAGTCAGGTGGCCCGGCAAAGCGCCGGGCCGCCTTTTTTTTATGCTGAATATTTAAAAAATTTAAATTTTTCAATTTCAGCGATTCGGGGGTGTTCTGATTACACTGAGTGTCTATGGGTTACGATTTTGCTTAAAAATGTTTCGAAAATTTTTTAAATTCACTTACAAATCGCAATTAGGCTATTGCTAATCAGCGATTTGCAGCTATTGCATTTGCATCATTTTCTGCTTATTTTGTGCCTTGGTATTCGAAACGCAACGATTTTTTAAATACTTTTCGCTATGAAAAAACGCTATCTGACGCCTCCCGAAGTGAGGATTGGAGTTGTTCTCCAGTTTGAGAGCAATTTCCTGAATTCCAATGTCAACATCGGCGGGTCCTCGGGCGAAGACCTCGACGATCCGGAACCTTTCGATCCGTTCAGCTGAGAATGTTCAACCTCTAAAATGAAAGAAGTTATGAAAAAGATATATCTCAGCATATTTGCAGTTGCGGCGCTTTTCGCCCTCGCGTGCAATAAAGAATCGGTAAAGGATTCTCAGGAAGCTCCCGTAAAGGGCAGTGTCTTCACCATCAAGGCCTCCATGGACGAGGCTACCAAGACGGCCTATGCTGGCGGCAAGACCTTCAGCTGGGCTGCCGGCGACCAGATCGCCGTCGAGATTTCCGACGGACAGTATGCGGGTTTCGCCACCTTCTCCACTTCCACCAGTGCGGCTGTGGCCGACTTCTCCGGCGAAGTTCCCGACTACTTCCGCCCTTACGAGTATGCCGTCTATCCCGCGTCGATTAATCCGACGTTCCTCTCCAACGGTCTCATTACCGTGGATCTGCCCCTGGAATACGACACCCGCGGGCTCGAAGATCCTCTTTCGATCCTTCCCCTCATCGCCAAGAATGACGGCAACGACAACTACGCCTTCCATCACGCCACCGGCGTGCTGAAGGTCTCCTTCACCAACATCCCTGAAGGCGCCTGTGAGCTCTATCTCCGTGCCAACAATCAGGCTATCGCCGGCTCCTACTACATCAATCTTGGTGAGGTTGGCGAGGATTATGCCCAGTACGAACAAATCATCGCTGACGGCTGGTGGGAAGAAGGGACCGCCTATCTTATCACCTCGGTTTATTTTGACCGTCCTTCTAGCGGAGAGGCGAGTATTTACGTGCCGATTCCTGTCGGCACTCTCAATGCCGGTCTGCAAATCAGTCTGCTGGACGAATCGGGGTCAACTCTGTTCTCCAAGACCACAACGAAGGATATCTCTCTTGCCCGCAAGCAGATCGTAGAGCTGCCGGTCCTTGATGCCGATGTCTGGCAGCCTCTTGGCACGGCCAAGTTCAACCATATTTATTTCAGCGGCGAGTACGATTATAGCGTCGATGTGCCGATTCAGTACAACACCGAGGATCCCAATAAGTTCAGACTTGTCAATCCTTACGGCATTTTGCTGCCATCCCTTGGTATCACGCAGGCCAGCGAGCCGTCGGAATACCTGTCATTCACTCTGCTGCAGCCCGGCGACAAGGTCTACGGTACTACGATTACGATGAACGGTCTTGTCGACTTCGACCCTGTCTACACTGGATATTCCGCTAACAACTATTTCATGGCCCACCCTTCGTATCTGACCGGATTTGAGGATGAGCAGCAGTATATATACAATAGGGTGATCAAGTACCAGGAGGACGGCAAGCCTGCCAACATCGAACTCGACGGCCATAGGCTTTATACCCTCTCCGGTAGCCTGTATGGCAGTTACTGTTGGAACGAAAATCTCGTTATGCAGATCGCCTTCCCGGGTTATGATATCCTTGACTACAGCGCCGATATCGGAGCCATAGCTCCTAATGCGGCCAGCACCGCCGCCAGCCCGCTCATTGATGCTGAAATTGTATTCGGTGCCGACACTAAATATGCTCTTGTAGCAGCTGCTGCAGACGAGGCTGAAGCATTCGCCGCTATTGGAGCAGGAAACGGAGTCCAGGTCAATGCCGCCGGGATTGCCACGCTTACTCTCCCTGCCAATGCTGAGACCGGCGTTTATTATGTTGCGGTCGTCTCATATGCGGAGGGACAGCCCTGGATTCAAGTCTCTAAGAAGTTCAACTATGTCAATCCGGATGCCGCATTGCTTACTGTCGATGACATAGTCGGAGAGTACACCGTGACGGCGAGTCCTCTCACCAACGGCTCCGACTCGGAGTTTGATATGATCATTGCAGCAAGCGACAATAGCAGCTATAATGTTATGATAACCCGTTTCGACGGTGTCAATTGTACTACGAGCAATATTTATGGCACGTTCAGCCCGACCACAAATACCGTATTCTTCGCGGCGGATCAGTTCTTCTATACCAGCTCAAGCTATTACTACGGATTGCGTGCATATGATACCCCGTATGACCTGACTTTCGACGTTCTCGGCGCAGGAAAGCTGAGTACGGACCAGTGGGTGGTATTTGGCGCCTATAACAAGAGCACCGGTGCGTATCTGGGCTACTTCGATGTGTGGGCTGATTTCGTCGCCGAAAGGAATGCGAGTGCTTCCACGAGCTCTTTCGCTCCGAAACCGAAGAGCGTTTCTGCCTCTGCCGGAAAGGGCAGGCCGTCAACGGCTGTTATACCAAGCCGCATTGCGGAAAGCATATCTCCCGAAACTGCCGTAAGGGCAAGATAACGGAGCGAGATTAACTTAAGTGACGATGGTGATGCCTGCAAGCATCACCATCGTTTTTTAATGTTCAGATCAGGTTATTGCTCTTCATCGTTGCCGCTCAGCTTGCGGATTGTGATAGTCCCTGAGACGTCGTGGGTCTCATTGGTCGTTGTGATCCAGTCCTCGGCGCCGGAGCCGGGGGAGGGAGCGTCGGACTCAACCATTGCCAGATAGACCTCGGGAAGAGCTCCGGAGGCTGCGGCTGCGGCATCTTCGAAGATGAGATCGTGTGTCCCTTCCTGAAGCGAGAAGAACATCCCGAACACAATCAGGAAGCCGTCCGTGTCGGTCTCGCCGGAGCCGTCAGTGTTGGAGCTGGAGCCTTCCCAGCTGTCTTCAATCTGCGCTGATGCAGAGCGGCTCTTATGGAGCCTTGGTACAAGAAGGGATATGTCATAGATCCATTCGAGGTTGCCCAGACTCAGACCGTCGGCATCGTTGAATGCTATCGGTGTCATTTTTGCGCAATTTTCTGCCGAGCCCCGGAACGGGACGTCGCTGCGGCTGTTGTTGCGGTACCAGCTCATGGAGTATGAGATGCTTGAGCTGGCGTATTCGTCATGGGTCCAGAGGATGCCGTGTTCAGGATCACTGATTTCCTGGTGGTGATGCCACTGGCAGGTGCGGTCAGCATAATTGTATTCCACGTCTTTGGACGGGTCTATCGTGAGGGAATAAGTGCCGGAGAACCGGTCGTAGTCCCTCTCCTCATCCGGATCGACTCCGAGTTCGGCCCATTCTTCGGCGGACATGGTCTCGCCGGTATCGTTGAAATAAATTTCGGAGTTGGTGGCTTTGTCGTGGATTACCTTAAGATTGATCTTGCCGCCGAAGCGGTATTTGATGGTCGCATCAGGGAAGTCGTACTGATTGTCGATGGCGCCAAGATAATCGTCCACGGTCGTGTGGAACTTGTGCTCAATCTCGATTTCGAACTCGGCTTCCCACTCTTCGCCCTCGAGGCTCACGGGGATGACTTTGGAGACATCCACGACGTCGTCCTGGGAGGTGCCGTTGTCGTATTTCCAGAGGGG
>JAGCDT010000071.1 GCA_017651045.1 Bacteroidales bacterium | reverse complement strand
GATTCCCTCGTGACGGAGAGCGTGGACCGTCTTCTCGACGGCCTGACTTCGGAGGACAAGGAGACTCTTTCCTGGCTCACGGACGGGTCGATGGACTCTCTTGCAATGGGCGAGAGGTTCAAGATAAGCTCGCTGCTGTCGGACATAGCCCCGAGCCTTGCCTCCGACCGTTTCCGCGAGGCGCTGGAGAGCAGCGGCCTCGATGCGGAGGAGATATTCTCAAAGGACAGACTTCGTGATCTCAGAAAGTTCTGCGACAGCACCGTCACCTCTTTCGAAGAGAGAGTCTCCGCTGCGGCCGAGGCTGTGGTAAAGGCATTTGCGGACGCCGGTGTCTCTATTGATGACACCAATGGCAAGTTCGCCAAGGCACTTTTTAAGTACATAGGGGACGGGAAGAAATTGCCGATAGAGAAGCCGACGGATCCTTTCATCGATAAGGCGCTTGACAGCAGCAAATGGTTCGCCAAGGCCAAGGCAGGGCTGCTCAATTCCTGCATTGGAATTGTGGATCCGGCTTTTGAATCTTTCATCGACCTTTTCGGGACTCCTTTCCGTGAGTACAACACTGCCCGCGAGATCCGCGGCCAGATCTGCAGCCTTGGGCTTGCCGGGGCGCTGTTCCATGAGTTCGAAGCCCTGATGAAGGAGAAGAACGTCCTCTGCCTCGATGAGTCCAACACCATCCTCCGCGACATTATCAACGGGTCGGACGCCCCGTTTGTCTATGAGAAGCTCGGGGTTCGTTTTGAAGATTTCCTCCTGGATGAGTTCCAGGACACATCTACCATCCAGTGGGAGAATTTCCGCCCCCTGCTTGAGAACAGTGAGGCCGGCGGCAACGAGAATCTCGTCGTCGGCGACGTCAAGCAGTCCATCTACCGTTTCCGTGGCTCCGACTGGCGCCTTCTCGACAAGACCCTGCCCTCCTCTTTCACGGACAAGAAGGTAGAACCCCTCACCGGCAATTTCCGTACTCTCAAGGAGATAGTCTCCTTCAATAATGAATTCTTCCCCGCCGCCGCCAGGACCCTGTCCGTCTATCTTGGAGAAGATCCTAACGCCCCTGACAGCGTGGCTTCCACCATCTACAAAGACATCGGGCAGCAGGTCCGCTCCAGGGACGATGCCCCCGGAAGCGTGGATGTGTCGTTCTTCGAAAGTGCTGAGGAGGAGATGGATGAGATCGTTGCGACGGTGTCCTCCCTGCTGGAGCGCGGCGCGCGTCCTGAGGACGTCGCCATCCTTGTGCGAGGCAATAAGGAAGGCTCCGAGATAGCGTCCAGGCTGATTTCGGAAGGTTTTCCCATAGTGTCGGACGATTCGCTCAACGTGAAGTCTTCGGCCGCGGTGCGCCTTGTCGTTTCGGGCTTTGCCCTTGTCGACAATCCTCCCAAGGAGGACGGCCGGATCCCGATTGCGGCATTTGAGGCTCATGAAGCCGGCATCAGCGTCCCCGAGAGCTACGACTCTTTGTACGACCTCGCCGAGAAGCTGATCTCGTCCATCCTTGAGATCCGCCCTGAGATCCTGGACGGAGAGGCTTCCTATGTGCAGTCGTTTATGGACTATCTCCAGGATTGGGTTTCCCGTAATGGCAACAGCATTGCCGCTTTCCTTGAGAAATGGAAGGAAGATGATCCGAAGATAGCTTCGCCGGAAGGGAAGGGCTCTGTCAGGATCATGACCATCCACAAGTCCAAGGGTCTTGAATTCCCCTATGTCATCCTGCCGTTCATCGAAAAGATTACCCTTTTCAAGTCGGCCAATAATCCATTCATAAAGGATAAGGGCAACTGGTGCCTGCCGGAGTCCAAGGGGACGGTTTTCTCCTCTGTCGACGGGATATTCAACGTCAAATTTACGAAGTCTTCGGTCGACACCCTCTTTGCCGAGAGCTATCTCCGCGAGATCCGGCTTCAGGCCATCGACGCATTCAATATCATGTATGTTGCGATGACCCGTCCTCAGAAGGGATTGAAGGTGATTGGGAAGAATCCTAAGAATTCCATATCGAGCATGTCTGAGATCCTCCACGCCTACACAGGAGGAGACATATCTGTCGGCGAGCCTTATGACTTCTCGACGATGCGCAGAAGGGAGTCCCAGGCCGCGACAGTGGAGCTGGGCTATCCAGTCTTCCGCCCCGATGAGGGAGGCAGGCTGCGCGTCAGCTCCGATGCGTCGGACTATTTCGGCGAGGACGGAGCGACGGGCCTTTCAGCCTCCAACCGCATCCGGGGGATTGTCCTCCACGGCATCCTCTCTTCTGTCAAGGTCCCTTCCGATCTTGCAGGAGCGGTGGATAAGGCCGTCCTGGACGGATTGGTCCCGGCAGGGGAGAGGGATAAGATTCTCGAGTTTCTGAAAGGGGAGATAGAGTCGGTGTCAGTCCGCGGATGGTTCCCGGAGGAGCCCTCCCGCGTGCTCAACGAGACGACCCTCATCGATGCCGACGGCACTGTCCACCGCCCCGACCGCATTGTAACGGACGGTTCGTCGGCAATTGTCATCGACTATAAGTTCGGTCAGGAAAAGAACTTCTATCGCACCCAGATAGCGCGTTATGCCGCTATCCTGAAGCGGATAGGCTTCACCTCCGTCGAGTCCCATCTCTGGTACATTCGGGAGGATGGGGACGACCTTATTCTATAGAGCCTCCGAGGGCGATGTAGAGTGCGACGACGGCATGTGCGCCGCTATACATATTCATAGCCTCGTTGACCTGATTGCCGGCATTGACCACGGTCTGGACATACTTCTGCTGCATATCCTTCTCGGTCAGCTGGGCGATTTTCCAAATGTATGCGCGCAGAGGGAAAAAGTATCAAAAAATTGCAATACCGATGTTAAAATAGTATATTTGCGAGTTATGGAAGAAAAACTTTACTACAATACTGAAGTCGAAAAACTCGCAATGCCGGAATATGGCCGCAACATCCTCAAGATGGTTGAGCAGGTGAAGGCCATTCCCGACAAGCAGAAGCGCAGCGAGCAGGCCGCCGCCGTGGTCAAGGCGATGGAGATACTCAACCCCCAGGTCCACCAGCAGGACAACTACGAGCAGAAGCTCTGGGATCACCTGTATATGATCGCCGGCTACGACCTCGACATCGATTCGCCCTATCCGGCGCCGCTGCCTGAGGCTGCCGCCGTCCCTCCGGAGAGAATCCCTCTTCCTCCGGGGCCGATGAAGGCCCGCCATTACGGCCGCAACATCGAGAGCATACTCGACCTTATCGCCTCCGAGCCTGAAGGCGAGGTCAAGAGCGCGATGATCCATTCGCTCGCAGTGTATATGCGTCAGCAGTACCTCATCTGGAACAAGGATTCCGTGACCGACGCGACCATTTTCCAGGACATCGAGAAGCTCTCCGAGGGCAGGGTCAAGGTCCCCGAGGGGATGGAGCTCGGCCAGATATCCCACGATGCCAATTTCTCCCGCCCGGGTCTCAACCTTGGATTCGGAAGGAACCGTTCACGTTCGCGCAAGAGAAAAAAATAGCCTTTCAGAAGGATGAACAACCCTTTCAGAAAAATACGCGAAAACTACGCAGCCGTTCCGGAAGTGACCAGACGCCGCTATAAGCTGGTGGCTGGTGTCCTTGTGGGCGCCCTGACCCTTTTCACCTTCGCTTCGATCCTGTCCTACTTCTTCACCTGGAAGGCCGACATGAGCCTTCTCGGCGATCCTTCCCGGATGAAGGTTGAGGTCGATGCCCACAATGCGATGAGCAAGGTCGGCTACTTCTGGTCCCATTTCCTGGTGGCCGACTGCTTCGGCGTGCCTGCAATCCTGCTTTCCGTATTCTTCGGCGCCCTCGCATGGAAGCTCATAAGGAAGCAGAGCAGCCTCGATCTGCTCAAATTCCTCTCCGCGACAATTACTGGTATATTCATCCTTTCCTTCGCATTCGCGTTTGTCGGGGGCTACACTCCCGCGGCCAATGCTTTCGGAGGTGGACTCGGCGGCGCATGCGGTGCTGTCGTGACCACCTGGAGCATCAATCTTTTCGGCGGTATCCTGACCGGCCTGCTCATTCTCATCCTGGCCTTTACCTGGCTGCTTTTCACCAGCACTAAGTTCTCTTCCTGGCTCATAAAGGAAGAGGGCGAGGAAGAAGAGCCTGTCGAGAAGCCTGTCGAGCCGGAGGAGCCTTACGTGCCTTATGAGCCTGTCGAGCCGGAGGAGCCTGAAATTCCGGAGGAGCCGGAAGAGCCCGAGATTCCCGAGGAGCCTGAGATCCCCGCTCCGGTTGAGAATGACGCTCCGGAAGTCCCTGCGGCCGAGATCGTCACTGACGACACTCTCGACCAGCCGGTGGAAGATCTCCCTCCGTTCGATGCGAGGGAGGAGCTTTCCAAGTACAGATTCCCTTCGCTCAACCTTCTCGGCGATTACGAGAACAAGCGCAACATTGTCTCCGAGGACGAGATCGAGCGCAACAACCTGCGCATCCGTTCGACCCTTGAGAGCTTCCATATCCAAGTGTCCGACGTCAAAGCCATAGTGGGCCCCACCGTGACCCTCTACAAGGTCTTCCCGGCGCCCGGAGTGAAGATATCCAACATCAGGACCCGTCACGAGGACATCGCCATCGCCCTAAAGGCCAGGGGAGTCAGGGTCGTGACCCTCGCCGACTCGGTCGGCATCGAGGTCGCCAACGACATCCCTTCGATGGTGCCTCTGAAGAAGCTCCTTGCCAGCGACGACTTCCGCAACAGCGACGCCGAACTGCCCGTAGCCATCGGCTACACCATCACCCAGAAGGTCCGCGTGTTCGACCTCGCCGAAGCCCCTCATATCCTTGTTGCAGGTGCGACCAAGCAGGGCAAGTCCGTCGGTCTCAACGTCATCGTTTCCTCGCTCCTTTACTCGAAGCATCCTTCGGAGCTCAAGTTCATCTTCATCGACCCGAAGATGGTCGAGTTCTCCTCCTTCGCCAGGCTCAGCAACCACTATCTTGCGAGTCTCCCTACCGCTGCGAGCGAAGAGGAGGAGATGTCCAAGATCATCGTCAAGAGCCCCAAGGATGCCGCGTCTGTCCTCTCTTCGCTCTGCGTCGAGATGGACGAGCGCTACGAGCTCCTGAGCAAGGCCGCCGTCAACAAGATCACCCTCTACAACGATAAGTTCAAGGCCCGCAAGCTCAACCCCAACAATGGCCACAGGTTCCTCCCGTACCTTGTCGTCATCATCGATGAGTATGCCGACCTCACCATGTCTGGCGGCACCGGCCCTGAGTCCAAGATGCTCGCAAGAAGCATCACCAATTCCGTCATCCGCCTCGCCCAGAAGGGGCGTGCGGCCGGTCTCCACGTGATCCTTGCGACCCAGCGTCCGACGGTCGACGTCGTGACCGGTCTTATCAAGGCCAACTTCCCCTGGAGGATCGCTTTCAGGGTGCTTTCCAGGGTGGATTCATCCACGATTCTCGACACCCCCGGCGCCGAAAAGCTTATCGGTCGCGGAGATATGCTCTTCTACACTGGTATCGACATGGAGCGTATCCAGTGTGCATTCATAAGCAACGAAGAGGTCAACGCCCTCACCGATTTTATCGGTGACCAGAACGGCTATAAACAGAAATTCAACACTCCTTACTACCTGCCCGAGCCGCCGAGCGAGTCCTCCGACAGCGAGGCCGGAGAGGTGGATATGTCCAACCTCGACGAGCGCTTCCGTGAGGCCGCGACCCTCGTAGTTACGACACAAAGAGGCTCGACTTCCGACCTTCAGCGCCGGCTTGGTATGGGATATGCAAAGGCAGGCCGTGTAATGGACCAGCTTGAGAGCGCCGGCATCGTCGGACCTCAGGAAGGATCCAAGCCCAGGCAGGTCCTCGTTAAGGATCTTAACGAACTTAACGAGCTGCTGAGTCACTTTGGAGTCTAAGTATGAAACGGATTTTTGTATTCTTTACGACCCTTCTTTTCGCCGTGACCCTCTCGGCGCAGGGCAATATATCCCTTCTCGACAAAGTCGCAGGCAACAGGGCCGTTTTCGATTATCGCTATCTCATTTCCGAGGACGGCAAGCCGTTCCATGAGGTCACTTCCGGCAGCGTCACCGTTGAGGACAACGCTTTCCGCCTTACGGGTCTCAACCTTGAAATCATCAGCGACGGCACGACCCGCTGGTCGATGGATCCGGAAGCGAAGGAGGTCCTCATCGAAAGGGTTGAAAAGGACAACATCTTCACCAATCCCGCGATCCTCATCTCCTCCTATCGCGATCACCTGGATATGATCAAGGTCAAAAGCAGCGGCTCCGACAGCCTGGATGCCGTGGTCACTTTCGACGACAGGGTTAAGGGAGAGTTCATCCTGAAGAATGTCAAGTTCCTCCCCAAGGGCGACAAAAAAGACTTCACGCTTGATGTGAAGTCTCTTGAGAAAGGGTTTGTCGTGACGGATCTTAGATAATCCGCAATCAGTCTTTTACACACCTGACCGAGGCGCCGAATGAAGATTTGTCGCCGAGGTCGGCGTACATGTCGGCACCGGTGTCGGTGATGAATCTGTACCAGGCCTTGGAGGAGTCTTCTCCTTCGGTGGCGGTCCAGAAAGTGGCGTATTTAGTGATGCAGAAGAAGGAATCGCTCCTGCCGTCGCCCTCGGGGATACGTACGGAATAGCCTGAAGGAAGAGCAGAGAAGCCGAGCTTGTCGCTAGGGTCGGACTGCGGCCAGAAGTCCCAGAGCTTGATGCCGTTGAGCGACGCTTTGGCTTTCAGGTTGCCTGCCACGCCTTCGAAAGTCTCGCCCGTCTCATAAGTCCTGTCCTCCGCGCCAGCCTCTATGGCAAGGGCGGCCCACTCGGCGTCGGTGGGGAGATGCCAGCCCGTGGGGCAGGCCTGCAGGGCCTCTTCGTAGGTGTAGTAGCGGCCGAGGATTTCGCCCATGACGGCGCAGCAGTAGTAGACGCCGCCGAAAATGGGCTCTTCCACGGGAATGGAAGGATCCTTTTCATAGCCTTCGGCTTCGTATTCGGACGCAGGTGCAGTGACTGCCAGATTGTGGCGAAGCCAGGTGAGGGAACCGATCTGCGCGAAATAGTAGTCCTCTCCGTCGATCTGGATATTATCGGGATCGTCGGGGTCGATGCCGAGACCGGTAAGGGAGCCGTCTCCGGTCATGCCGGGCTCGATGATGTTGAACTGGAAGGCGTTGGAGGTGGAATAGTAGCCTTCGGAGCTGGCAAGGATATAGACGGTGTAGGGGCCGTTGGGGAAATCCTTCTCCTCTTCGCCGAGCTCCACACGGAAACCGACTACGGGGTCGAACGTCGCATAGTCTTTCTGGACGGTGTCGACCTTGATGCGGTAGATGATCTCTTTGTCGTTCTCGTAGGTGTAGATGCCGGAGGCCTTGATGGTGAAGGAGTCGCCTCTCTCGACGTAGGGCGGCACATAGGAATAGATGCTGCCGGCGAGGGAAGGCATGGTGTCTTCCGTGTTTTTCTTGCAGGAGAAAAGTGCCGGGACCGCCAGGAAGGCGATGAGAACGGCTATGATGAGTTCAGTCTTCTTCATAAGAGAATGTGCTTAAGCGACAAATATCGTGATTTTAACGGAAAATTCCTCTAACTTTGCAGCAAATTCTGCACCGATGAAAAAATTTCTGCTTTTCGCCGTCGTGATTTTTCTCGCCTCCTGCTCCGGCAACCCGCGTTACGTCGCCGTCACCGGATATGCCCAGGGAGGCACATATTCGGTGAAAATCAATATGAAAGGAGTGTCCGCATCTTCGGAGGAGCTCCGCGAGGGCATCGACTCCATCCTCACCCTCGTCGACACCACCCTTTCGGGCTACAACAAGCTTTCAATGCTTTCCCGTCTCAACGCGGGGGAGATTGTCCGTCCCAACGGGATATTCGCGGAGATATATTCCCTTTCGAGAAAATGGTATGAGGCCTCGGGCGGCGCTTTCGACGTCGCCGCCGGCCCGCTTTTCGACGCCTGGGGCTTTGGCTTCAAGAACGACAGGCTCCCTTCCGATGAGGCTGTAGCCGGCATCCTGGCCTCCTGCGGAATGGGCAGGCTCAAGCCCTCCGTGGAGGAAGCCCTTTCGGAGGACGGCACTTTGACGTCGAAGGCTCTTCTTATCGAAGACGGGGCTCTTCCGGTGCTGAATTTCAATGCGATAGCCCAGGGCTACACGGCCGATCTCGTGGCCGGGTGGCTCCGCTCCAAGGGCGTAAAGGATATGCTGGTGGACATAGGAGAGATTTTTTGCGACGGTCTCAATCCTTCGGGTAAGCCCTGGACCGTGGGCGTCGACAGGCCTGTCGACGGCAATGACACTCCCGGCAAGGACCTGGAGGGCCTCTGGGTGTCCGACGGCGGCCCTCGCGGAGTCGTCACCTCCGGCAATTACCGTAAATTCTACGTCGTGGACGGAGTGAAATATTCCCATTCCATCGATCCCAGAAGCGGATATCCCGCACGCAACACCCTTTTGAGCGCGACCGTTATCGCTCCGGATGCCACAACGGCGGATGCCGTCGCGACCTGGTGCATGGTCATCGGCCTCGACCAGGCCAGGGAGCTTATCTGCTCGAGAGCCGATCTCGAGGGCCTTCTCATCTACTCCGAAGGGGAGCAGATGAAGGAATGGGCCTCCGAGGGCTTCTTCACATCAGGCTTATAATCCTCAGGGTCTCCACCAGAGTACTGCAAAGAAAATCGGTCGCCCGCACTAAAAGTGCCGGGCAGATCCCCGCTGCCGTCAGTACGACGGTCAGAAGCGCCGTCCCCATCAGGGCGGTGGTCAGCGGTATGGCCATAAGGTTCGTTATTAGAAAATGCCTTGGAAAGGTGTGGAAGTAGTACCATGCCAGCGGCGCGGTGAACGCCTGGCAGGAAATGGACAGCACGGCGGAGTCCCAGATCTTTTTCATGGGATCGAACCGGGCTGGCGGATACCAGGCCGAGACCCTTGGGAAAATGACGACTATCCCTGCGATGGCGCTGTAGGAGAGTTGGAATCCGACTGCTCGGATCTGCAGCGGGTCGAAGGCCAGTTGGATAAGAAGGGCCCCCGTGAGGATCCCGGCGGGGGATTTTTTCCTGCCGAGCAGCGAAGCGGCTTCGTTGAGGGTGATGAAGAGGAAGGCTCTGATAATGGACGGCGAGGCTCCTGTCATTACGACATAGAAGAGCGACGCAGCGACTATCGCGACGCTGCGGATAATCCTCACGGCCGGCGCGTTGCCGGCAAGCATGCTCAGCCTTTTAAATATTATATAGATTATCCCGATATGCAGCCCCGAGAGGGCGAGCAGATGAGAGGCCCCGGAGGCGCGGAAAATGCCCACCGTGCTGCGCGGAAGGTCGCTTCTGTCGCCGGCAAGAAGGGCTTCCAGCAGCGGCGCCGTGCCTTCATCCCCGAAAGGGATGGATGCGATGAAATCGCAGAATCGTTTTCCATATCCCTGTATGGCGACGGCGGCGGGCGAAGGAGGGGAGGGGGTGAATGCCCGTGTCAGGAAACACACGGCCCCGGCAATAAAATACAGAGGCAGAAGGAGGCGGTCGCTTTTGAGGCTGCCCGAAAGGTACGCGGCAAGACAGGCCGCCACAAATGCGCAGCCCAGCCCCGAAAGTATGTGGAGAATACGCCAGTGTTCGGCTCCCGACGATGCCAGGGCCCCGATTGCAACTCCGGCAGTGAACGACAAGGAGATCTCCGTAACAGATCTCTTCATTCAGAGCACAAAATACGGAATATTTGTTTAACTTTGTATCCGCGACAAAAACTTTTAGCCAATATGATAATTCTCGTAATCAACTGTGGAAGTTCCTCCATCAAGTATCAGCTCCTCGACATGAAGAGCGACGATGTCTATGACATCATAGCCAAAGGTATCGCCGAAAAGATAGGGCTTCCCGCCGGTATCCTCCAGTATGCCCCCACGGGGAAGGAAAAAATCGTCCGCGATGTCCCCATCCCGGACCACAAGATCGGTATGCAGCTCATTCTCGAAGCCCTGACCGACAAGAAGACAGGTGTGCTCAGCTCCCTCGAAGACATCGAGGCTGTCGGCCATCGCATCGTCCAGGGAGGCGAGTTCTTCTCCGGCAGCGCCATCGTCGACGATGACGTGATCCGCAAGATCGAGATCTGCTGCGATTTCGCCCCGCTCCACAACCCGGCTCACCTCCTTGGCATCCACGCCATCGAGTCGGTCCTTCCGTCCGTCCCTCAGGTCGTGACTTTCGACACTGCATTCCACCAGACGATGCCGGCCTACGCCTACATGTATGCCCTTCCTTACGAGTATTACGACAACTATCGCGTCCGCCGCTATGGCGCGCACGGCACCTCCCACCAGTTTGTCGCCAACAAGGGCGCCAAGTTCTGCGGCCTCGACATCGCCTCCTCAAGGATCATCACCTGCCACATCGGCGCCGGCAGCTCTGTCTGCGCGATCCAGGGCGGCAAGTGTATCGACACCTCCATGGGCTTCACCCCTCTTGAGGGCATGATCATGGGGACCCGCGTCGGCAACATCGACGCCAACGCCGTCCTCTTCCTCCAGAAGAAACT
>JAGCDT010000004.1 GCA_017651045.1 Bacteroidales bacterium | reverse complement strand
GGTCGTCGCTCCAGCCGTTGACGCGGCGGATATCATCGATTGAAGCCTTGACAAGCATAGTGCTGCCGTCCTCCACGAGGGAGTCGTAGACTTTCCTGATGTGGAATTTCCTGACCTTGAGCTTTTCTCCGACGAACCAGGAGACGAGGTCGTCGCCCTCGCCTAGGCCGGTGATTTCGGAAAGGCGCGACGGGATCTCGACTCCAAGGTCGCCTTCTTCTCCGGTCTCCACTCCTTTAATAATGACTCCCTGAATGATGCCCCCGGAGCGCACCACGGCGGAGCGTACCACCACAGGGGAGACGCTTTCTACGCCGTCAATGGCGAGGATGTCCTGCTCGGAGGGCAGGTGAGCCGGAATGGGATTCTCGCCGCCCGTGGAGGACATCGTAGGCGTTGAGATGCGGATGTCGCCGACGATAGCGGCGACGCCATCTCTCAGGGAAGATCTGAACCCCGCAGAGATGGCGCCTGCTACTATCATCACGAGGAAGCTGACGGCGATCGAGACCGCCGCAACTCCGCTGCCGAAATGCAGTCTGGACGCTATGAGGCGCTCAGGCTTCAAATTACCAGATGTGGACTCTCTCGCTTTCCGGACGGAACATCGGGTCGCCCTCGACGATGTCGAAAGCGTCGAAGAACTGCTGGAAGTTTCTCAGGGACACGTTGACCCTGTTGACTGCGAGCGAGTGGACGTCGAGGTTGGTCAGACGGGCTTTCTCCTCGTTGGTTATATTCTGAGCCCAGATGATGCCGTAGGAGAGGAAGAAGCGCTGGTCGGGGGTGAAGCCGTCGATGAGGCCGGGCTCCTTGCCCTTGATGGCGTTATGCATTGCGGTGTAGGCAATCGAGAGACCGCCGTGGTCGCCGATGTTCTCGCCGAGGGTGTTGCGACCCTTGGCCATGAGGCCGGGGAGGATCTCAACCGCGTCGAACTGGGCCACGAGGGCGTCGCCCTTGGCGTTGAACTTGGCCTTGTCCTCGTCGGTCCACCAGTTGACCATATTGCCGTCCTTGTCGAACATTGAGCCCTGATCGTCGAAGCCGTGGGACATTTCGTGGCCGATGACTACGCCGATGCCGCCGTAGTTGACAGCCTCGTCAGCATTGGGATCGAAGAAAGGCTTTTGGAGGATACCTGCCGGGAAGCAGATCTCGTTGGTCGTGGGGTTGTAGTAGGCGTTGACGGTCTGGGGAGTCATGCCCCATTCGGTCTTGTCGGTGGGCTTGCCGAGTTTGGAGATGTTGTCGGCGACATACCATGCGCTGGCGCTGCGGAGGTTCTCGAAATAGCCCTTCGCGGGATCGACCTCGAGGGTGGAATAGTCCTTCCACTTGTCGGGGTAGCCGATCTTGACGGTGAAGGTGGCGAGTTTCTCACGTGCGCGAGCCTTGGTCTCGTCGCTCATCCAGTCGAGGGAGTCGATGTGTTCGCCGAGAGCGATACGAAGGTTTTCGACAAGGTCTTTCATCATCTTCTTGGAAGACTCGGGGAAGTAGCGCTCGACATACATCTTGCCGACAGCCTCGCCGAGGAGCGAGTTGGGAACCTGCATGGCTCTCTTCCAGCGCGGGCGCTTTTCGGTTGCGCCGCTCATCTGGTGGCTGTAGAACTCCCATGATGCCTCATAGAAATCGTCATCGAGAGCACCGGCGTTGCCGCTGACATAGTGGGCGAGGAGGTAGTCCTTGAGGTCCTCGAGGGGAGCCTCTGCGAAGATCTTGTCGAGACCTTCGAAGAAGGAAGGCTGGGCGACGACGATCTTCTCCTGGGCGGGAAGCTCGAAGGCTTCGAGGAAGGCAGGGAATCCGAGGTGAGGATATTTCTTGGCGAATTCGTCGGAGCTCATCGGGTTGTAGATGGCGGCCATGTCGCGGTTGCGCTCACGGGGCCATGAGATCTCGGCGAGCTTGTCCTCAAGGGCGAGGGTCGCGGCCGCTTTGCCTTCGGGATTCTCGACGCCGGCCATGGTCAGCATCTTGACGAGCATGGCCTTGTAGCCCTCCTTGAACGCGGCGTTCTCCGGGAGGAGATAGTAGTCGCGGTCGCCGATGCCGAGGCCGCTCTGGCCAAGGTAGATGATCTGGCTGTCACTGTTGGTGAGGTCGGCTTCGACACCTGCGTCGAAGAAGCCACCGTCGTTGTATTTCCTCATCCCTGCGAGGACACGGCAAAGGTCTTCGCGGGAGCTGATTGCCTCAATCTCTTCGATATAGGGCTTGAGAGGCTCTGCTGCCGCCGCGTTGCGGGCGGTTGAGTCGAGGGCCATCTTGTAGAGGTCGGAGATCTTCTGGTCCACTGAGCCGGGCTTCGCCTTCATCTCGGCCATGGAGGCAAAGAGGGCGTTGAGGTTCTCCTGGGTGCGCTCGGCGATGGCGTCGAAGGAACCGTAGCGGGAGAATTCGGGCTTGAGGGGGTTCTTGACCTGCCATCCGCCGGTGGCGTACTGGTAGAAGTTGACCTTGGGGCTGACGGTGGTGTCAAGGTTGGAAAGATCGAGAGCCGGTTCGTGGCTCTTCTGTGCACAGGAAACCAGTGCAAGGACCGGAATCATAAGCAAAAGGATTTTTTTCATCTTTTATGGTGTTCTTAACGGATTGCAAAATTAAGTAAAAATGTTGATATTTGTAGGACAACGATATAAGTTATGATTACAGAAAAAGATAAAGAATTCATGAGGGAAGCCATCCGCCTTTCGATGAACAGCGTCGAGACCGGTGGCGGCCCCTTCGGCGCAGTCATCGTCAAGGACGGACGCATCATCGCCGGGACTTCCAATTCCGTGACCATAGACAACGACCCCACGGCCCATGCCGAGGTCAACTGCATCCGCAAAGCCTGCAAGGCTCTCGGGACCTTCGACCTTTCCGGCTGTGACATCTATACTTCCTGCGAGCCCTGCCCGATGTGCCTCGGCGCCATCTACTGGGCCCACCTCGACAGGATCTTCTACGCCAACAACCGCAAGGACGCCGCCGAGATCGACTTCGACGACGACTTCATCTACGAGGAGATCGTGAAGCCTCTCGGCGACCGCAAGACCCCCGTCATTCCTATCCTCAGGAACGAAGCCCTCGCCGTCTTCACCGCCTGGAAAGAGAAAACCGACAAGGTCGAATATTGACGACCGACTGTAACCTATGAAATTTTTCAACTACATCAGGGAGTCTTTTACGAGCCTCTCCAACATCCGTGACCATATCGACACCGAGGCGGCCGAAAGGAACATCCGCACAAATGTCTATTTCAAAGGTCCCAACATCCTGATTCTGGCTTTCTCGATAGTCATCGCGTCTGTCGGTCTCAACATCAACTCAACTGCCGTCATCATCGGCGCGATGCTCGTTTCGCCTCTCATGGGGCCGATCATCGGTCTCGGCCTGTCGGGCGGCATCAACGACGCATCCCTTTTCCGCGACTCGGTGTGGAACCTCCTTATCATGGTTCTCATCAGCCTCGCGGCTTCGGCACTCTACTTCCTGATTTCGCCTCTGGACCTTGCCAATCCGACCGAGCTGGAGGCGAGGACATCCCCTTCGATATTCGATGTCCTTATCGCCCTGTTCGGCGGCGCGGCCGGCATCCTCGAACTGTCCCGCAAGGACAAGGGTACGGTGATTTCGGGTGTGGCCATCGCGACTGCCCTTATGCCCCCGCTCTGCACCGCGGGCTATGGCATAGCCCACCTGAGCGGCCATTTCTTCTTCGGCGCGATGGGTCTTTTCACCATCAATGCCGTTTTCATCGCCCTCGCCAGCTATGTGGGCGTCAAGATTTTCAAGTTCAAGGAAGCTCCGTTCGTCGATGAGAAGAAGGCAAAACGCACCAGGGCGGTGGCCGGCGTCATAGTTATGCTTATCATCGCCGCCAGCGTCTGGTCGGCCGTGCGCATAGTCAGGATGAACAATTTCGAGATCAGCGCCGAGGAGTTCGTCGCCGCCAACCGCACTCTCGACAAGGCATATATCTACGACTACAATGTTGACGGCTACCACCGCACCCTTGAGGTGAAGGTCGCCGGCCGCAAGCTTTCCGACGAGGCTCTTTCCTCCCTTACTCTGAAGGCTTTGGCTTACGGCATCAACGCCGACGAGCTGACCGTCACCGAAAACAACACGGAAGTCGACGACGCCAGCCGCGACCGCATCGTGACCATTTTCGAAAACAACGAGCGCGAAATAGCCCGCAGGGATGCCAGGATCCACTATCTTGAAGAAAAGGTCGACTCTGTCGAGATCTTCAGCGCCCTTTCCGACCGCATCGCGCGGGAGGTCTCCGTGCAGTATCCGGCCGTTTCGGAAGTCTATCTGGCAAGGGGCAGGGCAGTCTCGGCCGATTCACTCACAGTCACGCCGAGGACGACCGTACTTATCCGTACGGCCGGTCCTATGCCTGATAAGGAACGTGCAAAACTGAAAGAGTGGCTTTCTGTGCGACTGGACGATCCCAGCGCAGAAATCATCATTCGTCAATAAAGGACAGAAGCAGCTTCAGCGGCTTTCCAGAGGGGATAAACTCCACTGAGAGGGCGCTCGCGGGGATGAGTACGCTCTCGCCGCGGCGGATGCTGGTGACGTGGCCTTTGGTCGGCCCGCCCTTGAAAGCAGGGATGCCCGTCTGGAGGGTCCCTTCGCCGTCGACGCACATCACGGTCACGAAAGAATCCATGCCGGAAAGATCCTTTCTCAGGGGGGCGGAGGTCTCCACGATGGAGGTCGTGAACCACTTCGTCCTGATGATCTCGGATTCGCCTTCCTTTTTCTCATAGAGGGTCCTGTAGGACGGTGCTATGGAGAAATCCACGGCGTCCATCGACTCCTCGACGTGGAGCTGGCGGGGCTTGCCGTCAAGCCCGAGCCGGCCGTAGTCGAAGATACGGTAGGTGATGTCGGAGGTCTCCTGGATTTCGGCGAGGAGGCAGCCGGTGCAGATGGCGTGGACGCGGCCGGCGGGGAGATAGAAGACATCTCCCGGCTTCGCCTCGTGGCGGGCCAGGACTTCAGTCAGACGGTTTTCTTCTACCAGTTTTACGAACTCTTCCTTTGAAACTTCCCTCGAGAAACCGCTGAGAACGGATGCTCCCGGCTCAGCGTCGATGATGTACCACATCTCGCTTTTGCCGCGACAGCCGTGGCGCTTTGCGGCGAGTTCGTCGTCGGGGTGGACCTGTATGGAAAGGTCGCTCTGCGAGTCGATGAATTTAAGAAGGAGGGGGAATTCGTTGCCATAGATAGCGTGGAGGCGCTTGCCGAGGAGCTCATCACCGTGCTCGGCTATGAGCCGGCTTAAAGGAGTCCCTTCGAGGGGGCCTTCCTTGACCACTGATTCCGAGCCATTGCAGCCGGAAATCTCCCAGCTTTCACCTATCGGCCTGCCTGTGCTTTCAAGCCCTTTGAAATGCGCAATCTTGTTTCCGCCCCAGACGGTCTCTTTGAGTATGTCCTTGAATTTGAGAGGGTACAGCATAATTCGCTTGTTTTGACCTGCTAAGATAGTGATAATCTTCTAATATTTTGCCTAAATTTGTGATATGAAAGTTTCCGTCATTATCCCGTTTTTCCGTGTCGAAAAGTGGATCGCGGCCTGTTACGAGTCTCTGAAAGCCCAGACTTTCAAGGATTTCGAGGTCTTCTTTGTCGATGACGGCTCCGACGACGGCAGCAGGGGCGTGCTCGAAGACCTGATCGGGAGGGACTCCTCCGCCGACAGATTCAAGGTCCTTATCCTTGAGAGCAACGGAGGCATCTCCATCGCCCGCAACGCAGGCGTCAGGGCTTCTTCCGGTGAGTACATTTTCTTCCTTGACAGTGATGACAGGATTACTCCGGATGCCCTTGAGAAACTGGTCGCCCTTGCGGAGAAGTACCCCGGAGTCGATATGGTCCAGGGCAACTGCCACCCTCACCATCCCTCTTACGACTGGATGGACATTTCGACCTGCGGATTTCCGGAGTATTCCGCCGACAGAGAGTGGATATTCACGCAGTTCATCCACGCCCATTATGACACTTCCATCCCCGTTACGGTATGGAACAAGCTGATCCGCCGCGACCTCTTCATAGGGGAGAATATGTGGTTCAACGGGGGCTCCTGGCACGAAGACGAACACTGGCGTTTCACCAATGCCTCCAAGATCGAATCCGTCGCCTTCTGTTTTGATATCACATATTTATACACAGTCCGTGAGGGCTCGTTTATGAGCGACAAGTTTTCTTCCGACAGGAGCCCGCTGACGATGCTTTCCTATTACAAAGAATGTTTCCCCAAGATGCCGATCTATAACAGGGAGAACATCGAGGATATCGCAGATTACCTGATCTGGGCGAAAAAGCCCGACCTGATCTATCACCCAGTCAAATACAACTGGGCCTACACGAAAATGAGCCTGTCCCTCGCATTTGGCAAGAGCAATTTCACTCCCGGACTCAGGAAGATGTGCTTCTATCTTGCTCTTCCCCCTTTCCTTGTCAGCAGAAAGAAAGCGAGGAAGATGGCTTTTTTACTCGCGTTCGAAGCCTAAAGCTTCGGACCGGCCTTGACGAGGGCCTTTCCGGCGCGGTTGGATTCGTACTTGACGAAATTCTTGATGAAGCGGCCGGCGAGGTCTTTCGCTTTCTCCTCCCACTGCTTGGGATCGGCGTAGGTGTCGCGGGGATCGAGGATGCCTGGATCGACTCCTTCGAGCTTGGTCGGGACCGTGAAGTCGAAGAAAGGTATCTGCTTGACGGGGGCCTTGTCGATCGAGTGGTTGAGGATGGCGTCGATGAGTCCGCGGGTGTCCTTGATGGAGATACGCTTGCCTGTGCCGTTCCAGCCGGTGTTCACGAGGTAGGCCTTGGCGCCGCTCTTCTTCATCTTCTTTACGAGCTCCTCGGCATACTTGGTCGGGTGGAGTTCAAGGAAGGCCTGGCCGAAGCAGGCTGAGAAGGTCGGGGTGGGCTCGGTGATACCGCGCTCGGTACCTGCGAG
>JAGCDT010000070.1 GCA_017651045.1 Bacteroidales bacterium | reverse complement strand
CGCTCCGTGGGAGCATTTCACGTCGTCGGCGTATATCTCCAGCTGCGGGGTGGTCTCAACCCTCGCGGAGTCGGACACGACGACGTTGCGGTTGGTCTGCGAGGCGTCCGTGCCGTCGGACCCGGGAGCGACGATGATACGTCCGTCGAAGCGGACAAGCGCTTCTCCGCCGGCGACTCCGTTGACGACCTGTGACGAGCTGCAGCCCGGGGCCTTGTGGTGGACCCGGACCTTTATGTTCAACCTCTCGTCACGGCCGAGGATGTAGAATCCGCACAGCGAAAACTCAGCCCCTTTGCCAGCCAGGTCGACTGAGATGTCGATGTCGCGGGACTCGCCGGGCATCACGGAGAACTCGAGAGCGAGTTTCTCCCCCGCTCCAAGGACATATTGCGCTGCAGGCGGCTCTATGTATCTACCGTGTCCCATCGTCAGAATTTGTCGAAGCCTTCGGACTCAATCTCGTCGGCCAGCTCCTCCCCGCCGGAGCGGACAATGCGCCCGGCCTTGAGGATGTGGACCTTGTCGGGGCGCACATACTCGAGGAGTTTGCGGTAATGTGTAATAATTATGGTAGACTTTTCCGGAGAACGCATGGCGTTGACTCCGTCGGAGACTATCTTGAGTGCATCCACGTCAAGGCCGCTGTCAGTCTCGTCGAGAATCGACAGCACCGGCGAGAGCATCGCCATCTGGAATATCTCGGCCCTTTTCTTCTCGCCTCCGGAAAATCCGGCATTGACCGCCCGTTTCGAGAAGGAAGGATCCATCCCCACGAACGCCATCTTCTCCTTCATAAGCTTGAGGAAATCCGCGGCGGAAAGCTCTTCCTGGCCGGCGGCCTTCCTGCGCGCCTCGAGCGCCGCCTTCATGAAGGCCGAAATGGTGACCCCGGGAATCTCCACAGGATACTGGAAGGAAAGGAAAAGGCCCGCCCAGCTGCGCTGCTCGGGGCTCATCGCGAGGAGGTCCTCTCCGGCGAAGGTGACGCTGCCACCGGTTACCGTGTAGTCCGGCTTGCCGGAAAGCACGGCCGACAGGGTGCTCTTTCCGGCGCCGTTGGGGCCCATTATGGCGTGAACCTCCCCGCGACGGATGGTAAGGTCGACCCCGTGGAGGATTTCCTTATCCCCGGCCGAGGCGTGAAGATTCTTAATATCAAGAAGTATATCCATAGTCTAACTGTTTTTCTTGTAAAGGCGGACCCAGGTCGAGAGTGACCACAGCCCGTTGAGGAGGTAGAGCCCGCAGACTATCGGCATGAAAATGTTGCCGATGCTGATGTGGAGGATAATCTGGGCAATGTTGACAAGCAGCCATGCGATCCAGCAGTCCCACTTCTTGAGTGCGGACAGCAGCTGGGCCATAAGGATAAGCACCGTCACGCAGCTGTCGAGATACGGGTGAGGATCCGCGGGGAACATCCTGTCAAGGAGCCATCCCCAGAGCAGGGCCACCACCAGCACCGCCGCGACGGCAAGTCCACGCTCCACCCACGAAAGCATCGACACCTTGAGCCTGGAAGCGTCTTCTGCGCTGCGTTCATCCTCGCGCGGATGGGTCCAGCGATAATGGCCGAGTATGTTTATGGCGAGCGACACGGGCTGCAGGAGCAGCGAAGCGTAGAGGTTCTTGTCGAGGAACATCACGAACAGGGCGGCCGTGTAGAGGTAGCCGACCCAGAAGTTGTACTTCGAGTTGCGACCTGCCAGGACCACCGTCGTGAGGCCCAGCACTGATGTCACTATGTCTATCCACGAAATCATCCCACAGATCCTTCAAGTGATACCGATAATAATTTACGCGCCTCCACGGCGAACTCCATGGGGAGCCGGGAGAGCACTTCCCTTGCATATCCGCCCACGATAAGGCCGACGGCCTCCTCTGGAGGGATGCCGCGCTGGTTGCAGTAGAAGAGCTGGTCCTCGCTGATCTTGGAGGTCGTAGCCTCGTGCTCCACAACTGCGGAAGGGCAGGAATTCTTGATGACAGGAAAAGTGTGGGCACCGCACTTCGAGCCTATCAGGAGGCTGTCGCACTGCGAGTAGTTGCGGGCTCCGAGGGCGGCTCGGCCCATCGCGACGAGGCCGCGGTAGCTGTTCTGGCTGCGGCCCGCCGATATGCCCTTCGAGACGATGCGGCTCCGAGTGTTGCGGCCGAGGTGGATCATCTTCGTCCCAGTGTCGGCCTGCTGCAGATTGTTGGTGACAGCCACGGAATAGAACTCCGACGACGAATTGTCGCCACGGAGTATCGTGGAGGGATATTTCCAGGTGATGGCCGACCCAGTCTCGACCTGGGTCCAGCTGAGGTGGCTCCCCTCGCCGCGGCAAAGGCCGCGCTTGGTCACGAGGTTGAGGATGCCGCCCCTGCCCTCGGCATCGCCGGGGTACCAGTTCTGGACCGTGCTGTATTTGACGTCGGCGCCCTTCTCCACGATGATCTCGACCACCGCGGCGTGGAGCTGCTGCTCATCGCGCATAGGAGCCGTACATCCTTCCAGATAGCTCACGTATGAATCTTCATCGGCCACGATGAGAGTCCTTTCGAACTGCCCAGTGCCGCGGGCATTGATGCGGAAATAGCTCGACAGCTCCATCGGGCAGCGCACCCCTTTCGGGATATAGCAGAAGGAGCCGTCGCTGAAGACCGCGCTGTTGAGGGCCGCGAAGTAGTTGTCGCCGGAGGGGACCACAGTCGCGAGGTACTTTCGGACGAGATCCGGGTGCTCGCGCACGGCTTCCGAGAAGGAGCAGAATATGATGCCCTTCTCGGCGAGCGTCTTGCGGAAGGTCGTCGTGACCGACACTGAGTCGAACACGGCGTCCACAGCCACAACCCCGGCGAGTACTTCACGCTCCTTGAGCGGAATGCCGAGTTTGTCGAAAGTCTCCTGAAGCTTGGGATCTATCTCCTTCGGCCTCTCCGAATCTTTCTTCGGGGCGGCGTAATAGATAATGTCCTGGAAATCGATCGGAGGCAGCTCGAGATGACCCCAGGTGGGCATCTCCATCTTCTGCCATTTGCGGAACGCGTCAAGACGGAAGTCCAGCAGCCACTGCGGCTCACCTTTAATTCGGGATATGGTGCGGATGATCTCCTCGTTGAGACCCTTCGGGACGAACTCCTGCTCCACATCGGTCACAAACCCCTCCTTATACTGGGAAGAGGTGAACTGCTCCAATATTTCGTCCTTTTTCCGCATACGCTACATCACCCTCAAAAGGTCGGCGAGGACTATAGAAGCCATCGCCTCCACCACCACCGGCGCCCTCAGTGCAATGCAGACGTCATGACGTCCGGGGACACCGCCTTTACGTATACTGGAAGTCGGTTTGAAAGCCACGCGGAACACGAGCGGATTGCCGTTGGCGAGACCTCCGTTGACCCCGCCTGCGCCGTTTTTCGACGGCGTCAGGGGGAACGGGTCGTTGTGCTCGCTGCCCTTCATCGCGGCTGCGGCGAATCCGTCGCCGAATTCGATGCCGCGCACTCCCGGGATGGAGAATATGGCATGGGACACGAGCGATTCGACGCTGTCCCAGAACGGCTCTCCAAGCCCGACAGGAAGCCAGCCAACCCGGCATTCGACCACTCCGCCGAGGGAGTCGCCATCCTCTGCAGCTGCAGCGATGAGCCCGTCCCAGGCCTCGGCATCGGCGCTTCCGCCGATTTCCTTCAGAGAGGCCTCAACGGAGAACTGCTCCTCAAGCGCCTCGGCGAGATATTTCTTAGCCACCACGCCTGCGGCGACAACCGGAAGCGTCAGCCTTCCCGAGAAGTGCCCGCCGCCCCTGGGGTCGTTGAACCCGTCGAACTTGACGTCGGCCACATAGTCGGCGTGGCCCGGGCGAGGCTCATCCCTGAAGGAGGCGTAATCCTCCGAACGGGTGTCGGAGTTGCGGAAAATAATCGTGAGGGGCGAACCCGTTGTGTGGCCTTCGTACACGCCGGAGAGGAACTCCGGAACGTCGGCCTCCTTGCGGGGAGTGGTCCCGGGCGCTCCGCTTCTGCGGCGGTCTATGTCGGCCTTGAAATCTTCTGCCGAAAGGGCAAGGCCCGGAGGCACGCCGTCGATGACGACGCCCACGGCCGGCCCGTGTGATTCTCCGAAAACGGAGACTTTGAATATTCTTCCGAATGTCATCATATCCTGCAAAGATACGAAATTCTACATCCCTGTGTTGTGGATAATGAACGCATAGATGTCCGCCTGCTCCTCGAGCACCTTCGACAGTGGCTTGCCGCCGCCGTGACCCGCCTTGGTGTCAATACGGATGAGCGCGGGCTTCTCGCCGGTCGTGCATTCCTGCAGCCTGGCGGCGAACTTGAAGGAATGGGCCGGGACCACCCTGTCGTCGTGGTCGGCCGTCGTGATCAGCGTGGCCGGATAGGATACCCCCTCGTGAATATTATGGAGCGGGGAATATCCATACAGGTAGCGGAACATCTCGGGCGAATCCTCGCTCGTGCCGTAGTCCGGAGCCCAGTTCCAGCCGATGGTGAACTTGTGGTAGCGGAGCATATCCATAACACCGACCTCAGGAACGGCTACCGCGAAGAGGTCCGGGCGCTTTGTCATCCACGCTCCGACGAGCAGGCCGCCGTTGGAGCCGACAACGATGGCGAGCTTCTCTTTCGAAGTATAACCATTGTCGATCAGCCACTCGGCCGCGGCGATGAAATCGTCGAAGACGTTCTCCTTGTTCATCTTGGTGCCGGCCTCATGCCACTTTTCGCCATATTCCGAACCGCCGCGCAGGTTGACCTGGACGTAGATTCCGCCCTTTTCCAGGAAAGGAACCCTGCTCGCCGAGAACGACGGAAGGAGAGAGATAGCGAATCCGCCGTAGCCGTAGAGATAGACGGTGTTGCTCCCGTCAAGAGGCGCATCTTTACGGCATGTGATGAACATGGGGATCATCGTGCCATCCTTGCTGGGGAAGAACACCTGGCGGGTCTCAAGGCCAGAAAGGTCGAAATCCGTCGAAGGCTTCCTGAACAGCTTGCTCTCGGAATTCTTTATATCAAAGGAATATACAGACCCGGGAACGGTGAATGAGCTGAACGAATAGAAGCACCAGTCTTCGCCCTTCTTGCCGTTGAAATAGGCGTTGCCGATGCCGGGGAGGGCAATCTCCTGCGGATCGGACCCGTCCTTATAACAAAGATACGCGTGAGTGGAAGCATCCCTGCTGTAGTCGAGAATAAGCTTGTCGCCGACGAAAAGCGCGGACTCAAGCACCGCATCCGTCTCTGGCACAAGGTCTTTCCATTCCGTCCACTTCGGATTGCAGATGTCAGCGACCGCCAGCCTGTAGCAAGGGGCATCCATGTTGGTGAGAAGATATATCAGATTGCCGTCCGATTCCACGAATGAGACCCTGGACTTCATGTCGGGGGTCATCTGCACGAAGGGGGCATCCTTCTTCGTCAGATCCTTTACATAAAGGTTATTGCCGACATCCTCGCCATCCTCATACATAAACATCATGGTCTCTTCCTCGTTGGTGAAGACCTCGTAGAAGCGCTTCGGCTGGTCGGGGTTGACATAGAAGAGCTTGTCTTCCGACTGAGGGGTGCCGATCTTATGGTAATAGATCTTATGGCACTCGTTGACCGAGCTGTACTCGCGGCCCTCTTCCGGAGCGTCATAGGCGCCGTAGTAGAAGCCGTCGCCATGCCATGCGGCAAGGGAGAATTTCGACCAGAGGATGTGGTCGTCGAGGAGCTTGCGGCTCTCTACATCCATCACGTAGAACTCCTGCCAGTCGCTTCCGCTGCGCGATACGGCATAAGCCATATACTTGCAGTCCTTGGAGAACCAGGTGCCTTTGAGGGCCACGGTCCCGTCCTCGCTGAGGGCGTTGGGATCGAGGAGCACGCGGGCCTCTCCGTCAGGAGCGTCGCTTTCATAGAGGACGCTCTGGTTCTGAAGGCCGTCGTTGCGGTAGAAGTACCACTTGCCGTTCTTGTGTCTGGACGGGGTCCCGACCTTCTCATAGTTGACCACTTGAAGAAGTCGGTCATAGATGGGGCCGCGGATCTTCAGCTTTTTGAAATATGCGTCGGTCAGGGCGTTTTCAGCGTGGATCCAGTCGATAGTCGCCGGAGCCACCTCGTCCTCCAGGGGACGGAAGGGGTCCTTCACTTCGGTGCCGAAATATACGTCGGTGGTGTCGTCTTTAGGGGCCTGGGGGTAGGATGTGCCGCAGGAGACGGTCGCGGCAAGAGCTATTGCCATAACGGTGAGGTCGATAGGTTTCATAACGTCGTAACTGATTATCCACAAATATAATCAAAGATTGTTGAAAACTTTGTTAATTCCGGCAAAATTCGTATATTTGCAGCCCCAAATTTTTGGGGAAATAAACATAAATTATAGATTTACAATTATTTATGCCCACAATTCAACAGTTAGTTCGCAAAGGGCGCGAGACCATTTCTGTAAAAAGTAAGTCGCGCGCACTGGATGCTTGCCCCCAGAAGCGTGGCGTATGCCTCAGGGTCTACACGACGACCCCTAAGAAACCTAACTCCGCAATGAGGAAGGTTGCCCGTGTACGTCTTTCCAACGCCAATGAGGTCAATGCCTACATCCCGGGCGAGGGCCACAACCTCCAGGAGCACTCCATCGTGCTCGTTCGCGGAGGCCGTGTCAAAGACCTTCCCGGTGTACGCTACCACATCCTTAGAGGAGCTTTGGACACTGCTGGCGTAGATGGCAGGACCCAGTCCCGTTCTCTCTACGGCGCCAAGAGGCCGAAGAAATCTAAGAAGTAATTCACCTTAATTTTTATTTCCAATGAGAAAAGCGAAGCCTAAAAAGAGGATTCTACTTCCGGATCCCAAGTTCCACGACGTGATGGTTACACGTTTCGTGAACAACCTTATGCTCCAGGGAAAGAAGAGTATCGCGTATTCTATTTTTTACGATGCCATTGACATGGTAGGCGAGAAGATGAAAGATTCTGACAAGGCTCCTCTCGATATTTGGAGGAAAGCACTCGAGAACGTGACCCCTCAGGTCGAGGTCAAGTCACGCCGTATCGGTGGTGCCAACTTCCAGGTGCCGACAGAGTTACGTCCTGAAAGGAAGATTTCCGTCTCGATGAAGAATATGATATCCTTCGCCCGCAAGAGAGCAGGACACTCTATGGCCGAAAAGCTTTGCGCCGAGATCGTCGCCGCCTACAACAACGAAGGTGGTGCATTCAAGCGCAAGGAAGACATGCACAGAATGGCTGAAGCCAACAAGGCATTTGCACACTTCCGCTTCTAAACGGCATTCTGCATGGCAGTAAGGGATCTTAAATACACGCGCAACATCGGCATCATGGCCCACATCGATGCCGGAAAGACCACCACGTCGGAGCGTATCCTCTACTACACGGGGAAGACTCACAAGATGGGAGAGGTCCACGAGGGCGCGGCCACTATGGACTGGATGGTCCAGGAGCAGGAGAGGGGTATCACCATCACCTCCGCTGCGACCACCGCCTTCTGGCCGTTCGCCGGGCAGAAGTATCAGATCAACCTGATCGATACTCCCGGCCACGTGGATTTCACCGTCGAAGTCGAGCGTTCCCTCCGTGTGCTGGATGGTACGATCGCTACGTTCTGCGCTGTCGGCCGTGTTCAGCCGCAGTCGGAGACCGTATGGCGTCAGGCGGACAAGTATGGCGTGCCCAAGATCGCCTATGTCAACAAAATGGATCGCGTCGGTGCCGACTTCCTCGCATGTGTCGAGGAGATCAAGAACAAGCTCGGCGCCAACGCAGTTCCAGTCTGTCTCCCTATCGGAGCCGAAGACCAGTTCGAAGGACTTATCGACCTCCTGTCGATGAAGGCCATCTACTACAACTCGTCCGAGGAACTCGTCAACTTTGAAATCAAGGAAATCCCCGCCGAACTCCGCGCGGAGGCCGAGAGCGCCCGTACGGTGCTCATCGAGACCGCCGTCGAGTGCGACGACTCCCTGATGGACAAGTATTTCGACGACCCCGACACCCTCACCGAAGAAGAAATCGTCGGCGCTCTGCGCAAGGGCACTATCTCCATGAAGATTGTCCCTGCCTGCTGCGGTTCCTCCTTTAAGAATAAAGGTGTCCAGTTCCTCCTCGACTGTGTGATGCGTTTCCTTCCTTCTCCGCTCGACAAGGGCTCGGTCAAGGGGGTCCACCCCAGGACCGGGGCCGAGATCGAGCGCCGTCCCGACAACAACGAGCCTTTCAGCGCCCTCGTCTTTAAGATTGCGACCGATCCGTTCGTCGGACGTCTCGCTTTCCTGAGGGTCTATTCCGGAAGGATCGATTCCGGCTCCTATGTCCACAACACCCGCACCGGCAAGAACGAAAGGATCTCCAGACTCTACCAGATGCACTCCAACCACCAGAACCCCATCGATTTCGTGGAGGCTGGCGACATCTGCGCCGCGGTCGGTTTCAAAGACCTCCGCACCGGCGACACTATCTGTGACGAGTCTCACCCTATCGTTCTCGAGTCGATGGAGTTCCCCGATCCCGTGATCGGCATCGCCGTCGAGCCCAAGACCCAGCAGGATCTTGACAAACTCGCGATCGCTCTCGGCAAGCTCTCCGAGGAAGACCCGACCTTCACGGTCAAGTCCGACAACGAGACCGGCCAGACCGTCATCAGCGGTATGGGTGAGCTCCACCTCGACATCATCGTCGACCGTCTCCGCCGTGAGTTCGGAGTGGACATCAACCAGGGAGCCCCGCAGGTCAACTACAAGGAGGCCATCACGACCAGCACGCAGCTGCGTGAGGTCTTCAAGAAGCAGACCGGCGGCCGCGGTAAATTCGCGGACATCATCGTGGAGATCTCTCCCGCTGATGAAGGACACGTCGGCCTCCAGTTTGAGAACGAGGTCAAGGGCGGCAACGTACCCAAGGAATTCGTCCCCTCCGTGGAGAAGGGATTCCTGGCCGCTATGGCCAACGGCGTACTTGCCGGCTATGAAGTGCCCTCGCTCAAGGTCAGGCTGCTCGACGGAAGCTACCACCCGGTAGACTCCGACCAGCTTTCCTTCGAGCTCGCAGCCCGCATGGCGTTCCGCCACGGCTGCCCCAAGGCACACCCCGTTCTCCTGGAGCCGATCATGTCCCTCGAAGTGGTCACTCCCGAAGATTACATGGGCGACATCGTAGGCGACCTCAACCGCCGCCGCGGGCAGATCGTCGCAATGGACTCCGCTTCCAACGGAGCCCGCATAGTCAAGGCCTTCGTCCCGCTCGCCGAGCAGTTCGGCTATGTGACCGTCCTCAGGACGCTCTCCTCCGGCCGCGCGACCAGCACCATGACGTTCGACCACTATGCAGAAGTCCCTTCAAATCTTGCCAAAGACATCGTTGAGAAGAGCGGCTACCGCCACTTCTCAGACGACGAGTAATGTTTAAGAAAAAGTAAAAAAGATTACCAATATGAGCCAGAAAATCAGAATCAAACTCAAGTCTTTCGATCACGCTCTTGTGGACAAGTCCTCCGCGCGCATCGTTGACACGGTAAAATCTACAGGTGCAAAGGTCAATGGTCCCATTCCTCTTCCCACCTCGAAGAAGATTTTCACCGTCAACCGCTCGACCTTCGTCAACAAGAAGTCCCGCGAGCAGTTTGAACTCGACTCCTATGTCCGTCTTCTCGACATCGACGACTCCAACGCGAAGACCGTCGACGCTCTCATGAAGCTCGAACTCCCCGCCGGCGTCGAGGTCGAAATCAAAGTCTGACAGTAGTATTTAAATTATTGCTATCTTTGCGGTGTCACCGCTTCAGGCAGTGACCCGCGAACGGGTCCCTTAGCTCAGTTGGTTAGAGCATCTGACTCATAATCAGGGGGTCGTAGGATCATGCCCTACAGGGACCACAAAAAAGACCGAGTGATCGGTCTTTTTTAGTGTCTGGATAAATTTTATGGGTTAAAATGAAGCCGACATCCCGAGGATTTGTTAAAAAATCACTAACTTGCAACGATAACTAAATCCGACTATTATGAAAAGATTTATCACAATCACTCTGGCAGCCATAGCGCTTGCAATGCTTTTTGTCTCCTGCAACAAGGACAACAAAAAGAACACGGGCCTCGGGTTCTGGAAGGTAGAATCAGACAACGCCGAATTGGCCGGCTCCT
>JAGCDT010000069.1 GCA_017651045.1 Bacteroidales bacterium | reverse complement strand
CAAGCCGGGCCTGCAGGTGATGCTTCCCGCCGGGACCATCCACTCCAGCGGCCGCAACCAGGTGATCCTGGAGATCGGCTCGCTCACGATCGGCAGCTACACCTACAAGATGTACGACTACCTGCGCCTCGATTTCGACGGCAAGCAGCGTCCGAT
Organism: Bacteroidales bacterium; assembly: GCA_017651045.1. Classification (GTDB taxonomy): domain Bacteria; phylum Bacteroidota; class Bacteroidia; order Bacteroidales; family UBA932; genus Cryptobacteroides. Next base: position 3,272 of record JAGCDT010000069.1, on the reverse strand, counting down.
CCACACCCATCTCGGCGAGCTCAACGTCCGCCAGGACCGCCGCTACAGCGAGATCCACAATCCTGAGAGCCCCGAGTACATAGTGCAGAAGCCCCGTCTCGCCGACAAGGGCGAGGGCTGGGAGGAGTACATCCTCGGCGAGAACCCTCAGGTCTACTTCTCGCTCCGTCGCCTGGAGTTCGAGACCAGGTGCGAGCAGGACACCAAGGGTGAGAAGTTCCACGTGCTCACCCTCGTCGACGGCGACCATGTGCGCATCCGCAGCATCGAGCATCCGGATCGCTTCTTCGACCTCGATTTCATGGAGATAGCCTGCGTCCCTGCCGATATGGGCAAATACGAGATCATCAATCTCTGCAAGGAGCCCATCCGCGTCCATAAGACCTGCCTCAGGGACGGCTACGAGAACGATCCGGCCTGATGCTTTCCTTAGAGAAAGACGGCCTCCTCGTTGAGCTTTGCAGCCCCGGTGAATACTACCGGGGCACCCGTTTCGACCACGCCGGCGTATTCCGCCGCATAGTCATGGACGGGTATGTCTTCGCCGACGAGTGGTTCACGGGCTCCGACCCGCTGACCCACGACCACGTCTGCGGCCTTTCCGAGGAGTTCGTCACGGTGAATTTTGAAGGAGTCGCTCCCGGCGCGCTTTTCTGCAAGCCGGGAGTGGGCCTTCTCCGCCGGCCGGACGATGCGCCGTACGACTGGTTCCATCTGTATGAAATAGTCGTTCCGGGCGAATGGAAGGTTGAGGCCGGTCCGGAGAGCGTCCGCTACGAGCACCGCCTCGAGGGCTTCTATCGCTATGTCAAGGAGATATCCCTGCAGGACTGCGGCCGTCTTGAGGTTTTTCACCGCCTCGAATGGGAGGCGGACCGTCCCCTGGAAGGATTTTTCTATAACCACAATTTCCTCACTTTCGGCGGTGCCCCGGTCGGGCCGTCCCGCAGCATCCGCTTCCCCTGGCGCCCTGCCGGGCACTGGCGCAGCATCTATGACACTGTGGGATTCAGCCCTCGCGCGATAGAGTTTACGGATGAGGTCGCCCCGGGCAGTTCGGTCTACTGCGGCGACGTCCATAACGCCGACGGGGAGACCTCCTGCGAGTTCAGTGTGACGGAAGGGGAGTATAGGGTGGATGTCCTCGGCGACAGGCCGCTGGACCATCTTGTCTTCTGGTCCAATCCCCGGGTCGCATGCCCGGAGCCGTATGTGCCGCTTTCGGTCAGGAAAGGCGAATCGGCCGCCTGGCGCTTCAGTTACCGCTTTTCCCGCGGCTGAGCTCAGCGAAGAGGCTCATCCACTGCGAGATAATCTTATCGAGAGTGAAGGCTTTCGCAGAGAGCGAGACCTGCCACCCCATCTCCTTACGGCGCTCCGTATCCTTGATAATCGAGATAATCCGTTCTGCCAAAGCGTCGACATCCCCCGGCGTGAGCAGATAGCCGTTCACCCCGTCCTGAATGATCTCGGACGGGCCCTTGGGACAGGAATAGCTCACCATAGGGAGCCCTGTCTCGGCGGCCTCCAGCAGCGTCATGGGGAATCCTTCATATCTGGAAGACATCGCAAGGCAGGATGATGCGAGCATCTCCTCGCAGACGTTTGACGTGCGCCCCATAAGACGGACGGTGCCTTCCAGGCCGGCCGCGGAAATCTCTGCGGCGAGGCTTTTCCTGAATGGTCCGTCCCCGAAGATGTCCAGCTTCCAGTCAGGACACTCCTTTGCGACGATAGCCCATGCCTTGATAAGGTCGGAGAAATTCTTCTGATACACGAGCCGCCCGACGGCGATGCAGCGTTTTTCCTCAAGGGAGGCCTTCTGCTCCGAGACGAAGGTCAGCGGATTGTAGATCTGGACGGTCTGAGGGACGGCGCCGATCCAGCTCTCCTTGTCCTCCTTTGTAAGCACAACGAACCTGTCGAGCCGGGAGGCCATATTTTCAAGACGTCGTGTCCTCCAGGCGGCATACGTCCGTCCTAAGGGTGAACGTCCGTATTTGAGGAAGAATTTCTCATGGGAGAAATGGAACTCGGCTATCTTTGCGCTGCCGTCGTCGATGTCCGGGAGAAAACTAAGCTCCGCTCCCGAAAGACCGATGGTCACTTCGGGCCGTATATCCTTCAGCGTTTCGGACAGTTTTCTCCGGAAGGTGAAGGGGCGTATTCGCTCGTTGATGCCGAGGTCGTGGAGCACGACTGCCGGCTCGAGCGGGAAGTATGGCTTCCTTCCCTTGAGGCCGTATGCTATGATATGGACTTCGCATTCCGGAAGCGCGGACAGGGCGTTAGCCTTGATTGTAAGCACCCTCTCCATCCCGCCGGAATTGTGCAGGGAATGTATGCAGTAGGCGATTCTCAATTCTTCTTTTTCTTCTTCCCGTTGTTTTTGATCATCTCCTTGAGCTCCGCCTGTCTCTTGACATCCAGGCTGTAATTCGGGTCTATTGGAAGATTGTTGACGCATTCCATGATGTAGGGATGGTCTTTCAGCATATCCTGAATATCCCAGCAGTATACCATCCACGCCAACTGGATCATTAAGCTCTCCCTGATGGGGGCAAGAGGATTGTCTCCGCTCTTTTCAAGGAATTCCCACAGGTCGGTTTCGTTGGTGAATACTTCGCGTACCCTTTTCCTGCGCACTTCTTCAGGAAGGGTAGACATGCGTGTCTTCTTGTAATTACACAGTTTGTCTTTGATATAGACGATCTTGTCCGCCCTCAGGATGAACTGTGACATCAGTACCAGGTCCTCGCACATAAAGAAGCGTGGGAACATAAAGGACTTCTCGTCATAAAGGCTGCGGCGGACCATCTTGTTCCAAACGAACGCCCTGAAATGCTTATGGGAAAACATCGCGTCGAGAATCAGCATCTTGTCTGGGTAGTATTTCTCACGGCGCGGGACCTTCCAGAATTTATAGACGTTGTAGTAGCCGCAAATCACCATATCGGCATCTTCCTTTACGGCGGCGGCGACCATCTTCTTTATGATCCTGCGGGAAGGCCGGTCGTCCGGGTCGAACTGGATCAGATACTCACCGGTGGCGTGGGCGAGACCCGTGCGCCTCGCACCGGGCAGTCCCTGGTTCTCCTGATTGATTATCTTGACGCGGGGCTTAATGCCGGCAAATTCGCCGGCAAGCATATTTTCGACAATCTCTATGGAATGGTCCGGAGTCCCGTCATTGACGATGATGACTTCGATATTGTCGTAGGTCTGGGAAAAAACGCTTCTGCAGCAGCTCTCTATGTACTGCTCTACGTTAT
>JAGCDT010000068.1 GCA_017651045.1 Bacteroidales bacterium | reverse complement strand
GGTCTCCATCTTGTAGGTCTTGCCGCCCTGCTCCATGACCGGCTGCCCCTTCCACTCGTCGTTGACCTCGTCGTAGGTGCCCTTGGCGAAGACGGTGCCGGTGTTCATGTCGTACTCCATGTAGTCGGCGGTCAGCTTCATGTCCTTGTAGTTGACGGTGACGTCGCCGTAGTAGTAGATCTTGCGCTGTCCGTCGGAGAACACTTCGATGATGGAGTCCTTTGCGGTGGAGAATGCAGGACGCTCGAGAGAGCTCTTGCTGAGCATCGCAAGGGAGTCGGCCCGGAACAGTGAATCGGCCCTCGCTATGGAATCCCTCACTGCGCGCACCGAGTCGGGAAGGTCCTGGAGGGTGGAGTCCACCAGGGTCGTGGAATTCCTCCTGCCGCGGGCACGACGACCTCCACGCTGGGCAAAGACGCAAGGCTCTGCCAGCGATAAAATCACCAGTAATGCGAGGAGATATTTAAGGACTTTTCCTTTCAAAGGTCGGTGCCTAAGATTTTTTTATTATTTTTGCAAACGGCAAAAATACTAATTATTTCAGGCATTAACAAAAAACGGCCCAAATGAAGCTGTCTGCGACACTTTTTGCTGCAATTCTCGTGCTGCTCGCCCCGGTCCCTTCCAGGGCCGATGGAGGTATCCATCTTTCAACCGTTGTCATCGACCCCGGCCACGGTGGTCACGACCCCGGCTGCGTGAGCCGTGACGGCAAGACCTATGAGAAGGATCTCACCCTTGCCATCTCCAAGAGCCTTTCTGCAAAGATCGCCGCAGATTTCGCCGACGTCAAGACCATCCTCACTCGTGAGGACGACACCTACGTGACCCTCAGCGGCCGCGCCGACGTCGCCAATAACAATAACGCCGACCTCTTCATCAGCGTCCACATCAATGCGACAGGGACCGGCACCGCCGCCAACGGCTTCTCTGTCCATTGCCTCGGCCAGTCCTCCAAAAAGGGCAACGACCTTTTCTCGAAGAACCTCGAACTCTGCAAGAGGGAGAACTCTGTGATCCTTCTTGAAGACGACTACAAGACCAAATATCAGGGCTTCGACCCTTCCGACGAGCAGTCCTATATCTTCTTCTCGCTCATGCAGAGCGCCCACCTCGGCCACAGCCTCGAGTTCGCCGAGGATGTGGAGCGTTCGATGAAGGGCGGCCCCATCAAAAACAGCAGGGGAGTCTCTCAGGACCCGTTCTGGGTCCTCTGGAGGACGACCATGCCGGCTGTCCTGATCGAGTGCGGCTTCATCAGCAACCCCGACGATCTCGCGGCGCTTCGCACCGAAGAGGGCATCGACGGCATCGCAGAAGGCATTTTCATGGCATTCAAGGCTTTCAAGAAGCGCTACGACGGCGGCGGCTCCACCGGCTCCTCGTCGCAGGCTCAGGCCCAGGCTCAGCCGAAGCCTGAAGCCAAGCCCGAGGCAAAACCGGAGACTAAGCCGGAGCCGAAGAAAGACGACGCCGTCAAGCCCGACGGTCCGGTCTACGGGACCCAGGTGCTGGCCATCGGAAAGAAGCTCAAAGAAGACGATCCTTTTTTCAAGGGGGAGAAATTTTACATGGTCGAAGGCGCCAAGATCAACCGCTATCTTGTTGGCTTTTCAACAGACAGGGAGGAGGCGAAAAAAAGTTATCAACGACTTAAGAAAATTTTTCCGGATTCTTTCTTCGTGAAAGCCGAAGATGGAAAGACCGTTCTAGATAGGTGAGAGGCACATCGGGTTTTCGCCGAATCCTTGTAACTCGCTATTGCTCAGTCACTTGCGCCTAAAGTGTTTGAGGATACCTCAAATATTTAGGAAAGCAAAAAATATTTAAAATGCAATAGCAAAAAAAATTTTTTATCTCTTTTTTTTCCCCATCTTTGCACAACCCATTTCGGGTTACTCATTCAAGATGACAGAAAAAGAAAGACATATCGACGTATGGGACAACTGTCTCCGCATCATTGGTGACATCATCGATCCGCGGCAGTTCAACACCTGGTTTACCCAGATCCGCCCTATCAGCCTCGAGGGTTCGTGCCTGACCGTCGAAGTGCCTTCCGATTTCGTACGCGAATATATAGAGGAGACCTACCTCGACGTCCTCAAGAAGACTCTCCGCAGAGTCATCGGGGCCGACGCCCGTCTCATCTATTTCGTCAAGCCCGTCACGTCGGCTCCCGGGATGTCCTTCCCTGCCTCTTCAGGGACCATTCAGGTCAACAAAGCCGTCAGCATCCCGACCTACCAGACTTCCGGCAATCCCGGCCCCTTCGTTTTCCCTGGGGTCAACAGGGTCCAGATAGATCCCCGCCTCAAGCCTGAGTACCGCTTCGAGACCCTCATCGAGGGTGAGTGCAACAAAATGGGCATCGTTGCAGGCGGCAGCATCGCCGCGGCCCCCGGAAAGACTTCTTTCAACCCCTTGTTCCTCTACGCCGGCCCTGGTCTGGGCAAGACCCACCTCGCGCAGGCAATAGGCAACGCCATAAAGGACCGTTTCCCCGATCTCATCGTTCTGTATGTCTCGGGCAACGAGTTCAAGATCCAGTACATGGATGCGGTCAAGCGCAACATCATCCCTTCCTTCATGGCTTACTACATGAAGATCGACGTCCTCATCGTCGACGACATCCAGGAGCTCAAGGGACAGAGTTCGCAGAACACCTTCTTCAACGTGTTCAACCACATCCACCAGAGCGGCGGTCAGCTCGTCTTCACTTCCGACCGTGCCCCGTCCGATCTGCAGGATTTCGAAGAGAGGCTTCTGTCGAGGTTCAAGTGGGGTCTTTCCGTGGAGCTGACCCGTCCTGACTTCAAGACCAGGCTCGGCATGCTGCGCGCCCGCAGTTTCCGCGAGGGAATGTCCATCCCGGACGACGTCCTCGTCCACCTCGCTACCCGCATCAAGACCAATTTCCGCGAGCTTGAAGGCGCCCTGATCTCCCTCATGGCTCATGCGACTATCGCCGGCCGCGAGATCAACGTCGCCCTCGCCGACCAGGTCATCTCCGACATCGTCGGCGAGCAGCAGACCGACATCAGCATCGACGGCATCATCAAGTCCGTCTGCGAATATTTCAACATCACGAGGGACACCCTTCTCTCCAAGACCCGCAAGCGCCAGATTGTCCAGGCCCGTCAGATCGCTATGTACGAGTGCCGCAATCTCCTTCCCGGCTGCTCCCTCGCCACGATTGGCGCCGCCCTCGGCGGCAAGGATCATGCGACTGTGCTCCACGCCTGCAGCACCGTCTCCGACCTCATGACCTCCGACAAGGAGATCCGCCGCTACGTAGCGGACCTCGAGGAGATTCTCCTCGTCACTGTGGACAAATAGTCTAAAACACCATAATATGGATTCCGCATCTGTACTGTCCTTCTTTGAAAGGATAACCAGGATTCCGAGAGAATCCGGGCATGAAGAGCCTATGACCTCATTCCTGCAGCAGTTCGCAGCAGAAAGATCCCTTGAGTGCCGCACCGACAAGACCGGCAACGTCCTCATAGTCAAGGAAGCAGCCCCCGGAAAGGAGGCCCTCCCGACAATCGTCCTTCAGGCCCACCAGGATATGGTCTGCGACAAGATCGCAGGCAGCACCCACGATTTCCTCAAGGATCCCATCAAGTACGAAATCCGTGACGGCTGGATGGTCGCCGACGAGAAGACCCTTGGGGCCGACGACGGCATCGGCATCGCCGCCTGCCTAGCCCTCCTCGACAGCCCCATGCCGACCGGCAAGCTCGAGTGCCTCTTCACCATTTCGGAAGAGACCGGCATGGACGGAGCTTTCGCCATCGAAGAAGGCTTCTTCGACGGCAAGATCCTCATCAACCTCGACTCCGAGGATGAGGGCTGGCTCTTTGTCGGCTGCGCCGGCGGCATCGACACCAAAGGCGAGCTCAAGGCCTCCTTCGAGCCTCTCAACAAGGGCTACAAGGGCCTCCGCCTGCGTATCGACGGCTGCATCGGCGGCCACAGCGGCGACGACATCAATAAAGAGAGGGCCAACGCTCTCCAGCAGCTCGCCCGTTTCCTCTACACTGAGCTTCAGTACGAGTATCAGCTCGTCAGCATCACCGGCGGCAACAAGCCCAACGCCATCGCCCGCGAGGCCGAGGCCATCATCGCCGTCCCTGCCGCCGAGCTCGAGGACAGCAAGGAGGATTTCCTCGCCTTCGGCAAGATCCTTTCCGCCGAATTCGCCATCTCCGATCCCGACATCAAGGTTTCCTGCGAAGAAGTCGCCGTTTCCGGCAAGCCTATCTCCGAGGAGGACACCATCAGCATCATCACGACCCTTGTGGCCTGTCCTCACGGTGTCGTCAAGATGAGCCAGGAGATCCCCGGCCTCGTCGAGACCTCGACCAACCTCGCTTCGATCAGGATCTCTCCCGACGGCAAGGTCCTCATCATGACCTCCCAGCGCAGCTCTTCCAAGACCGAGCTCCACGCCATCGCCCAGAAAGTCGACGCAGCACTCCTTCTTGGCGGATTCGACACCGAGGCCTTCGGCGAGTACCCCGGCTGGAATCCCAACCTCGATTCTCCAATTCTCAAGGAGTGCGTCGCCTCCTACAAGAAGCTCTTCGGCAAGGATCCTGTCGTGAAAGCGATCCACGCCGGTCTTGAGTGCGGCCTCTTCCTCGAGAAGTTCCCTGATCTCGACATGATCTCCTTCGGCCCGACCCTCCGCGGCGTCCACGCTCCCGGCGAAAAGCTTGAGCTTGCCTCCCTGGATAAGTTCGTCGCCCTTCTCAACGATGTGGTTCTCAACATAGGCAAGCAATGCTGATCGCCCCTTCTATGCTCTCCGCCGACTTCCTCTACCTCGGCGCCGATGTCGATTTCGTCAACCGCGAAGCCGATATATTCCACCTCGATGTCATGGACGGCACATTTGTGCCCAATATCTCCTTCGGATTTCCCGTCGTGGAGGCAATCGCTGCCAAGGCTGAAAAGCCGCTTGATGCGCATCTTATGATCGTCAATCCCGGCAAATACGTCGAGCGTTTCGCCAAGGTCGGTGTCGACATGCTGAGTTTCCACTATGAAGCCGCCCTGGATGAGAGCAAGAGCATCATTGACCGCATCCACTCCTACGACATCAAGGCCGGCATCGCCATCAACCCTGATGTCCCCGTCGAAAAGATTTTCCATCTTCTCTCTGAGGTTGATTTCGTACTCATTATGAGCGTCTTCGCCGGTTTCGGCGGCCAGAAGTTCATGCCCGAGAGCCTCGACAGGATCGCTGCCGTCAAAGCCGAGCTCCTCAGAAGAGGGGAGAGTCACGTCATGATCGAAGTCGACGGCGGCGTCAGCCCTTCCAACGCAGCCTCTTTACGTAGCGCCGGAGCAGACATTCTTGTAGCAGGCAGTTCCGTATTCAATGCTCCTGACAGAGTTGCCGCAATCAAACAAATGAAATTCTGCTAGTTTTCATAACGCAAAATTTCAAATGATGAAGCTTACTTCTTTGAAAGAGAACGACTTGGATCTGCCGTTCTTAAGGGTGAGATGTAGTTTGCCGGAGGTGTCGACCTTGTCGATTTTTGCTTCGAAGGTGGTGCCGTCGGAGCAGTCGGTGAAGGAGTAGAATCCGTCTTTTCGATATAGGCTGGAGTTGAAATCCGGCATGAGGGAAGAGGAGTCGAAGGAGAGGAGATTCTTTACCAGAATGCCAACCAGGATTTCAGATTCGATGCGGATATCGTAATCGGAGCCTGTGATCCTTTTGAGCGAGGTGGGGTTGAAGACCTCCGGGGGGAAGGCGGTCTGGTTGAGATTAATTCCGATGCCGATGATGGAATCCGTGATGTAGCCCTCTGAGATGCTGCTTTCGATGAGCATGCCGGAGATTTTGCGGTCGCCGCAATAGATGTCGTTGGGCCATTTGACGGAGCACCTGACGCCTTTTGAGGAGATGTATTCTGCGACCGAGAGGGCGGTGCAGGCGGTGAGGCGAAAAGCGTCGGAAGCCTTAAGCGGAGGGATGCCGTCGTTGCCGGGGCGGACCAGGACGGAGAGGGTGATGTTCTCGCCGGGGCGGGTGAGCCATTTGTTGCCGCGCTGTCCACGGCCGGCGGTCTGCTCCACAGCGGCCACAACTGTCAAATTCTCCGCATGCGGAATCCGCCTTCTGAGCTCGTCAGAGGTGGAATCTACCGTGTCCAGCCAGATTATTTCGGCAGCTGTTTCCATTGAGAAGTATTTTGATTATATTTGCAGAATAGCGCAAATATAAGAAATATATGATTACACACGACCTCCGTCTTATCGCCGACGCGGCGATTGATAAAAAAGCCGAAAATGTCGTATCAATAGACCTCAGGAGCATTGACGGCGCAATCTCCGACTGGTTCGTCATATGCGATGCATCCAACACGACCCAGGTGGCAGCCGTTTCCGACAACATTCAGGAAAAGATGAAGGAAGAAGGCCACGTCCTTCTCCGTTCGCAGGGCGAGGAGAACGCCTTCTGGATTATCCTCGACTACGGCAACATCCTTGTCCATATATTCCTCCGCGAATACCGCGAATTCTACCGCCTGGAAGACCTCTGGGCCGATGTTCCCCGCAAGGTCTACAAGGAGCGTAGAAAACCCTCACCGAAAAAGAATCCCGAGCAGTAATGGCCCAGAAGAAAAACAGCAAAGGTAAAGGTGGGAAAACGAAGGTTTTCACCATCAACCTGGGGTGGCTCTATATCATCATCCTGGTAGCAGTCGGCTACGTCATCTTCAGCCGCGGCTCCTCGAATCCGCAGAAGATCGAGTGGCCGGAGGTGGAGCAGATGGTCTCCCAGGGCGATGTGGAGGAGATCACCTTCGTCCGTAACGACTATCAGGGCTATATCAAAGTCAAGCCCGAGCGCCTTTCCCGCTACGCCGACAGGTTCGGCGCCGCAGGAGTGCCGAAGAAGTCTCCTCATTTCTTCTTCCTCGTCTCCGAGAAATTCAACCCGGAGGAAAGTTTTGCCGCTCTAGGCGAGGCCTACGGCCCTGTAGACTATAAGATCAAGAACAACGACCGCGTCTGGGGCAATGTCCTCGAGTGGATATTCTGGCCCATCATGATGATCCTTCTCTGGGTCTGGATGTTCCGCGGTCTCGGTCGCAATATGGGAGGCGGCCCCGGCATGCCCGGCGGCAATCCTTTCGATGTGGGCAAAGCCAAGGGCAAGCTCGCCGAGAAAGATGAGAAGACCAAGGTGACCTTCAAGGATGTGGCCGGTCTCTACGGCGCGAAGGAGGAGGTCATGGAGATAGTCGATTTCCTCCGCAATCCCAAGAAATACACCGCCCTCGGCGGTAAAATCCCCAAGGGAGCCCTCCTCGTGGGCCCTCCCGGCACAGGTAAGACCCTCCTCGCGAAGGCGGTAGCCGGCGAGGCCGACGTTCCGTTCTTCTCGATATCCGGTTCCGATTTCGTCGAGATGTTCGTCGGCGTGGGTGCCTCC
>JAGCDT010000067.1 GCA_017651045.1 Bacteroidales bacterium | reverse complement strand
GGGACTCGACGGCCCTTGATATGCCGGGGGTGAGCTGCGTCATACAGCCGGCGTAATAGGCCACTTCGGCCTTTTCGACCGGAGTGGGGGAGACGGCCGCGGAATAATCCTTTTCCACGCCATATTTACGCATGGAGCGCTGCGCCTGACGGATCAGCGGACCGTCCACACCGACCTGGCAGAGGGCGGTGCACTTGCCGCACATCATGCATTTGTCGGAGATTTCCTCGATGCGCTTTTCGTTGCGCCTGCGGATCTGGCGGTTGAGATAGACGGTCGTGTCCTTGATATTGGCTTTCTTGGCGCTCATCGGGCAGGCGTCGATACAGACGCCGCAGCCCGGGCAGCTGAGAACCTGAATTTTGGCGAAGCCTTTCCTCGGGTGGCGTATGCAGAGGCCTGCATTCCGGAACGGAATCAGCAGCATTTCCGAAGGGATGTGCATATACCTCGTGAAGGGAAGCACGAACATAAACACCCCGAGGGCGATCGAATAGGCCCACCAGGTCGGAACCATATTGACCTCGTTGCCGAGGAAGCCGCGGACTATCCAGTTGAGCGGGATGATAAGGAAGCTGCCGCCGCTGATATGAGCCGTAAACCCTTCAGCGAGAAGCCTCAGGGGGAATATTGCCCAGAGGGAATAGAGGCCTACCATATCCAGCACGCTCGGCCGCGTCGTCCTTCTCATGCCGAACCACAGGGAACGCACCCTCTTTATGATGGCGAGCGTGATCCCGGAGAGCACCACGAGAAGGAAGAAATCCATCAGGAAGAACAGCACGGCGCCGCCGATTGTCTCCTCGCTCTTCGCGACGAAGAAGTTGAAGAATATCGGGTAATAGAACTTCGACAGGTGTCCGGGAGCATACAGGAGGACTTCCACGTGGCCGAGAAGTATGAGCATAAACCAGCCGAAGGCTATGCTGGAGTGCATATACCCGAGGAGGGGATTACGCTTCCAGAGTTTTACGTGAAAAAGGCAGTTGAGAAATATGTCGCGGATGTTCTTCCAGGCGGTAACCGGGTTGATTAGCGAGACAAGGAAATGCCTCCTGTCGCGCCGGGGAAGCTGGAAAAGGATGTGGATAAGCCCGAAAAGGCAGTAGCCCAGCACAAACGCCATTCCGGCGCAGAAGGGGATTACGAAAGGATGAAAATCGGGTCTCATGCTTTTTCCTCCTTCTTATAGTATCTCTCCAGCGAGAGTATGAGATGCCGGGTATTTATGCCACGGGGACAGACCATCGTGCACTTGCCGCAGAGCATACAGCCGGAGAGCATCGGCGCTATATCGACGCCCCTTTCCAGGGCGTGGATTACTTTCCTGACACTCATACCCGACAGGGGAGCGGCGGTGCATACCGCGCTGCAGCTTCCGCACTCCATACAGCGGCGCACGTCCGGCTCTACCTGCAGGATCCTGCGGTACAGCGAGGTATCGACTTCGTCGAGGTTGACGGTCGAGCTCTTGGCCCTTGTGAAACCGAAATCTGTCATCTGCTAAGGTAGTTGTGGATAGAAAGGACTGCGGCGCGCGCTTCGGCGACCGTCTCGGGGACGGTCTTGGTGCCGGTGCAGGTCCCGGCGAGGAATATGCCGGGCCTGTCGCTCTCCATTATATTATAAATGTTGTTGCGGCTGCGGAGGAAGCCGTCCGTGTCGATGTCAGCGTGGATCATACGGGCTATTTCCGTAGTCTTCGGGTTGCAGACCATACCGGCCATCAGGACAAGAAGGTCGAGGCTCACCTTGAGCGGCTTGCCGGAAAGGGTGTCTTCGGCCTTGACCTGCAGGGAGCCGTCGATCTTTTCTCCGACCTCGGAAACGCGACCCCTGATGAAGTGGATGCCGTAGTCCTTCTGGGCGTTGATGTAGAAGTCCTCGTATTTCTTGCCGAAGAGGCGGAGGTCCATATAGAAGCAGTAGATTTCCGCTTCGGGGAATTTCTCCTTCATCTCGATGGCCTGCTTGATCGCCGTGACGCAGCAGACCTTGCTGCACTGGGAGTTGCCCGCCTTGAGGTCGCGGGAGCCCACGCAGTGGACGAAGCCTATCTTCTTCATCTCCCGTCCATCGATACGGGCGTCCTTTCCGCTATTGAACCAATGCTCGAGGTCACGATTGGTAATAACCTGATTATATATACCATAGCCGTATTCCTCCTTCTTTTCGGCGTCGAAAAGATGGAAGCCTGTCGCAATGAGAATGGCGCGGCAGACGATGGCTATACCGTTTGAGAGCACGACGCTGTAGCCTCCCGAAAGCCGGTTCAGGGAGGAGACCGTGGTCTCAAGAAAAACATTGGCTCCGGAGATTTCGGAAGTCATCTCATCGACTATATCCTTTGCCGGAGTCATATCCGGGAAGAGTTTGTGCCACTCGGCCACGTGACCGCCGAGGTGGTCCTGCTTCTCAACGATTATGGGGCAGTAGCCGAGCAGAAGAAGCTGCTTTGCCGCTTCGATGCCGGCGATTCCGCCACCTATTATTACTACGTTCTCTTTCATTGCGGGTCTTGGTTTAGAAGCAATTCATACAGGAGGGGAGCTCAGGCTTCCCGAGGTCTTTCTTATTGAGGCCGAGGTACTTGGCCGAAGGGTCATAGGGAATCCCTATCTTGTCGAGGAGCGGCTCCACAGCCACCTGGTGAAGCTGCAGTCCGAGGTCCCACGGGTCGTAGCCGAGCACGAGCCCGGCGACCTCCTCGTAGGTGAAGACCGGGATGCCCTGTCCGGGCTTCTCCCCGTAGGTCTTGCCCTCAGTCTCGGCGGTGACGTACTGCCATCTGTCGAGGAAATAAGGGCAGCCAGGGCAGTTGGTGATGATCATATCGGGCTTGTAGGGCTCCATGCTCTCGAATTTCTTGTGGGTGTTGGAGAATGAGTAGCCCCTGTTCGCCTGGACCAGGTACTGGCGGAAGCCGAAGCCGCAGCAGTGCCTGCGCTCGGGATAATCGATGATCTGTCCGCCCCAGCTCTCCACCATTCCGCAGAGGACATAGGGATATTCGGCGCCGCCGACCCCCTTCGAAGGGAACATTTTGCTGTAGTGGCAGCCGATGTGCTCTACGACGCGAAGAGGTTCTCCGGTCTCCTTGTTTACGAGACGGAATTTGGCCAGCGCCGCTATCTCGTTGCGGAATTTGTAGATAAGGTCGGAGGTGTGGGCGACGTATTTGGGCTTTTTGAATTCCCTGCGGCAGGCTTTCCAGAGCATTTCACGGATCTTCGCTTCCAGCTCGGGGAATTCCCTCCAGGTCTCTAGGGTCTCTATGTAGTTGCCGAAGGAGGTGATGCAGGAGGCCGCGTAGTTCTCGTAGCCGGCCTCGCTCATCATCGCAAACTGGCGTGCAACTATCGTCATTACGGTCTCCTGCGGGATGGTGTCGCTGTGATAGGCTATGCCTCCGCAAGTCGTGTGATGGGGATTTTCATAGATGTCCTTCTTCAGGAGGCCCCTAGTGATCTCGAGAAATACCTTTTCGCTGGCGGGGAAGAAATTCTGCCGTATGCAGCTGCGTACGTAGTACCAGTGGTCGTCCGGGATTTCTTTCTGGTAGTCAGACCAGATTTTCTGTTTGCCTTCGTATATCATCTGGAATCATTCATTTGTGTGGTTGCCGGAGTTGTGGGTGAAGGTATAGACCTCGTATTCGTCGAGAGTCATCCCCATTTCGGAGGCTTTCTGCTCCGAAAAACGAGTGACAGCCTCTATGCGTTCGGTGCCGCCGGTCACGTCGTAAATGGCTTTGATCTCGTCGAGATCCTCCTTCGGAATCTTCCTGAGGATTCCGGGACCGTCGCCGTCGAGGTTCGCTCCGAGACGCTCCATATCGTCTTCAAGATGCTCGAGATGCCACTTATAGACTGGGCCGCTCTCCTTGTGGAGCTCCCAGTTGAAAGTCCTTGGATAGACGCAGTAGCCGTAGCCGAGGACGTTGCCGTTGAGTGCCTTGGTAAGGGGATAGAGCTGGCGGCCTTTTTCGGAGTAAACGAAGTAGCCGAGCCTTGCCGAGAGCGAGCGCAGGGCCATAATGACAAGCCCCGCCCCGTTCTTTCGGGGGCAGCGGGTGACGCAGCTCATACATTCGCCGCAGTACCAGATCGTATCGCTCTTGAGGAGCTCCTCGATGGCGGCGTTGTCCTTTCTCTGGACCGTGTCGAGTATTTTTCTGGGGTCGTAGCGGTAGAATTCCGCCGCAGGGCAGATAGCCGTGCAGGTACCGCAGTTGATGCAGGTGTGCAGTCCTTCCTTGAAACGGTAGTCCTTGCACAGTTCTTCGTAGAGGTTCAGGTTCATACGTATTATTTATCTTGCAAATATATATAAAATAAGAGTTATAGGCAAATAAGGGGGATTTGGCGAAAAAATGGTTATATTTGTAGTTTGTAAAGAGAAAAGACAAGTTATGAAGGAACTATCAGCGAAGTACAATCCTTCCGAAGTGGAGGACAAGTGGTATTCAAGGTGGATGGAGAAGGGATTCTTCCATTCAGAACCGGATGGGAGGGAACCCTACACGATAGTGATTCCGCCGCCCAATGTGACGGGAATCCTCCACATGGGGCACGTGCTCAACAACACGCTCAACGACGTGCTCATCCGCAAGGCGAGGATGGACGGCAAGAACGCCTGCTGGGTCCCCGGGACCGACCACGCCTCGATCGCGACCGAGTCTAAGGTCGTCGCGAGGCTGAAGGAGCAGGGTATTTCCAAAGAAGACCTGACGCGCGAGGAGTTCCTTCGCCACGCATGGCAGTGGAAGGAAGAGCACGGCGGCATTATCCTGAAGCAGCTCCGCAAGCTCGGCGCCTCCTGCGACTGGGACAGGACCCGCTTCACGATGGATCCCGACCTTTCGGACGCCGTGATCTCCACCTTCGTCCATTTCTATAAGAAAGGGCTGATCTACAGGGGAGTGCGCATGGTCAACTGGGATCCGGTGGGCCTTACCGCAGTCTCCGACGAGGAGGTCATCCACAAGGACACCCCGTCGAAATTCTTCCACCTCCGCTACTACGTCTCCGACGGCAACGGCGGCAGGACCGATAAATATATAGTGGTCGCAACCACCCGTCCCGAGACCATCATGGCCGACGCCGCCGTCAGTATCAACCCTGACGACGAGCGCTACCACTGGCTCAAGGGCAAGACGGTACTCATCCCTCTTATCAATAAAGAGATACCTATTATCGAAGACTCCTATGTCGAGATCGGTTTCGGTACCGGCTGCCTCAAGGTCACCCCGGCCCACGATGTCAACGACTACGCCATCGGCATGCGCCATAACCTCCCGATCACCGACATCATCGATGACCACGGCCGCCTCAATGAGAACGCCGTGATTCTCATCGGCGAAGACCGCTTCGTCGCGAGGAAGAAAATAGAGAAAATGCTCGCCGAAGCGGGCCTTCTCGAGAAAGTCGAAGACTACATTTCCCCGATCGGCTATTCCGAAAGGACGGATGCCGTCATAGAACCGAAGCTCTCCACTCAGTGGTTCCTCAAGATGGAGGACCTCGCGAAGGTGGCACTCGACTCCGTCGAAAGCGGCCGCACCAAGCTTATCCCCGACAAATACCGCAACACCTACCGCCACTGGATGGAGAACGTCCGCGACTGGTGCATCAGCCGCCAGCTCTGGTGGGGTCAGCGCATCCCGGCCTGGTATCTCCCTGACGGGACGATAGTGGTCGAGGAGAACGCCGAAAAGGCCCTTGCAGCCGCGCAGAAGATCGATCCGGCCCTCACGGCCGCCGATATCCACCAGGATGAAGACGTGCTCGACACCTGGTTCTCTTCCTGGCTCTGGCCCATCTCGGTGTTCGATCCCGAGCTCCCCGGCCACCCGGATCACAAGCCCAACGCCGACCTCGCCTATTACTACCCTACCAACGACCTCGTGACCGGTCCGGACATCCTTTTCTTCTGGGTCGCCAGGATGATTATGGCAGGCGACGAGTTCCTCGGCAAGGAGCCCTTCTCCAACGTCTACCTGACAGGTATTGTCCGCGACAAGATCGGCCGCAAGATGTCGAAGACCCTCGGCAACTCGCCCGATCCGCTCGATCTCATAGCAAAATATGGCGCCGACGCCGTCAGGATCGGCATGCTCCTCTGCTCGTCCGCCGGCAACGACATCTTCTACGACGAGTCCCAGGTGGAGCAGGGCCGCAATTTCTGCAACAAGATATGGAACTCCTACCGCCTCATCACCGGCTTCGCCGTGAGCGAGACGGCAGAGCAGCCCGCTGCTTCCGCAGCTGCCGTCGAATGGTTCAAGGCCAAGCTCTCGAGCACCATAGAGGCCGTTGAGGATCACTATTCCAAATTCAGGATCTCCGACGCCCTGATGGCCGTCTACAGACTGTTCTGGGACGATTTCTGCTCATGGTATCTTGAGATAGTGAAGCCCGCATACGAAGACGGCAAGCCTCTCCCGATGGACAAGGCGACCTACGACGCCACCATCGGCTTCTTCGACGCCCTTCTCCGCCTGATCCACCCTGTGATGCCCTTCATCACCGAGGAGCTCTGGCAGGACCTCGCCCCTCGCGGAGAGAACGAGACGATTATGTTCGCCAAGACCCCTGCCGCCGAAGCCTACGACCCGGCTATCCTTTCCGACTTCGCTTTCGCAGAAGAAGTCATAGTGGCCATCCGCGGCATCTGCCAGCAGAAAAATCTCCTTCCGAGGCAGGCGCTCAGCCTGCTTTTCACTGGCTTCTTCCCCGAAAGGGACGCCGCCGTGATCAAGAAGCTCGCTCTCGTCGACTCCGTCGAGG
Organism: Bacteroidales bacterium; assembly: GCA_017651045.1. Taxonomy (GTDB): domain Bacteria; phylum Bacteroidota; class Bacteroidia; order Bacteroidales; family UBA932; genus Cryptobacteroides. Next base: position 15,228 of record JAGCDT010000067.1, on the reverse strand, counting down.
AAGGCAAAGCCTCCGGCGAAGGCGTCTCCTTCATGATCGGGACCAGCGAACTCTTCGTCCCGCTCGGTGGCCTCGTCGACACCGCCGAAGAGATTGCCAAGACCGAGAAAGAGCTCGACTACCAGAAGCGCTTCCTCGACTCCGTCCGCAAGAAGCTCTCCAACGAGGCCTTCACCTCCCGCGCCCCCGAGGCCGTCGTCGCCGCCGAGCGCAAGAAGGAGGCCGACGCCCTCTCCCGCATCGCCTCCCTCGAGGCTCAACTCGACACATTAAGGAATTTATAGGCTAATAATATTTTAGGACCGTAGGTCCGTATTTTTCCGTGAGGTATGTACTCTTTAAAAACCTGTGGCCGCCCGTGGCCTCATGAACGGGCTTGACAGCGACCTTAGGGAGCTGGGGACGAAGAACCGTAGGTTCGAAGGGTTTTTAAGAGTATATACCGGTAGGAAAAACAAGAACGATATGTTACACTACGAGACAACATTTCCGGTACGGTACTACGAGACGGATCAGATGGGGGTGGTCCATCACTCCAACTATATCCGCTACTTCGAGTGCGCGAGGAACACAATGATGGACGCCTGGGGCTATTCGATAGTCGACTGCGAGAAAGACGGATTCCTGATCCCGATTATCGACGTGAGGTGCCGTTATAAATTCCCCGCACGGATGGGCGACACCCTCACAGCTATCGCCGAAATAGAACGGGTGCCGCTTGCAAAACTCTTTGTAAACCAAAGAGTTGTCAATCAGGACGGGATTCTGTGTGCCGAAGGAGAAGTGGTACTTGGCTTCCTCGATGCGGCGACATTCCGTCCGGTAAGATGTCCGGAGAAGATAGTAAAGATCATTGAAGGACGTCTATGATCTCACTCGGCGGCATCACCCTGACTTACGGCAGTTTCACTCTACTTGACAGGGTGAGCCTCCATATCAGCGAAAATGAGAAGATAGGGCTTGTCGGCCGCAACGGATGCGGAAAATCCACACTGCTTAAAATACTGAACGGAGAGGTTTCTCCGACCTCGGGATCGATAGACCGTCCATCGGGAATTACTGCCGGGTATCTGCCGCAGATAATGAAGCACTCGAAAGGACGCAGCGTCATCGACGAGGTGATGACCGTGTTTTCATCCACGAAAAAGGCCTCCGACGAGCTGGAAGAGATTTCCCGCGAACTGTCGGAAAGGACCGACTACGAGTCGGAGGAGTATCTTGGCCTTATCGAAAGGATGAACATGATCTCCGACAGGCTCGACATAGAAAGCGGAGAGCCGGAGAACGTGAGGGCCGCCAAGACCCTGCTCGGCCTCGGTTTTTCAGAGAAAGATTTCGAGCGGCCGACGGAGACGTTCTCGCAAGGCTGGAACATGAGGATAGAGCTGGCGAAGGTGCTGCTCTCCTCGCCGGACATCCTGCTTCTGGACGAGCCGACCAATCATCTTGATATAGAGTCGATAGAGTGGCTGGAAGACTATCTGAAGGCCTACAGAGGGGCTGTGATCGTGGTTTCGCACGACAGGCACTTCCTCGACAGCGTGACCTCCAGGACGGTGGAAATCGTGCTTGGACATATCGAAGACTACAAGGTCCCATATAGCAAATATCTGGTGCTGCGGGAAGAGAGGCTGGCTCAGCAGAAAGCCTCCTATGACAACCAGCAGAGGATGATAGAGAAAACGGAAGATTTCATCAACCGTTTCAGATACAAGCCCACCAAGTCAAATCAGGTGCAGTCGCGCATCAAGGCGCTCGACAAGCTCGAAAGGATAGAGATCGACGAGGTCGACACATCGGCCTTCAAGCTGCACTTCCCGCCGGCCCCCAGAAGCGGCGACGTGGTTTTCGGCTGCGAAGATCTTTCTGCCGGATATGACGGCAAAGCGGTTTTCAGCGGAGCCACAGTGGAGATCCGCAGGGGAGAGAAGGTGGCGTTCGTCGGGCGCAATGGGGAAGGGAAGACCACCCTTATGAGAGTGATAATGGGAGAGTTGGAACCGCTCTCCGGAAAGGTTTACGGAGGGCATAACGTCACTCCAGGCTATTACGCACAGAACCAGGAGGACATCCTCGACGGCAGCGACACCGTGCTGGGCACACTTGAAAAGAGTGCCGCAGGATGGACGGTATCGCAGCTTCGCGACCTTCTCGGGGCATTTCTGTTCAGGGGAGACGAGATAGAAAAGAGAGTCTCTGTGCTCAGCGGGGGAGAGAGGGCAAGGCTCGGCATGGCGAAGCTGATGCTTCGCAGCTGCAATCTGCTGGCGCTCGACGAGCCGACCAACCACATGGATATCCGCTCCAAAGACGTGCTGAAAGAGGCCCTGGGCAAGTACGATGGCACGCTGATTGTTGTATCCCACGACCGCGACTTCCTTTCGGGGCTTGTGGACAAGCTCTATGAGGTCAGGGACGGAAGGGTACGCGAGCATCTCGGCGATGTCTCGTCCTTCCTGCAGAAGAGGAAGTTGGAATCGCTCTCAGAGCTTGAGCGCCGGTTCCCGAAAGCGGTCGAGAAGAAAGACAGCGAGGCGGCAAAGACTTTCATGAAAGTGAAAGCCGAGTCGAAAGAAAGAAAAAAACTTCTTGCAAGAGTGGCATTTCTTGAAAAAAAAGTGTCATCTTTGGAAGATGAAATGTCCGGAATCGAGAAGATACTTGCTTCTCCCGGAGAAAATGACGATATTTTGGAGCTCACCAGGAGCTATCTCGAAAAGAAAATGGAGAAAGAAGCTTTCGAGAGTGAATGGGTAGAGCTCGCTGAGAAGATATAAACACAAACTCAAAGTATTATGAAAATCAAGTTCTTAACCATTGTCGCTGCGAGCATCGCAATGCTCGGCGGCGTCGCTCTCCACGCTCAGACCACGACCCTGGAGAGGGAGTTCTCCGAATTCTCAGGTATCGAGGCTGCCAACAACTTCGACATCTCCATCGTCAAGGGCCCCTACGGTGTACAGCTCACCGTCGACCAGCTCATCGCAGACTGCGTTGTCAGCTATGTGAAGGGCAAGGTCCTCTTCCTCGACCTCGATGAAAAGGCCATCCCCAAGGAGACCAAGAAGATCTACAAGGGAAAGAATGTTCCCCCGCCCGTTCTTCGCGCTGTCGTCTACCTTCCTGAAGGCTACATCGAGAGCATCAAGCTCAAGGATTCCGCCACCCTGTCGGCAACTGCTGAGATGAACTCCAACAAGTTCGACGTCGACCTTGCCGGCACCTCTTCCATCAAGGCCCTCACCGTTGCAACAGGCACCGCTGAGATTTCGCTTGCCAAGAAGGCCACCGCCGTCCTCACCGTCAATGCTGAAAAGAACCTCAGAGTCAACGCTGAAGGCGCATCTTCCATCAAGCTGACCCAGACCTCTTCCGAGCTCTCCGTCAAGAGCGCCAACTCCTCTGTTTCAATCATTTCCGGCAACACCGGCGATCTCGACATCACCTCCGCCGGCTCTTCCCAGGTCCAGCTCACCTCCGAGCTTAAGAAGGCCGACATCGACGCCGCCAACTCCTCCAAGGTGACCCTTACCGGCAAGGCCGAGAAACTCCAGGCCAGAGGTTCCAACAGCTCCGTCATCGACGCTTCCGGTATGCCCACTGAGAAGGCTATCGCACAGATCAGCAACGGCGAAATGACCGTCAACGTCTCCGATGAGATCAAGGTCGAACTCGTCAGCGGCGCTTCCCTCTACTACAGCGGAGATCCCGACTTCAAGATCGTCAAGATCATCAAGTCCACCCTCGCTCCCGTGGGCACCAAATAATGTTTGTCCTCGACTCCCATTGCGATACTCCTTCGGAGATTATCCGCGGAAGGAATATCGGATTGGACAATCCTGACGCACACGTCGACTTCCCCAAACTTAGGCGCGGGGGAGTCGACGCCTGCTTTTTTGCTTTATACACACCAAACACAATCTCCGAGGACGAGTCGCTGCGCAAAGTAATGAGGATGCTGGCGGCAGTCCAGGATGCCTTGGAGGCCAACCCCGACAAGGCTGCGCTCGCAACAACTCCTGAGGAGGCACAACGCCTCAAGGAGAAGGGTCTGACGGCGATTTTCCTTGGAATGGAAAACGCGCTCCCGCTTGGGAAGGACCTGGCGCTACTGAGATTTTTCCATAGGGCCGGCGTTCGTTATGTTACTCTGACCCACAACGGCGACAATGAAATCTGTGATTCGGCTGCAGAAGGGAAGCGCTGGGGAGGACTCAGCCCCTTCGGCAGGGAGTTCATCGCCGAGATGAACCGGATCGGGATGCTGGTGGACATAGCCCACTGCTCCGACAAGACTTTTTACGACTGCATCGAGGTTTCGTCCGCCCCGATCGTGTCGACTCACTCCTGCTGCAGGGCACTTTGCGACCACAGGAGAAACCTCACGGACGACCAGCTGAGTGCCCTCTCGGACAAAGGGGGAGTCTGCCAGATCAATTTCTACCCGGTGTTCCTTTCCGGGCAGTACGACGAGGAAAAAGACCTCAATCGTCCTGGAATTAAGGAAGTTGTGGATCACATCGACCACGCGGTCAATGTCGCGGGGATCGATGCCGTGGGCATCGGTTCCGACTTCGACGGCATCGAGGTCGCCCCGGCCGGTCTCGACGACATCTCGAAGATCGGCCTTGTCTTCGACGAGATGGCCCGCCGCGGCTACAGCGAGGGCGAGATCGAGAAAGTTGCCGGCCTGAATTTCATGAGAGTGCTGTCAGATGTGGCCCGAACAAGCTTGTTTATACCATAAACATAGTTGTTATACCGACAGAAAATCAGATATTTATGTTTTCCATATCACTATTCTTCCTCCGCTTCCCGCTTTTCCGTCCGATAAGGCGTTTTCTCTATTCCCACAACTTTTTCGGGCTGGAGAAGGAGGCATTTGGGCTTAGTTTCAAGAACCCTCTCGGAGCCGCCGGCACCTCGATGAAGGATGGGAGCAAGATAATCAATGCCCTGTCGGATTTCGGCTATGGTTTTATTGAGGTCGAGGGCAGCAGGGAGTCTCTGGATGAGCTCAAGGCAGGGGAGAGCGCAGTTCCGGTCTTTGCCAACATTGCCGTGACCTGCAACAACCGTCCGGAGGATGAGGTCATATCCACCACCGACCGCCTGTTTTCCACCTTATACGATTTTGCAGACGCGTTTGTGGTGTCGCGCAACACGCTGGACTCCAATCCGTTACTCATGGACGAGGGGTTTGTGTGCGACCTGCTCGACCGCCTCATCTCCACCAGGCTTTCGGAAGACACCTACAAGCCTATCCTACTGAAACTCCATGTTCCGATTGACCGCGGAATGCTCGACACCCTCATTGATTATAGCAGGCTTTCCGGGATCGATGGGATTATCATCGAAGGCGACTCGCTTGAGAAAGCTCTCAAGACTCTCTCCGATGTCATAAAAAAGACCTCCGGGCGCTTCCCTGTGCTTGTTTCCGCACCGTTTACAAACGCCCAGGAAGTTTCCGACGCCTTCGGGAAGGGGGCATCCCTTCTCCTTCTCAGACCCTTCAAGGGAAGCCCTATTCCCCGTCCGAAAGCCTATCTGAGGGGAGTGGAGGATGAAATCCTTGAAAAAGAAAATCCGCAGCAATGACAAAGGCAGCTATATGCACCATAGGTGATGAGATCCTCATCGGCCAGATTGTCGACACCAATTCTGCGGCCATCGCCGCCGCTTTAGAGTCGGCAGGTGTCCATGTATCCAGGATGGTTTCGCTCCCGGACGACAGGGAAGTTATCATCAACAGCCTTCGTAAACTCCTCAAGGACAATGATATAGTCATCACTACCGGCGGTCTGGGACCCACCAAGGACGACATCACCAAAGCCGCCCTGGCTGAGCTCTCCGGCAGCACTCGCTATGTGGACAACCTTGAGCAGAAAGAAATCGTCACCACCATCCTTCATTCGCGTGGATTGGATATACTGGAGAGTAATCTCGCACAGTCTCTTGTGCCGGAAACGGCCAGAGTGATCCTGAATCACCTCGGCACAGCCCCGATTATGGTCTTCAAGATAGGGGAGAGCACGCTATATTCCCTCCCGGGAGTGCCTCACGAGGCCCTGGGAGCACTTCCTGCCATCATCGATGACATCAAAGCCTCATTCCCTCTCTCCGGTATCATCCACAGGACAGTAATGACCTTCGGTATGGCTGAGTCTGCCCTTTCCAAGCTTCTGGAGCCCTGGGAAGACGCCCTTCCGGCCGATATGCACCTTGCCTACCTGCCCAACACCTTGACAGGCGTTCGCCTCAGGCTGTCCTTATATGGCAGCGGTGCAGCAGATGACGAAAAACGCCTTGAAAACGAGCTCTCCAAGCTTAAATCGCTCCTGGGCGACCTCATGTACTCCGAATGCGACGACACGCTTGAAAACGCCCTGGGAAGGCTTTTAAACAGCCTTGGCAAGACCGTCTCTTGCGCAGAATCCTGCACGGGAGGCGAGATTGCCCACCTGTTTACCTCCGTGAGCGGCTCCTCTGCCTATTTCCTTGGCAGCGTGACATCCTACGCCGTCAGCGTCAAAGAAAAGGTCCTGGGAGTCCCTGCAGAGGTGATCGAGCGCCACGGCGTTGTCAGCTCCGAGGTCGCCGAAGTCATGGCAAAAGGCGTCCGTAAGCTCACAGGAAGCGATTTTTCCGTCTCCACGACCGGCCTTTCCGGCCCCGGCGGCGACGGAATCAACCCCGTCGGCACCGTCTGGGTCGGCGTCGACGGCCCTCTTGGCCCCAGGACCTGCCGTTTCAACTACCACAACGACCGTAAGCGCAACATCGAGCGCTTCGCCTCCGCCGCCCTCAATTTCTTGAGACTCTACATCCTGGAGTGCCTCTAAATCGAATTATTTTACTTCGGAAAAGGTTCCGTCAGAATAGAAGACGACAATGCGCGTGATGTGCTTGTCGGGAAGGGGAGTAATGGGCTGAGAATCAGAGGATTCGTCGGCGGAGCCACGGTACATTTTGCCAGTGCCGGCTATTAGCCATTCCGCGCTGAGAGTGGGGAATTGATGTACTATCTTGCTAATGATGTCAAATCCGGGCTTATTTCGGCCAGAAAGGATGTGGGAGACGGCGGCCCGAGAAATTCCAATTCGGTCAGCGAAGTCGGTCTGGCTTATATTTTCCGCTTTCAGGAAAGCTAGTAATCTCTGCTCCAATTTTGTGAAGAATTTTTAACGTTTCAGAACGATTACAAATGTAACACAATTTTCTGAAACGAGCAATGATTTTTCCCTGAAATAACATAGAAGGGAAGGGGAGAGGCGGCCCCAATATAGCCAACTAAAGATTAAAGTAAATCTACGTAAATAGCTGGGTTTTAAAAGAATAAGTTCTATATAACCAGCCATTTCCCAGCGATTTTAGAGATACCCGGCACAAACACGCTATTTATATTGAATCATCGAAATAGATAATTATTATAAATCCATTGATTTTTAACAAGTTGCGTTTAGTCAAAAATCAAATAAGAAAATCTTATCAAACAGAATTTGGAAATGTTAACGCGGGCCCGAATTTTGACGAAAAATGTAAACCATTGTAAACTTTACAAATGTAAAAATCGCCCTTCACAAAACTGCAAAGGGCGAAAACGACTCAGAAAAAGAATTTACTTTTTGTAATATTTCGGCCAGCACTTTTCGAGATAAGCACGAAGCGTGTCCTCGTGACGATTTTGCTGCGGCTTGTAGAATACCGTGCCGGATATCTCTTCAGGGAGAAATTCCTGATCGACGAAATTGCCGGGGAAATCGTGGGCGTATTTGTAGCCGTCGCTGTAGCCGAGCTCCTCCATGAGCTTGGTGGGAGCGTTGCGCAAATGAAGCGGCACGGGGAGCGGACCAGTCTGCTTTACTTTAGCAAGTGCCTCATCTATGGACAGATATGATGCATTGCTCTTAGGGGAGGAGGCAAGATAGACGGTGGCCTCCGCAAGAGGAATTCGGCCTTCCGGCATTCCTATCTTGGACACTATGTCAAAGCATGCGTTTGCCAGGAGCACAGCGTTGGGATTGGCGAGGCCAATGTCCTCAGAAGCGCTGATACAGAGCCTTCTGGCTATGAAAAGCGGGTCTTCGCCGCCGTCGATCATGCGCGCCAGATAATATATGGCGGCGTTGGGATCTGAGCCACGGATGCTCTTGATAAAGGCGGAAATAATGTCGTAGTGCATCTCGCCGTCCTTGTCGTAGATGGCCATGTTCTCCTGGATGCAGGAGGTGACGGTCTCATTGTCGATAATGACGGGCGTGCGTCCCGCGAAGGAATCCACAACTATTTCGAGGATGCCGAGGAGTTTGCGGCCGTCGCCGCCGCTGTAGCGGAAAAGCGCACCGGTCTCTTTCAGCTCGATTTTCTGACCAGAGAGCAGTTTGTCTTCCTTGATAGCCCTGGTTGCAAGCTTCATAAGATCCTCTGGCTCAAGAGATTTGAGCACGAAGACCTGGCAACGGGACAGAAGGGGAGAGATCACCTCGAAGGAGGGATTTTCCGTTGTGGCGCCTATGAGGACCACGATCCCGGCTTCCACAGCGCCGAGCAGGGCATCCTGCTGAGCTTTGTTGAAGCGGTGGATCTCATCTATGAAAAGGACGGGAGCGGCCTTCTGTGAGAACAGGGAGGCGCTTTTTGCCCTGTCGATGACCTCACGGACATCCTTGACGCCGGCAGACACGGCAGAGAGGGTGTAGAATTCTCTCTGCAGAGTCTCAGCGATGATGTGGGCCAGAGTGGTTTTTCCCACTCCCGGAGGCCCCCAGAGGATGAATGAGGACAGGCTGCCGCTCTCGATCATGTTGCGGAGTATGCAGCCCTTTCCCACAAGATGGGTCTGCCCCACATACTGGTCGAGGGACGAAGGCCGCATTCTTTCGGCTAGCGGTGGATATAATGCTTGATCCTGCATCTGCTATAGTGATTTTCCGTAAATACGGCGCCGTTTGTTCTGCTCCACATCGAACAGATTCCACAGAGAATGGACCTTGAGGTTGGTCTCAAGCTCTCCGTTGGTCTCGGCATATTTGAATCCGCATTTATTAAACGTTGTTATTAAGTCTCTGAAAATAAGCGCGTTGACCCCCTTGTCCTGCCACTCGGGGTCTATACCTATGAGCAGAAGCTCGCACGACTCCTCGAAGCGGAGGAACATGGATTTCACAAGATGGATCCAGCCGAAGGGGAGTATGTGCCCGCCGGCTTTCCTGGTCGCCCTGGAGATCGACTGCATGGAGATCCCGACGCCGACGATCTTGTCGTCCTTGTCGACTATAAGGCTGACAAAGCGCAGATCGAGAAGGGAAAGGTAGTCCTTGACGTACTTGTCGATCATCTTGGGCGGAAGCACCGTGAAATCGTAAAGTCCTTGATATGTGCGGTTTATGAGCTCGAAAATCTTGCGTCCAATGTTCTCTTTCCGCACGATACGCCTGGTCAGGGGCTTGACCCTGAGGCCGAATTTTTCTTCCACGATGGCGGCCACACGGAGGATTTTCTCCGGGATTTCCTTGGGAATATAGACCTTATACTCGAGCCAGTCGATGCGCTTTATGAAGCCCATCGCCTCGATGTGCTCTTTATAATAAGGGAAATTGTACTTCAGCGCGAATGAGCTCATCTGGTCGAAACCCTCGACCAGCATGCCCTCAGGGTCGAAATCGGTAAATCCAAGGGGACCGTTGATCTCGGTCATACCCGCCTCGCGGCCGAATTTTTCCACCTCTGCTATAAGCGCGGCGGATACTTCCTTGTCGTCTATGAAATCAAACCAGCCGTAGCGGACTTCGGAATGATTCCAGTCGCGGTTGGCTATGGTGTTGATGATCGCAGCAACGCGCCCGACCGTCTTACCATTTTCATCAACGGCGAGAAACAGCGCCTGCGAGCAGAATTCGGATGCGGGGTTTTTCTTCGGATTGAGAGTCGCGATGTCGTCGAGAATCAGCCCCGGAACGTAGTAGGGGACGTCTTTATACAGACGAAGGGGGAACTCTACGAATTCGAGAAGATCCCTCTTTGACTCGACTTTCTTGATTGTTACGGACATCTTTGGTTTGGTCTTGTACACTGAACGCAAAACTACTGATTTTCGCCGAAATCACAAAATCCCGATGAATTACGGCGGAAAATTACTATATTTCGGCGTGTTGTGTACTAAAACCGTCAAGTCGCTGCTTCTGACAGCGTTGATGCTGCTTGCCGTAACCTTCTCTGTTTCAGCGCAGAAGGTCTCGGCAGGTGCTTTGTTTTCACCCAAAGGCTGCGGTCTCGCAGTGTCAGTGCCGGCCGCAGGAGGGGAGTGCACAGCTTCATTTGCCGCCCTCGCCGATTTCTCCGGTCTTCTGCTTGGAAAGACGAAGTATCCGGGCGCAATGTTCAGATTTTACTACGATTACACCATTTTTTCAAAGAGCTGCGGCCCCTCCGGCGACGCTTTTACCCTATATGCCGGACCTGGAGCAATGCTCGGCTATGTGCGCGACAGGGACGGCATTTTCGGCGCTGCAGCGGCCCTGAGCGGCGAATTGGGGATTGCATATTTCCCGGTTGAATTCGTCAGGATCTCGCTTGGATTCAATGTGGATCTGGGTCTTCATTTCGATACCGGCGACAAGAAGACAAGAATATATATGGAAGGGCTCATCCGAACCTGGATGCCCCAAGTTGGTTTGATGTACTGCTTTTAATGAGGCGTAAATTGTTAATATTGAGCGTGTTAGCGCTGCTGCTGACGGCCTTGCCGCTGAGCGCCAGAAGGTTCTCCTTCGGCGTTGAAGGCTCCGTTGCGCTCAATTTTGCCTCCTACAACAACATGGCCTACAGGACCGACATGGGCTATCGCGTCTTCGATAAAGCCGTCCACAGGGAGACTTATGCGATCGGCGAAGTCCTCGGCATGGCAACAGCCAATATCAGCAAAATGTTCCGTATGTCGCTGCTTTCCGGCTATTGCGGCCTGGAAAACGGCCTCAGGATGGTTCCGATCGAGCTGCGCGGAATCGTCGTATTCCCGCAAATGACGCATTCCGGAAGCGGCCTTTACCTCCAGGCCGGCGGTGGCGTCGCGTTCCCGATACAGGAAATTTTCAACGCAGGAGCGCTCGTCCGCGGCGGACTCGGCTACAGCGTCAATCTCAACAATCTGGCCCGCATTAATTTCGGCTTTACATACAGGATGGTTTATTTCAATCCGGTCATCTATGATCCCGACACCGACGAAATCATCCCGCCGCACGACATTATGCAGAACACGCGCTTTGTCAGCTCGTTCTGCTTCAGCATTTCCATCGAAATCTGACCTTATATATAGTATCCCTGTCTCCACACCCCTTTTGTTACACAATTTATATTATGTTAAGTGGTGGGTGTACTTCGTCCTCCCCCCACCAACATAACATAATATACGAGGCATTTTATCGAGCCTGTGCTTGTTCGTGCTGATTAGAAGAAATCGATCAAGTCATTTCATTTGTCATTTCGAGCGTAGTCGCGAAGCGAAAATTTAGTATATTTACAAGCAAAAATTTGAATAATGTCAAGACACAAGGTTGATATATCGCTGAAAAATGTGACGGTGGAAGCTGTGGCGGCTGAGGGGAAGGCGCTGGCGAGAGTGGACGGGATGGTGGTGTTTATGGATTTTGCCGTGCCGGGAGATGTGGTGGATCTTCACGTCTACAGAAGGAAGAAAAACTATCTGGAGGCACGTATAGAGCGGATTGTGAAGCCCTCGGAGGAGCGGTTGGAGCCACTCTGTCCGCATTTCGGCGTCTGTGGCGGATGCCGTTGGCAGCCTCTCCCCTATCCCAAACAGCTCGAAGCCAAGCGCCAACAGGTTGTAGATCAACTGATTAGGATAGGACATCTGGAGGTGCCGGAGGTTAAGCCGACACTCCCCTCTCTCAAGACGGAATATTACCGTAACAAGCTGGAATTCAGCGCTTCAGCCAAGCGCTGGATACTCCCCGGAGAGGATCCCGAGAAGCTGTCTGCGAAGGAGAAATGCGGTCTCGGCTTCCACGTGGGCAAATTCTTCGATAAAGTGCTGGATATCAGGGATTGCCACCTGCAGAAAGACCCCAGCAACGCCATCAGGCTCTTCGTAAAGGACTATTGCCTTACCAACGGCCTGGAATTCTTCGACATAAGGGAGAAGACCGGCTTTTTCCGCAATATGTTCGTGAGGCTTACCGAGGCTGGCGGGCTGATGCTTATAATGTGCTTCTGCAAAGAGGACAAAAAACGCAGAACCGCCCTTCTGGATGCCCTGATTAAGGAATTTCCGCAGATTACATCGGTTTATTATGTAATCAACGGTAAGCTCAACGACTCCATTACGGACCAGGAATGCCATCTCTATTACGGCGAGGAGACGATTACTGAGACGATGGAAGGCCTGCGCTTCAAGATAGGCCCGAAATCCTTCTATCAGACCAATTCTCTGCAGGCGGAGCGGCTCTATGGAGTCGCACGCGACGCTGCGGGCCTTACAGGCAAAGAGCTTGTCTATGACCTTTACACAGGCACCGGGACGATCGCGCAGTTCATTTCCTCCAAAGCGCGCGAAGTGATTGGTATTGAATACGTTCCGGAGGCTATTGAGGATGCGGAAGCCAACGCCGCGGCCAACGGAATCACCAACTGTAAATTCTTCGCCGGCGACATGAAGGACGTTCTCAACGAGGCCTTTATCCGCGAGCACGGACGGCCCGATGTGGTGATTCTCGACCCGCCGAGAGCCGGCATCCATCCCGACGTGGCGAAGGTCATTCTCGCTGCCACACCGGACCGTATAGTCTATGTCAGCTGCAATCCCGCATCGCAGGCCAGAGACCTTGCAATCCTCTGCCAAGACTATAAAATAGTCTCCGTCCAGCCGGTGGATATGTTCCCCCACACGATGCACGTGGAGAATGTCGTTTGCTGCAAACGGAAATAATTCCTAAATTCGCGAGATATGTTGTGGTTAGACATTCTGCTGTTGCTCCTGGGCCTAGTCCTTGTCGTCGTAGGATCGGATATCCTCGTCGACGGATCGTCGTCTATTGCACGCAGACTCGGCGTCAGTGAGTTCGTCATCGGCCTCACGATAGTCGGCATGGGGACCTCCGCCCCGGAGATGGTGGTCAGTTTCATCGGAGCGATCAAGGGCAGCGCCGACATCGCCGTAGGCAATGTGATCGGCTCCAACATCTTCAACACCCTGCTGATCCTGGGAGTCACATCGCTTATCCTTCCGATAGCGATCTCCCCCACCAACCGTAAGCGCGATATCCCTATCAACATCGCTGCAACCCTCCTTCTGGTCATATTCGGCCTTGCCGGCGGAAATATCCTTTCCCGCATCGACGGAGCCATCCTTCTGGTCCTGTTTATCGCATATATTGTGTTCTCCTTCCTGAAGGACGACAAGACCATCGAAAGCGAAGGATCGGTCAAATCCCGGAGCATTTTCCTCTCCATTCTATTAATTATAGGAGGCATCGCGGGGCTCATCATCGGCGGGCGCCTGTTCGTCAATTACGCAACCAGCATAGCCCAGAGGGCGGGCGTGAGCGATAAATTCATCGCAATCACAATTCTCGCCGGAGGCACTTCCCTCCCCGAGCTGGCGACCTGCATCGTCGCCGCCTTCAAGAAAAAGGGGCAGCTTGCCCTTGGCAACATCATCGGCTCGAATATCTTCAATATCCTGCTGATCCTCGGCGGCTCGGCGCTCATCACTCCCCTCTCCTTCACCGGCATGAACCCGCTGGATCTCGGAGTGCTCATCGTCTCGTCGCTGTTCCTGCTCATGGCGATATTCACGGGAAGGAATTCCCGCATCGGACGCGGCGACGGCATTGCCTTCACCCTTTTGTGGGCGCTGTACATGGCAAGTCTCGTCTATATGGTCATCAATCCATCATTTGAAATAAGATTTTAAGCATATATGAGAAAGATTTTACCCACCAAGTACCACCTCGTAAACGTTGCGACAGGGCGTGAATTCGAAGACAAAGGCTGGACCCTTCAGGATCCCATGGGCGAAGGCCCGTCCCTCGTGAGGGCCGTCTATGACGAGAAGCGTTTCATCCCCGATCCCAATCAGGACGGCATCTACCGCTATCACCACTGGCTCCCGATAAAAAGGGCTCTGAAGAACGCCGCAGGGCCTGTCACCTACCAGAGCAAGGCTCTGGCGAAGGAGCTCGGCCTCGAGAATCTCTTCATCACCTTCACCGGCTACAATCCCGAGATCGGCGCCGAGGTCCAGACCTGCTCGTTCAAGGCCACGGAGGCCTACAGCGTGTGCGCCAGACTCCCCCGCCGCAGCAACAAGGTCCTGGTGGTCCAGTCCGCCGGCAACACAGCCCGTGCTTTCGCCCAGGTGTGCTCCGACAACTGGATTCCCCTCGTGATATGCATCCCCTACGACAACGTGAGCGCGATGTGGTTCCCGAAAAAGCTCCACTCCTGCGTCAAGATCATCGCTTCCCCGAAGGGCTCCGACTATTTCGACGCGATCGCTCTCGGCGACAAGCTCTGCCTTTCCGACCGCTATCTCGCTGAAGGCGGCGCCAAGAATGTCGCCCGTCGCGACGGCATGGGCACCACCCTCCTCTCCGCAGTAGAAACCATCGGCCAGCTGCCCGAATCCTACTTCCAGGCGGTCGGCAGCGGCACCGGCGCCATCGCGGCATGGGAGAACAACCTCCGCCTCATCGCCGACGGCCGCTTCGGCAAGAACAAGGTCCGCATCCACGCCTCGCAGAATGCTCCCTTCACACTCATGTATGATTCATGGGAGCAGCGCAGCCGCGAGCTCGTCCCCATGACTCCTGACGAGTCCCGCCGCAAGGCCGCCGAGGTCGATGCCAAGGTGCTGACCAACAGGAAGCCGCCATACAGCCTCGCCGGAGGCCTCTTCGATGCCCTTTCCGACACCGACGGCCGCATGTACAAGATCTCCAACGAGGATCTCAACTTCTGGCAGAGGCGCTTCGAAGCCCTCGAAGGCTACGACATCTACTCGGCTGCCGCCGTTGCAGTCGCCTCCCTTGCCGAGGCCGTCAAGAACGGCGCCGTCCGCAAGGATGAAATCATCATGCTCAACGTCACCGGCGGCGGCGAGGAGCGTGCCAAATCCGGCGGCTACTTCCGCCCGATGCCCCAGCTCGTCCTCTCCCCCGACTCCCCCGAGGACGAAATCATCCAGCAGGTCGATCTTTTGTTTGGACTATG
>JAGCDT010000066.1 GCA_017651045.1 Bacteroidales bacterium | reverse complement strand
ATGCCCTTGAGGTAGTCGTAGACCTCAAGCTTGCAGCAGCCCTGGCGGTAGGTGCAGTCGGGAGCCCCGTCGGGCCCTTCCACCACCGTGCAGCCTCTGAAACAGTCGAATTTTATATTTTCGTTATCAGTATTGTCCATTGTTCTATATGATGAATAACCTGTTGGTCAGGTCGGAGAAAAGGATTTTCTGGTTGACGTTGGCGGAGACGAGCTTCGCGGCCCTGTCGAAATGGGAAATCGCCACGCGCGGGAACTTCTTGGGAAGCTTCGCGGCTGACTCGGAGTAGAAGAGCTTTTCTTCTTCCGGGATGCGGGCGAGGTCGCCGAGCCCCTGCTGGAGGAGGAATATGCGCCGGAGGGCCTCTCCTGCGAAGCGGCAGAAGTTCTTCTGCTTCTCCCTCGACGGGAGGGCGGCCATGGTCTCGCCTATCTCTATGAGCGCTGAAAGGTTGCGCTCCTCAATCGCGACGACAAGGTCGTGGAAGATGTCGCAGAAGGCCTCGTAGTCCGGGCTCTTTTCCGGGTGGACCCTCAGCTCCTCCTCTTCGGAAAGGGGAATGACCCTCACGAGGAGACATCTGGAGTAGATGGTCTTCATCACCGACTCGGGGGAATGGGTGATGAGGAGGAATATGGTGCTTTCGGAGGGCTCTTCGAGAATTTTGAGGAGGGCGTTGGCGGCCTGCTGGTTCATCTTCTCGGGGAGATAGATGAGCACGCTGCGCCAGCCTCCCTGCACTGCGGAGAGCAGAAGCGAGTCGATAATCCCTCTGGATTCGGCCACGGATATGATCCCCTGCTTGCCTTCGATGCCGAGGGCGGCGTCAAGGTCGCTTTCGCGGAACCAGGGGTCCCTCGTCACGAGTTCGCGCCACTCTTCGACGTATTTGGACGCGAGATCCTTGCCGGCGACGGGGAAGATGAAGCGGACATCCGGGTGGATGAGTTTGCGGATCTTGTTGCATTCGGGGCACTCGCCGCAGGAGTCTCCGTCGGCGCGATTCTTACAATAAAGGTACTGGAGGAAGGCGAGGGCAAGGGGGACGCCACCGCCGCCATCGTTCTCGTGGAACAGGATGGCGTGGGGAATCCTGCCGCTGTCGACCATGCCGACAAGGGCCTTCACCAGATTTTCGTTTTCCTTTATATCAGAGAATCTCATTTGTCCCTACCCGCCATATAAAGGGCGAGTTCCGCAAGATACGATTTTTCTTCCGTTTCCGGAAGCGGAGATAGCGCTTCAAGCGCAGTTTCAATGAAATCCGAGAGCCTTTTTTCCGCATAAGCGATACCGCCGCCGTCAACTGCGAACGCCCTGACCTTTTCCGCATTCTCCGGATGGGAATCCATCTCACGCATGAGATTGCGTATGCTTGATTCTTCAGGAGAACCCTTGAGGGCTCCCAGCAAAGGCAGAGTTATTTTCTTTTCGGCGATATCGATCCCTACCGGCTTGCCGATGGAGCCGTCGGAGGAATAGTCGAAGATGTCGTCCTTGATCTGGAAGGCGCTGCCGACTGCGGAGCCATACTTTGCCAGAGCCTTGACATACTCGTCGGGGGCTCCGACCGCGATGGCTGCGCTTTTTGCCGTCGCTTCGAAAAGCGATGCAGTCTTGCAGTAGATAATGCGGAGATAGTCCTGCTCCGTAGTGTCGCAGGTGCCGGCCTTTTCCATCTGGAGGAGCTCTCCTCTGGCAAGGTCGGAAATGGTCCCGGCAAAAATCCTTATGAGTGCCGAAGGGTTGACTTTGGTGGACAGGATGGTGTCGACGGCCTTAGAAAGCCAGTAGTCGCCTAGGAGGACGGCCGGTCCGCCGCCAAGCAGCGAGAAGACCGTCGGCGCGCCCCTGCGCACATGGCTCCCGTCCACGACGTCGTCGTGGAGGAGGGTCGCGTTGTGGAGCACCTCCACGATGGCGGCAACCTTGACGGCCTCTTCGTCGTCGCGGTGTCCGCAAGCGCCGGCCGCAAGCAAGGCCAGCATCGGGCGTATCATTTTGCCTCCGCCCTGAAGGACGGAAGCGTTGACCTGCTGAAGGAGTTGCACGTCACTGCTTAAAAGGGTGGACATCAAAGTGTTCACCCTTTCAAGTCCCTGCTGGAGGAATTCTTTGACCTGCCCTGCGCCCACTTAGAACATGATTGCGAGAGAGACCTTCACGCCCTGGAAGTTTTTGTTCTTGGTGAAGGCGTCCTTGATGTTGTCGGCAATGTTCTGTCCCTCGATGGATTCGGTGGCAGGATTGTAGAGAGTGCCGAAGTTCCAGAACCACTGTGCGGAGATCTGGATCCTCCAGAACTCGAAGCCGGCGCCGAGACCGAGACCATACTCGAATCTCTTGAGTCCGTACTCCTTCCAGCCGTTCTTGATCTTTTCCTGGTTGGTGTAGTCTTCGACATCGGCCGTTTTGACGGCGTCGATCAGGTCGTTGTTGACCGCATAACCAACGAAGGGTTCGACGAAAACATAGGGCCTGAAGGCCAGGAGGTCCGGACCCCACTGGATGTTGACGGGGAGCTCGAGGTAGCCGAGCTTATAATCGAACTGGTGGCGCTCTTCTTCAGAAAGACCTTCATCGAACACGTCATAGAGCCTTGCGCCCTTCACCTGATAGATGAGGGCAGGTTGGATTGCGAAGCCGATGCCGAGGTTGAACTTTGCGGTGATACCGGCGTGGTAAAGGGCTATCGACTTTGTGGAGAAATTCTTGATGTTGGTCTGGGAGGATGTGAAGCCACCCACGACACCATAATGGATGCCGTCGGCGAGCTTGAGACCCTGCGCCGATGCGGAAATCATCACTGCGAGGGCAGCGATGACAGTAATAAACCTTTTCATGGGTTAGATAAGGGAGTTGATGATGCTGAGAAGATCTTCTTTTGATCTCACACCTACGCTTCTTTCGACAGCCTGGCCGTCCTTGAGGAAGATCAGGGTCGGGATGCTGCGGATGCCGAAGTCTGCGGCGATGTCGGGGCAGTCGTCGACATTGCACTTTGCAACGACGACCTTGCCTGCCAGCTCGTCGGCGAGTTCGTCAACGATGGGGGAAAGCATTCTGCAGGGGCCGCACCAGGTGGCCCAGAAATCGATAACGACGAGTCCGCCGGCGGCGGTTATCTCAGAGAAGTTATTCTCGGTAATAATTTTAATCATGTGGCAAATATAATAAATTTTTCTAAAGGGCTTCTTCTATGGACCAGGTGTAGGCCCTGAGTCCCAGGTCTTTATAATCCTTGTCTTTCTGGCGGAGGGCATCCATTATGCCGGCGACGAGGCTGTCGTCGACGGCAGAAAGGATGGCGTGATTCTGGGTCGGCCAGGCGTGGTTGCCGAGGTGAGGCTCACCGTCGACGCTGCCGCGGCCGCCGATTTCTTCCCAGACGGTGTAGCCGCGCTGGCCCTGGGCCTCGAGAAGCTCGACAATCTCCTGATTGTACGCCTGATTGTATGCGATGAATATTGCTTTCATAATACCTTAAGCTTTGGCGGCCTCCTTTGCGGCTTTTTTCGCGGCGCGCTTTTCACGCATCTCGGTAAGTCCGCAGTAGAGTGTCGGGATGATGACGAGGGTGACGACGGTGGAAATGGAAAGACCCCAGCAGACCACCATACCGAGCGAACGCCACATTTCGGAACCTTCTCCGCGGCCGAGGGCCATAGGAAGCATACCGAGGACGGTCGTGAGGGTGGTCATGAGAATAGGTCTCAGACGGCTCTTCGCGGCCGTCACCGAGGATTCCCTGATGCCTATGCCTCTTTCCTGGCAGAGGATGGTGTAGTCGATGAGCACGATACCGTTCTTGACCACGATACCAAGGAGAATGATGATACCGACCATACCCATGACGCCGAGGGCCGTCCCGGTCGTCCATAGACCGAGGACGACGCCGACGAAGGCGAAGGGGATGGAGAACATGATGACGAACGGCCCGAGGAAGGACTCGAACTGCGAGGCCATCACCATATAGACGAGGATGATGATGAGGGCGACAAGGAGGATCATGTCGGAGAACATATCCTGCTGGTCCTCATAGTCGCCGCCGATGACGGGGGTGATTTCCGAAGGAATGTCGCTCTCCTGGATGATCTTCTGGCAGGCGGCGACGGCATCGGAGAGGGCGTGGTCCCTCGAGACGATGCCGGTCACGGTGACGAGCCTGGAACGGTTCTTCCTCTCGATCGTCGGAGGAACCTTGGATTCGACCACCTGACCGAGTTCCTTCATCCTGACTCCGCGGCCCATGGGGTTATAGACCATGATGTTCTCGATGTCCTCTATGCTGGTCCTGAATTCGGGGGCATAGCGGACGCGGATGTTGTACTCATCGCCGTCCTCGCGGAAGAACGAGCCCACGGAGCCGTTCATGGCAGCGCTGAACGCCGCCGCGGCGGTCGTCGAGGACAGGCCGTTGAGCGCGAGTTTTTCGCGGTCGAAGTCCACCTGGTATTCAGGGGTGTACTGGTCACGGCTGATGACTACCTGGGTGAAGCTCTCGTCGGCGAACATCTTATCCCTGAGCTTTTTGGCCACTTCCTCGGTGGTGTCGAAGTCGTAGCCGTAAACCTCGACGCTGACAGTCGAGGCCGCACCCATGCCTCCGCCGCCCTCGTTGACCTGGGCCTTCCTGATCTCGGGGAAGGTGGCAAGGTCGGCGCGGATGATGTCGGCAATCTCGAAGACGGACCTCTCGCGGTCCTCCATGCTGCCGAGGTTGATGTTCATGGAGATAAGGTAGGTGCCGTTGGCCTGCATGGAGGCGAAGGCGTTGTCCGTGTCGGCCTGACCGAAGCGGTAGTTGAGAACCTTGATCTCGGGGACGTCGGCCTTGATTTTCTGATAGACCTTCTCCGCGAGCTCCGCGGTGACGCTCTGGGCGGTACCGATGGGGAGCTCGATGGTCACCGTGAGACGGCCCTGGTCGGCCTTCGGGAAGTACTCGGTCTTGATCCTTGGCCACAGGAATATCATCACGACGAGGAACACCGCCAGCGAGTTCGTGAGCACGATGGCCTTGTGCTTCATGCACCATGAGATGAACCTTCCGTAGCCGCTTGAGAGCCAGTCGAGGAACCTGTTGACGGGGCCGAAGATGGCAAGGTGGAGCTTGCCCGTCTTGGGCTTGTTGGACAGCATGATGGAGCAGAGCATCGGCACCAGGGTGAGCGCCGCGGTCGTGGAGACTATCATGATGATGCTCACGATCCAGCCGAGCTGCTTGAACATGATGCCGGCCATGCCGCTGATCATGGTCAGCGGGAGGAAGACGCAGAGCATCGTGAGGGTCGAGGCGATGACGGAGATACCGACCTCGGAGGTGCCGTGGACGGCGGCCTCCTTGGGTTTCTCACCCCTTTCCAGGTGCGTGGATACGTTCTCCAGGACGACGATGGCGTCATCGACGACCATTCCTATCGCGATGGACAGCGAGGACATCGAGATGATGTTGAGGGAGTTGTCCGTCACGAAGAGGTACATCAGGGACGCCAGCAGGGCGATAGGGATCGACAGGATGACTATGATGGTGCCCCTCCACCTTCCGAGGAATAGGAAGACGACGAGCATGACCACGAAGAACGTGATCGCTATGGTCTCCTTCAGGGAGTTGATGGTGTTGATGATGTTGGTCGAGGAGTCCATCACGACGGTGAACTTGATGTCCGACGGGATGGTCTTCTGGATGTCGAGCATCGTCTTCTTGACGTTGCGGACAACCTCCACCGTATTGGAGCCCGACTGCTTCTGGATGATGATGAGGGCGCCGCGGGTGCCGTTGGTGTAGGCTTCCTGCGACTTCTCCTCAAGGCCGTCCTGCACCGTGGCGACGTCCCTCAGATAGACGGCCCTGCCGTTGGAGTAGCCGACCACGAGATCGAGAATCTCGGAAGGGTCGCTGAATTCCTTCTTGATGCGGAGGGTGTAGGTCTCGCTGCCGATGTCGATGCTGCCGGAAGGGACGTTGCGGTTCTCCGAGGCTATGACCTGGGAGATGGTGGTGATGGACAGGTTGTAGGCGTTGAGTTTCGAAGGGTCGCAATAGACCTGGATCTCCCTCTTCGGTGCGCCGGCCACGGAGACCGTGCCGACTCCGGAGACACGGGCGAGCGGGGTCGCCACCTTGTCGTCGAGTATCTTGTCGAGGGCGGGGACGCTCTGGTCCGCCGTCGCCGCCATCATCATGATCGGCATGTCGTCGATGCTGAACTTGAAGATGATGGGGATGGATGCGCCGTCCGGCAGGATACTGTTGACCCTGTCAAGCTTGTCGCGGACGTCGTTGGTCGCGACTTCGATGTCGGTGCCGTACTTGAATTCGAGGGTAAGGATCGAGATGTTCTCCTTGGACTGGGAGCTGAGGTCCTTGAGGTCGGCGACGCCGTTTAGGGAGTTCTCAAGGACCTTGGTCAGGTTCGTCTCGACATCTTCTGCGCTCGCGCCCGGATAGGAGGACATGACCATGATGGTGTTGGACTCGATGTCCGGGAAGAAGTCGATCGGGAGCTTGACGAGCGAGTACACGCCAAGTATCGCGAACGCCAGGAAGAGAAGGAACGTCGTGACCGGGTTGTTGACTGAAGTTCTGTAGATGCTCATAGCACTTCGACCTTTTTGCCGTCACGAAGGTTGACCTGGCCCTTGAATACGACGGTCGCTCCGTCGGGAACGCCCTCGCGGATCTCATACTCGTCGCCGATGTGGCGGCCGAGGGTCACGGGGACGAAGGAGACGGTGTTGTCGTCTCCGTTCACGATATAGACGTACCTCTGGCCGCTGCCTTCCTGCTTTACGATGCACTTGTCAGGCACGATCACGCTGTTTCGCTTGCCGAAAGTGACGGTCACCCTGGCGTACATGCCCGGGCGGAGTGCCTTGTCGGAGTTCTGGACGACGACTTCGGCGACGAAGGTGTGCGTCGCGGCGTCGATGGTCGGGTAGAGACGGGCGATGCTGCCCTGGAAAGTCCTTCCGGGGAGGGCGTCCGCCGTAAGCGTCACCTTGTCGCCCTTCTTCACGATGGTGTATTCACTTTCGGAGATGCCGACAAGAAGCTTGACGGGCACCACCTGCTGGATGGTGTAGAGGGGCTGGGCCATCGTGTACATGTCGCCGCGGTCGTAGTTGCTGGCGGTCACGAAGCCGGTGATGGGCGAACGGAGTATGGTGTTCTCCTCGAGGTTCTTCAGCGTGGCGAGGCGGACGTTGCTCGCGAGCTCGATGGCGTCGAGGTCGCTTTTCGACACGCCGCCTTTCTCATAGAGGCCCCTGATGCGGCTGAGCTCTATGGAGTCGTTCTTCACCTGGAGCCTTGTCTGCTCGAGCTGCAGCTTGTCCATCTCGGCGAGGATCTGGCCCTTATAGACGTAGTCCCCGACATTGACGTTGATTTTCTGGATACGGCCTCCTGCCTGCGGGGCGATATTGTTGGTCGCGTAGGGCTGGACGGAGGAGGCATAGACGTTCTCCTGCGGGACTTCCCTCACCGTCGCCGTGATGACTTCCACGGTCGCGGGGGTGTCGTCCTCGGGGCTTTCGAAGGTCAGGCCCACGTCGTTTTTGCTGCTGTTCTTGTTGCCGAAGCTGGCGCACGAAACGGCGGCTAGTACCGCCGCCACTGTGATTATATATCTTGAAGTCTTCATATCCTGTTATTTATACGAGCCGTCGAGATCGACTTTGCCCTGATCGTCGAGGAAGTCGCAGCCTATTGTCTGCTCCAGGCCGGTCTTCGCCGTGATGAAACTGTAGATGGCCTGCGAGACGCTGAGCTTGGCCTGGGTCAGGCCGAGCTGTGCGTTGTCGAGGTCCGTGAGGGTGCTGCGGCCCACGTCGTAGGACTTGGCCGCTATGTCGTAGGCCTTTTCGGCCGACTCGAGGGCGTCCTTGGCGGCGGTGTAAGTCTGCATCGCCGTCTCCATGGACTGCACGCTCTGGCGGACGGAGATCCTCAGCTGGCGTTCGGTGTTCTGCTTCTGGAGATCCAGCTCGGCGGCCTGCAGTTTGGACTGCTTGATGTCGAATATCCTTTTGGCGCCCGTGAAGATGGGGATATTGAGGGATATGCCGACAAAGGAATAGGGAGTCCACTGGTACTGCTTGAACTTGAAGTCGTTGGCCATCGCGTTGTAGCTGTAGGAGAAGCTGGCCGAGAGAGTGGGGATGAAAGCGAAGGCGTTCATCCTGATGGCGGAGGCGAGCTGCTCGGCCTGAAGCTCGAGCTGACGCATCGTCGTGTTGCCGTCGAGGGAGACGGAGTCGGCCTGGTGGATGTCGTAGAACATGTGGTCGGCGTAGTCGTCGAGGCTGCCGGCGATATCGATGTTCTCGTCGAGGTCCATGCCGATGACGGCCTTGAGCTGCCACAGTCCGAGGATTATCGAGCTTTCGGCGTTGTAGACATTGGGGATCGCGTTGGCGAAGGTCGTCTTCGCGCGGGCGAGGTCGAGCTCGGAAGCCTTCTGGGCCTCGTATTTCTTTTCGGTCAGCTGGAGGTTCTCCAGAGCGTTCTCATAGACTGACTTGTAGACATTGAAAACCTCCTTTGCGAGAAGGACGCCATAGTAGGCGTTCTTGACCGAGGAGACCATGCCGAGGCGGGATTCGCGGGCCTTTTCGACCGCGAGCTCCACCTGCTGGCCTGAGACCTTGATGCTCTCCCAGAGCTGGGCGTTGATAATCGGCATCGATGCGCTGATACCGGCGCTCCAGGTGTTCCAACGTCCGACCTCGATGCCGTCATTTGAGGATGAGGTGGTCTCGGTCTCGGGGGCGACATAGGGCACGTACGGCACACCGGTGCCCTGATAGAGCTGCTGA
This sequence comes from Bacteroidales bacterium, assembly GCA_017651045.1. Taxonomy (GTDB): domain Bacteria; phylum Bacteroidota; class Bacteroidia; order Bacteroidales; family UBA932; genus Cryptobacteroides. The sequence goes on along the minus strand of JAGCDT010000066.1, from coordinate 1,619 downwards.
ATGTAGTACATGATGGGCTCCATGATGCCGGAGAACATGCTGGACATTCCGCCGCCGCCTTCCTCGCCGTCGTCATTGCCGCCCATGTACATGACCTGCTTCTTGATGGTCCTTTGGTAGGAGCCTGTGAAGTTGATCTGGGGGAAGAGGGCGGAGTAGGAGCCTGCTTTCGCGTATTTGAGGCGCTGGATCTCCTTGTCGGCCACCTTGACGGAGACGTTCTCGCTCAGGGCGATGCGGAGGGCATCGTCAAGCGTGAGGACGAGGGTGTCGCCACGGGTCGAAAGGCTGTCGGTTCTATATTGCGCCAAGGCCGCTGCGGGGAATAAAATCAGAGCCGCAAGGACCGGTAGATATTTCTTGAAAGTCATGTCTGTCTATACGTATGAGTGCGCTCCTTTATGCAAAAATCACGCCTTGCAAGCGCGATTTTCACATAATTTTTAAAAATTTTTAATTGTTCAGACTCTTTGCGTAATGAGTCGCCTCCTTCTTTGGCTTTTCCGGAAGAGTGATCATCGCCGGGCCGCCTTTCGTGAGGCTCCAGACAAGCAGGGCGGTGCCTGCCAGGACAAACGGAATCGACAGGAGCTGGCCCATATTGAGCGCCATCGAAGTCTCGAACTCCACCTGCGGTTCCTTGATGAACTCTATGAGGAACCTCACGCCGAAAAGGCAGATCAGGAATATCCCGAAAATCTCCCCTCTCTTGAGCTTCTCAAGCCTTTTGTTGTAGGCCGTGAGGAGCCCGAAGCCGAGGATGGTGTAGCTGAGGGCTTCGTAGAGCTGGGTCGGGTGCTTCGGGAGGGTCTCTTCGTTGCGCTCGAAGACGATGCCCCACGGGAGAGTCGTCACGTCGCCGTAGATCTCGCTGTTGAACAGGTTGCCGAGGCGGATCAGGGCGCCTGCAAAGCAGACGGTGATCACCAGGCGGTCCATTATCCAGAGGAAATCAAAGCCGTATTTCTTTCCGTAATGCGCCGCGAACCACCACATGGCGAGGATCAGCGCGACGGCTCCGCCGTGGCTGGCCAGGCCGCCTTTCCAGGGCATGAATATCTCGAGGAAGCCCTTCCAGCTGGTCAGATAGTAGTCGGGCTGGTAGAACAGGCAGTGGCCAAGGCGCGCTCCCACGATGGTCGCGATGAGGAGCGTGTAGAGGAGGGGGTCCAGGAGCTTTTCCGGGACCCCTTCCCTACGGAAGAATTTTTTGAATATGAACCAGCCGATGATGAAGCCGGAGACGAACAGAATGCTGTACCATCTCAGCTCGAACCCTCCGATATGGAAGATGGCCGGGTTGATATTCCAATGTATGGCGAGGAGTCCCATCGCTTATTTGCGGATTGCAGCGATACCGGGGAGTTCCTTGCCTTCGATGGCCTCGAGCATTGCGCCGCCGCCGGTGGAGACATAGCTCACCTTCTCGGCGTAGCCCATCTGGGTCACGGCTGCGACGGAGTCGCCGCCACCGACGAGGGTGTAGGCGCCCTTCTCGGTCGCTTCGGCGAGGGCCACGGCGATTGCGAGGTTGCCCTACGCGAAGTAGGGAAGCTCAAAGACGCCGACAGGACCGTTCCAGAGGATGGACATGGAGGCGAGAATGATCATCTTCCAGT
>JAGCDT010000065.1 GCA_017651045.1 Bacteroidales bacterium | reverse complement strand
GGCCTCACCTGCGGTATCTGCGGTGAGCATGGCGGCGACCCTGCATCCATCAAGTTCTTCAACTCCATCGGCATCGACTACGTCTCCTGCTCGCCGTTCCGCGTGCCCATCTCACGCCACGCCTCGGCCCAGGCAGCCATAGCCGCCGAATAGGTTTAACTAAAGTGACTGCAAAGGTTTAGAAAATTTTTCTTACCTTTGCAGTCCCGTTTTCGGAAGATTAGCTCAGCTGGTTCAGAGCACCTGCCTTACAAGCAGGGGGTCGACGGTTCGAATCCGCCATCTTCCACCAAACTAATAATCCTATCGTATGGCAACAACAGCTGATTTCAAAAACGGACTTTACCTCAATTATAACGGTAAACCGTGCGTTATCGTCTGGTTCCAGCACGTGAAGCCCGGCAAGGGCCCCGCTTTCGTCAAGGCGAAGCTCCGCAACCTGGAAAACGGACGTATCCTCGAGAACACCTTCACCGCCGGCGTCAAGATCGACACGATCACTGTCGAGCGCCGTCCCTACCAGTTCCTCTATGCTGACGAGGATGGTTTCAACTTCATGCACGAAGAGACCTACGAGCAGATCCACCTCCCCCACGACGTGGTCGAGAACTCCGACCTCATGAAGGCCGGCCAGCATGTGGAGATGATGTTCGTCACCGAGCCTGAAGAAAGGTGCCTCACCTGCGAGCTCCCGACCTACGTGACCCTCGAGGTTACCTACAGCGAGCCCGCCGTCAAGGGCAACACCGCTTCGACAAGCGCCCTCAAGGAGGTTGAGCTCGAGACCGGTGCAAGGATCATGGTCCCCCTGTTTATCAACACCGGCGACGTGATCACCGTCAACACTTCGGACCGTGCCTACGGCCAGAGGGTCTAAGACAGAGCACTGAAAAAGGAAAAGCCGCTGTGACTCACGTCTTCAGCGGCTTTTTTGTACCCATTATTAACCTTAACTAACCGACACTACTTTTTGCAAGAGCTGTGCCAAAAATGGCAAGTCAAAGGTTTTGTCTTTCAATTTTTAGCTGTTGAATCTGATACGATCCGTTTTTTATCCCTACGAAAATAGTCACCAGGAACACTTCTCCTCCTGCGTTGAGGGAGCCCAGGGCATATTTGGTGTTGCCGCTGGAGGCTTTGTGGGTGATGTCGAAAGAGCGCGGGGAGTAGGTCTCGAAGAATGACTTGAGTATCTGCCGGGCTTGATTCTTGGAGGAGTCGTTGGTGGAAGAGATGACTGTGATCTCAAGATTTTCTGCAAACCAGGCGGAAAGCTTCAAGGCGTCTCCCTGGGAGATGTATTTCGCTATGGGAACGAATACGTCATAGCCGCTTTCCTGGGCTTTCGACGGACCGGCAGCCGCTAGGAGCGCTGCAAGGGCTATGACAATTGCTGCTTTTTGTTTCATTACTCCATTTCTTGCAAAATCCGAGCCATCACTTTATATTTGTATTTCGTAAAAGGAATGTCTGGCACAATGCGCATAAAGAGATCTTCCGGCATCGCCCTCATGGCGCTGTCGGTGGCCCTTGCCGTCCTTTCGGTCTTCGTGAGCCAGGGCCCGGCCAACACCGACAAGGCCGCCGCCCGCGCCAGCCGCATCCTTACGCGCAGGGTCGTCAAGCTCGACAGCTGTATCAGCAGCGCCCTTTCGCAGGACCGGCGTTCCTGGATGAGTTTTGACAATCTCCCTTCGGACTTTGTCATCTACCGTTATTGCGGCGACACGCTTCAGTCCTGGTGCAACCAGTTCCCCCTCCACAACGACGACCTCTCTTCCGTAGTCGCCGTCGAAAGGCTTTCCTCCTATCGCAACAGGATAGTCTCTCCTCTTTCCGAGATATCGGATATCCCGTCATTCGTGAACTATGGCTCCAAGTGGTACATAGTCAAGACGCGCTCTGTCGACGACTGCACCGTCGTTGCCGGTCTGGAGGTGGACGACGAGTTTTCTCCGCCGTCAAGGAGGAGGGTAGTAGGGGAGCGCTTCTCCATTGAGCCGCTTTCATATGGCACCGGCTCGGCCGTCAGCGTCTCCGGCGTCCCTGTGTTCAAGATTACGTCTGACCCTTCAAGTGAGGGAGCCGACAGCAACCCGCTTCTTTTCTGGTTCGCCCTGCTGCTTTTCCTCATAGGCCTGTGCCTTTTCGCAGCTTCCACGCGCACATGGACCGGCCTCGCGGTGTCGGCGGCGCTTCTGACTGCCGTCATGACCCTTGTATATATATATGGTCGTGGCATAGGCAACGTCTTCCGTCTTTTCTCCCCGACCCTGTATGCCGACCGCCAGTTCCTCTATTCACTTGGCGCCGTCGTCATCCTCAATCTCTACATAACCCTTCTTTCCATATTCATATATATGGCAAGAAGGACCGTCTACTCCTCCGTCGCCGGCAGTAAGCGCAACCTGGGGATTCTCGCCGGTCTGTCGTTTCTGTCCACGGGGATCATCATCTTCCATATAGTCCATTCCTTCAGAAGCATAGTGATGCACTCCAGCATCTCTCTGGAGCCGTTTAAATCACCGTCCATAAACATATATACAGGAGTCGTCTATGTCTCGTTCCTGGCCCTTGCGATGGCGATTCCTCTGCTTCTGAGATTTGCCGAACCGTTCCTTCGCCGTCAGGGGATTAAGATGGAGATATTTTCCCTTAAGGGAAGGATCATTTTCTCCGGAATCGTCGCCGCATACTTCGTGATAACCTCGTCGGTGCTGGGATTCAGGAAGGAGGAGAGCAAGGTCGAGGTATGGAGCAACCGCCTTTCCATGGACAGGGACATCGGTCTCGAAATCCAGCTCATAAGTATCGAGCAGGGCATCGCGGCCGACCAGGTTATCAGAGCCGTCTCCGCCGTTTCCGGCACCAGCGGCCTAGTCCACAATCACCTTGCCGAGGCCTATCTCGGCCGCATCACCCAGTGGAACGACATCTCCGTCTATCTCACTGACGAATCCACCAACAACCCTACTCTCAGCGCGATGTTCGAGAACAGGGTTGCCCGCGCCTCCCGCATCGCGGAGATGTCCAATTTCTTCTTCTCCCGCGACGTCGTGGGAAGGGGGCGCTACACCGGCTATTTCATCTACCCCCACGAGGACGGCACCTACACTTCGATGCTCCTCTGCATCGACCCGAAGTCCAACAGGGAAGACCGCGGCTACCTTTCTCTTCTCGGCATTTCCGGCCCGGGCCGCATCTCCATACCTCCGCAGTACTCGTATGCAAAGTACTCCGAAGGCAGGCTCATGACCTTCAAGGGATTCTATCCCTATCCCACGGTGTGCCCCGGGGAGTTCGTCGAGACCGGACGCTCATCCGGCTACACGTTCAAGGACGGCTACATCCATTTCTGCTTCGACGTTTCCGATGAGGCGACCATAGTCATCTCCCGCGACAGAAGCGACGGATTCAACTACATAGTGGAGCTTCTTCTTTTCTGGGTGCTCTCCTTCCTTATCATTTCCGCCATGGCGGCAAGCGGGGCGTCCAGGCAGGGAGAAAACGCCTACTTCCGCAACCGGATCAAAGGCATCCTTTTCTCCACCCTGACCTTCACCCTCATCGCGATGTCTGTCTTCAGCGTCTACTTTGTCTACAGGCGCTATGAGCAGGATCTCCGTATAGAGATGTCCTCAAAGATAGACTCCATCACGGCCCTCGTACAGCGCTTCACCAGGAATGCCCGAGACTACCGCGACCTCCAGAACCAGGAGTTCCACGGCACCCTCGAGATGGTGGCCAACACCCTCGGCAGCGACATCACCATCTACTCGTCTTCCGGAAAGGCGTTCATGTCGACGACTCCTGAAGTGTTCGACCGCATGATTCTCGGATTCAGGCTGGATGAGGATGTCTACAGGGAGATAGTTGAAGGCCATAACCGCTTCGTCATCGCCCGCGACAGGATAGGCGACAGCCGTTTCAACACCATGTATGCCCCGGTCTTCGGCGCCGACGGCCGCATGGTTGCCATAATCAGTTCGCCGTTTACAGAGCAGAACGAGAGTCTCGAGTACGATGCCGTCAAGCACATAATCGCAGTCATCACGGTGTTCCTCATGCTCATCCTCCTTGCTAGATTCAGCATTGAGGGCGTCGTTGACAGGCTGTTCCGCCCGCTTAGCGAGATGAGTCGCAAGATGAAAGTCTCCGCTGCCGATTCTCTCGAGTACATCGAATACGACCGCGACGACGAGATATCCTCCTTGGTGAACTCCTACAACAAGATGGTAAGCGACCTCGCGGCTTCGGCCGAGGCCCTGGCCCTCGCCGAGAGAAACAACGCCTGGACCGCCATGGCCCAGCAGGTGGCTCATGAGATCAAGAATCCTCTTACCCCCATCAAGCTAAAACTGCAGATGCTTGCACGCTTGAAGGCGTCCGGCAGACCCGAGTGGCAGGAGAAGTTCGACGAAGTGGCCGCCGTGGTCCTCGAGCACATCGATATCCTCGCCAGCACGGCAGGGGAGTTTACCTGTGTAGCCAATCTCTATTCTGAGCCATATGTCGACATCGACCTTGACCGACTTCTCAAGGAGGAGGTCATGATGTTCGAAGGCAGGGAGGGTGTTGAGATCACCTATTATGGCCTCGAGGGTGTGGTGGTCAGCGGGCCTAAGCCGCAGCTTACCCGCGTGTTCGTCAACCTTATCACCAACGCGGTGCAGGCTGTTGAGAACTCAGCCCCCGAAGGAGGCGGCAAGATCGTCGTTTCTTTGAGAAAATCTGTCGAAGAAGGGTTCTACGACATAGTCGTCGAGGACAACGGCCCCGGTGTGGCGAAGGAGAACATCAAGAAACTCTTTATCCCCAACTTCACGACCAAATCCCACGGATCGGGCATCGGTCTCGCCCTTTCCAAGGGGATTATCGACAGGGTCAAGGGTACGTTGACCTACTCCCGCTCATTCGCTCTGGGAGGAGCCTGCTTTACCGTGAAGTATCCTGCTAACCAGTCGGAAGGCAACTGATCCTATTTGTCGGCCACGGGCCTGATGGGAAGTCCGCACCAGCCGTCGTAGGAAGAGGTTTGAAGTTTCGGTGTCGAGCTGATTTTTGTGAGCAGCATCGCATCGGGGCGGTTGCTGCCAAAGGTTGAACACCAGTAATAGGTTGATTCACTGTTGGACACCCCGCATTTCGGAAGGGTGATACTTATGTCGGAATTTGTTTTACTGGTTACAATATAGCACGTTTTGCCGTTGACGGTCGACTCACGAACGTTGCATTTAGAGATAAGCTCTTCGACTTCGGCTTTGGTCGGCATACGCCAGCTTGAGCCGATTTGATAAGTCACAGAGTCATAGATGTGAAAGTTGTCGAACGCCGTGTAAACATATGTACCGTCGTCATAGTTGAGATAATCGCTTCTGAGGAATGTGGTCCCCGGCTCTTTGGCTCCCCAGGCATAAAACTCTCCGGCGTCCGAACTTGTGGAAGCGCCCAGGTTGCGGTTTCTCCAATAGACGCTGCAGCCCAGGTCTACGGCGCCTGTCGGGACCACGTGGACAATGCACTCGTCGCTCTCGGTGCCGGCGGAGGCTGTGATTGTGCAGTTGCCGGTGGACTTCCCGGTGACTTTGCCGTTGCCATCTACCGAAGCGACATTGGAGTCGGAGGACGTCCAGGTGGCGGTGTTGTAGGTTGCATTCTCGGGGAGGATGGTCGCGGTGAGGGTAAAACTGCCGTTGATGTTAATGGTGCGCTCGTGGATGTCGAGGGTTAAAGACAGAACGGGGACAAAATCGCCGCTGATGACATTGCTGTTATCTTCGTTAAACTTTTTCTTGCAGCCTGCGATTAGGACCAGGCCGAGAATCAGGGCAAAAGCGAATCTTTTCATATCGTCAGAATTAACAAAAAAGCAGCTGGGAAAAGGCTCTCGGCTGCTTTTAGGCGCTCCCCCTGTTGGACTTGAACCAACGACCCTCTGATTAACAGTCAGATGCTCTAACCAACTGAGCTAAGGAGGAATTTCGCGGCTTTCTCTCCGCGGGATTGCAAAGGTACTACTTTTTGTGGAGTTTGCAAATTTTTTTTCAAAAATCGCGTCTCATGAAAGGCAGGGATGCTGCAGCCTCTATAACCTGCCTTGCACGCACCGCATTGTAGGACGACTGTCCGACAAGTATCTCATACATCCTTTCCAGCCCCTTCTTGCCTCCGCCGTTGCGAAGGATATAGACGGTGATAAGGTCCTGGATGGCGACTGAGGAGACGATAATGTCTATGTCGGTCCCTCCCAACTGGCTGACAGCCAGCTGATAAGCGTCGTCGCCGCACTCAACCTTCATCTTCTCGACATCAGCGATCGTATTGAACCCGAGCTCCTTGAGAACCTTCAGATAGGGCATCGCGGATGTCCTCTGGATCTCGGCCTGGTTGATCATCGCTATCTTCTTGATGAGGAAATCGAAGGGCTTAAGCTCGAGATAGCTTTTGAAGGTGTCGCCGTCGAGCAGCACTTCGTCGAACTTCCCGCTTTCCACCAGGGAATGTGCCTTGCGCCGGTAGTCGTTGAGGGATGAGCGGATGTTGCTGAACTGCTCATCCGCGAGCTCCAGCAAACCGGCCAGGCGGTTGAGGTTGCGTAGGTGCTCCTTCGGGACTTCGATGCCGGATTTATAGCCGGCGTCATGGCTGATGGTGGCCCATGCGTGCTGCAGGACGGTCCTCATCTGTATCTCGAAGGGGATAGTGTTGATGGCGGGACATGAGCTGTCTTTGTAGACGCTCTCAGGGATTCTGCAGATGTAGTGGAGAGAATCGTAGCCGAAACTGTCGAGGGCGTGGAGTTTTCTCTTGTCGACGGAAGTGCCCCAGTCCACGTCGAAGTGCTTTTCCACGAGCGAGGAGAGTTTGTCGACATCCTCGCTGTAGAAGGTGACGACCCTGGCGCCGACGATGTCGGTGATGTCGCCGAGGGTGCGGTATTTCGCTCCCTTCAACTCCAGCTTGCCGGCGAGGGACTCTTCCGACTTTATCCTTCCCACTACGTTGGAAACTATCAGGCCGGCCTCGTCCAGTGTCTTGCGGAGTTGGTCGAGTACTATATCCCTGACTTTGTTGAAGACAGGAAGCATTTCGCGATACTCTTCAAGTATCAGCGTGCAGTGGAGGTCAAGCCCGTAGTCTTTAGGAGCGTCGTCCATTACTCGATGGCGAAAAGATTGGCCATGCCGGTGATGTTGAGGACTTCACCGACCTGGGGCGTGAGGTTCTTGAGGATGAGCTTGCCGCCCCTCGGGGCAGTCTTCTTGTAGATGGTCATGAAGACGCGCAGACCGGAACTGCTGATGTAGGTCAATTCCGAGCAGTCGATGGCGACGTTGACGACGTCGTCTCCAAGATTCTCAAGGACTGCATTCATGAAGTCTGCTGAAGTGATGGTGTCAAGCCTGCCTTTGACTGTGATTGAAAGCAGGATGCCTTCCTTTCCGAAATTAAGTTCCATTGCTATTTTAAGTTTTTAGTTATCCTTAGTATGTTGACGCCTCTGTCCCTTCGGTAGTAGACGACGTCCATCAGTTTCTTGACGAGGAAAATGCCGAGTCCGCCGACAGGGCGTTCCGCTCCGGGTAGGTCAAAATTGGGCTCCGCCGCCATCAGGGGGTTGAACGGTTTGCCCGAATCGCTTATCTTGAACGAGACCTTTTCCTCCGAGAGAAGGGCATCGATCTTGACTTCGCCGGCTCCCGGTTCGTCGTAGGCGTAGAGCACGACATTGGTCGCGGCCTCATCCAGGGCGAGACACAGTTTCTGGGTCAGCTCTTCACTAAGACCAAGGCTTTCGACAAATCCGGGGATGGCGGCAAGCTCCTCCGTTTTGTTGGGGAAGGAGATGCTTTTGAACTCATAGGAGTTGAAGCGGATTGCGAGCATAGTGAGGTCATCGCTCTGCTCGGCTCCTGCAGCATGGGCGTCTAGAGCTTCCGACATGTTGCGCACATTCTCCTCCGGAGTCTTGGCGCTGTCCAGTATCGAGAACATTTTCTCCTCGCCGAAAAGCTCCTTGGAGACGCTTTCCGATTCGGTAAGTCCGTCCGTGTAGAGGAATATTGTGCTGCCAGCCTTGAGGCTGGTCTCTGCGGTCTTGTAGGGGAAATCGCCGATGAGGCCGAACGGCAGGTTTGGCTTCACAGGGAGGAAGGATTTCTCCCCGTCGCAGACTATGACCGGAGGATTGTGGCCGGCGTTGCAGTAGCGGAGGCTCCCGGTGGTGACATCGAGCGCGCCGATGAACATAGTCACGAATAGGTTGGACTCATTGACCTCGGACATCGACAGGTTGAGGGCGGACATTACTGCGGAAGGGGAGACTCCGTGACGGGCCTCGGTGCGGAACTGGCTCCTGGCCAGGGCCATCACAAGGGCTGCCGGGACTCCCTTGCCGCTGACATCCGCCACGCAGAACCACAAGGTGTCGCCGTGGAGGAAGTTGTCGTAGAGGTCGCCGCCAACTTCTTTTGCAGGCGTCAGCGATGCGTAGATGTCTATCTCCACCCGGTCGGGGAACGGAGGGAAGACTTTGGAAAGCATGCCCATCTGGATCCCGTGGGCGACCATGAGCTCGTCTTCCAGCCGCTGACTCTCTCCCTCGACCTTTCGGAACCTCTTGTCGTTCTGGGCCGCCATGATGACGATGAACCCCAGTACGAAAAGGCCGAAGACCATCAGGATGAGCAGGATGAGCGAAATCTTGTGGAATTCCTTGAACATCTCACTCACCGGGCAGACGATGGCCATGGACCATCCGTGGGTGCCGATAGGAGCGAAGAAAGCGTGGCTGAGGGTGTCGCTGTATTCGATTATCTGCTCGCCGGATTCCCTGGAAACCATCCTGCTGCGGAGGTCATAGAATCCCTCCGGGATGTCGCCGTCCCGGGTGTCGATGACGGCGCGGCCTTTTTCGTTGAGGATGACGCTGAAGGAATTCTCGTAGTTGGAGGCTCCTTCCGCAAGGATGCTGCGCAGCCATTCGAGGGTAATGTCGGCGTAGATGACTCCGACGACATTGCCTTCCTTGTCGGTCACTGTCCTTGAGTAGGTGCAGATGAGTTTCTGGTTGGTGTGGGACAGGTAGGGATCGGTCCAGTTGGGGACGCCGCTATCTATGACTTCCCGGTACCACTGGCGCTCATAGTAGTTGAACGGATCGACGCCGTGGTCGAGGAATACGAGACTGTCCTTATCGTCTCTATAGGTTGCGGGGTGATATGAGCCGGATTCTACGGGATAATAGTCCTTGTTGAAGAGAATGCCGCACTCTATGATGTTGTGGTTGATTTTGATAACACCGCCGGTAATGCGGAACATCTTTTCCGGGTGATTGACGTTGTCAGAGACAAAGCCAGTGACGTTTTTGACTGCGACCTCGACGTCGTTCATCGCATTTGCCAGAAGAAGGTTGGCGTTGGTCAGCCTGACCTGCGCCAGCTCACGGACATCATTTTCGATGGCCTTGCGCGAGAAGTAGTACTGGATGCCGGAAATGGCTTCCAGAATCACGGCGGCCGTGATGATTATGGCGACGCTGTAGAGCGCTCCCTTTTTCTTTTTTTGCTTGCTCATTTGGTGACGCTGTCTAAGAGTGCGTGGAAATTAGGGAAATATATACCGGCATTTCGCTCGATAATGAGGACCTTGAGCCCGGCGTAGGGACGGAGCATCTGCTCGATCTCGTCTGGATCTGCATCCTCTCCGAAATACTCTTTCACGAAGAATTTCCAGAATTCCAACGCCGTGGGCTTCTCCATATGGAAGGTCTCCCTGATGAACTCCTCGTCGTCATAGACGCAGCAGAGGAGCACCATTCCGAGATCAAAATACGGGTGGCCGTAGGCGAAGTCGCCAAGGTCGATGAAATATTCGCTGCCGTCTTCGGCGATGACCGCGTTGGAATACTGAAGATCTCCGTGGTAGGGGACGTCGGAATCAGGGGCCGAACGGATGAAATCCGCGACCTTTTTCTTTTCCTCTTCAGTGAAATATGGATTCTCCTCAAGGAGTTTAAGGTCCACGTCCTTGACCGAGTCGAACTTCGTGCGGTCGAGGTGGATGGAGTGGAGCTTGAGGCAGAGCCTTGCGAATCGGCGGGCGTATTCCTCAACCTTCTCCGGGTGATCTCCGACGGACCTTGAGAAGGAAATCTTGCCGGGAATCCTGCGGAAGCGGATGCCGAGCCTTTCGCCGTCGGTCACGAGGTCGCCCGGCTCCGGCACGGGAAGGCCGGCGTCGAAGGCTTTGCGGGAAAGTTCGAGTTCGTTTATAATAATATCGGTCGGAGCTCCGGAGTTGTAGAGCTTCAGCATCACCGAAGGGTCGGAGCGGTGGAAAAGGCTTTCGCCGTTGGCCCCTTCGCCGGAGTGGACGTAGTCTTCGATATTGATTTTAATGGCTTCCATCAGGAGAATATTTTTTTGACCAGCCACGCGAACTCCTGGAAGGCAAAGGTGTCCGAAAGCTCGGACAGACTCTCCACAAGGCCTTCATAGTGCCACTTGTGGGAGGCTTTGTCCTTGATGTGGAAGATGTCCCAGATCTTGTCGCCGATGGTCATCCAGTCGCGGTAGATGGCCCTTGCATTGGAGAGCTTGTCGCCGAGGGCTACGATCTTGGCGTCGCGGGATGCTGCGGCTATCCTGTCGATAGCGGCTTTCTTGCGGTCGTGCCAGCTGTCTTCCTCACTTACGCCTTCGACGAAGGTGTCGGACTCTTCTTCGACAAGGGATGCGACCCTGTCGCCGAATTCCTTGCGGATAAGTTCGAGGGTGATGTCGGTGTCTTCCACGGTGTCGTGAAGGGCCGCTGCTGCAAGGAGCTCCTGGTCGGGGGATATGCTGGCTACGATGGCGACGGCCTCCAGCGGATGGACTATGTAGGGATAGCCTTTCCCGCGCCTTTCGGTGCCGGAATGGGCCTCCGTGGCAAAGCGGATTGCCTTGTCGAGAAGGGTTGTGTCTGCCGGGGCGTTGCTCATCCTTTCGGGGAAATTTTGCGTGTAACTTGTAAAGGTAGTATTTTTCACGGAAATTCTTAACTTTGTGAAGATTTTTCGACTATGGACGCTGCGTTGCTGTCAAATATGGTGAAGGATCTGATCCTCGACAACGACTCCGTGACCCTCAGGGGCCTCGGCCGTTTCGTCGCAAGGGTCGAGCCCTCGTCGTTCGCCGACAGGGGATTCACCATCAACCCGCCCTACCGCCGCCTCTCCTTCGAGAACGCCGAGGGCGACGACAGGCTCCTCGAAGAGCGTTTCGTCAGCCTCGCAGGCGACGATGCCGCATCTGCGTCCAAAGCCCTTTCGGAGTTCATAGCCGAAGTACGCGCCGAGCTTGAAGACAAGAAGGTTTTCGTCCTTCCCGGGCTTGGCCGTCTTCGCGCCACAGCCGGCAACAATTTCTTCCTCGTAGCCGACGAAGATCTCGACATCTATCCCGAGGGTTTCGGCCTAGTGCCGCTCTCGATGAGGACAAAGACCGAGACCCCGGAAGAGGTCGCCGCTGCGGTGGCCTCGCTCGAAGAAGTCATCGCTCCGGCCGGCCCGGCTCCTGCAGAGCCTGAGGTCGCCGAGCCTTCCGAGCCCGAGGTCGTCGCTCCGGAAGCCCCGGCGGCAAAGCCCCGTCGCAAGGGTCGCTGGCTCATCGCCGCGTCGATTACCATCGTCGTCCTTTGCGGCCTGTTCTTCAGTGGCCTCTATGCACTCGGCCACTATGCTCCCGATTTCCTCGACAGTCTCCTCTACAGCGAAGAAGAGCTTCAATACGTGAAGATGCTATGGTAGAGCGTGCCGGCAACAAGTTTATCCAGGACATAGAAGTGCCCTGCTACGACGTGGACTCCAGGTTCCGTCTCAAGCCGGCCTCCTTCATGGATTTCGCCCAGGATCTAGGCAACAAGGCGGCCGACGGCATCGGCTTCGGTTTCGATTACCTACAGGACCATGGCGTGGCGTGGGTTCTTTCCCGCATGCATTTCCACTTCGACCGTGCCCCTCTCTGGAGGGATAAGATCAAGCTCAGCTCATGGAGCAAAGGCCCCGACGGTCTTTTCTTCCTTCGTGATTTCCGTCTCGAGACCCCGGAAGGGGAGTCTCTCGTCCGTTGCACGAGCTCATGGCTCCTGGTCGACACCGTGGCCCACAGGCTTTTCCGCGACCCCATCGGCTGCGGCATACTAAGTCTGGGTAACGAAGATCCCGACGACGCCATTCTGGAGCGCGCCCCCAAGGTTCAGATGCCAAGGGGCATCGAGCCCGAGGATGCCGGTTTCCGCATCTCGTCCTACTCCGACGTGGATTTCCTCGGCCACACCAACAACGCCCGCTACGGCGTCTGGGCTATGGACTGCGTCGATTATGAAGACGCGTCGACCCTGGCGGTCAGGGATGTCTACATCAATTTCAACCACGAAGTCCGTCCTGGCGAGAAGGTCTTTCTCCGCCGGCTCCGTTTCGAAACCGAAGACGGCGGGGCCGACTACTACGTGGAAGGTCTTCTTGAAGACAAAAACAGTTTTGTCGCGAGGATAGTCCTCGCTCCTGAAAAGTAAAATGTTCACTCTGGAATATCCATACAATCCCGCTCCCGTGCTTCCGCGCCCCACGGCCCTCCAGCCCGGCAAGAAGCGCTTTTCCGGCTCCGAGATGCTTCCCGTCATCGATGAGAACGGGATCGTTTCGGCCCAGGCGACGCGGGAATACTGCCACAGCGGGTCGCATCTTCTCCACCCTGTGGTCCACCTCCACATTATAGACCGCTACTCGAGGATATTCCTGCAGAAACGCTCCATGACCAAGGATCTCTGCCCCGGGATGTGGGACACCGCGGTCGGCGGCCACATTACCTATGGCGAGGGCGTCGAGGAAGCTCTCTACAGGGAAGCTTCCGAGGAGATCGGCCTCACCGGGTTCAACCCCATCTATCTCGGTACGGACCTCTATGAGACCGAAAGGGACAGGGAATTCGTCGTCATCTTTGCTGCGGTGGGCAACTTCCGCCTCAGCCCTTCCAATGCCGAGGTCAGCGAAGGCCGCTGGTGGACTCTTGAAGAAATTGATTCCAATTTGGGAAAATCGGTATTTACTCCTAACTTTGAAGGGGAGTTCGTGAAGATAAGGAAGACTCTCGAATCCCTCCTCTGATGGCACCGGACATCGATAAATTCATACTTGACCAGCTTTCCGTGTGGCCCGCGACGGCCCACAACTACCGTATGCTCCGCTCCGTGAAGGTCAAGCGTATCGTCCACGACGGCCTTCCGGTCACTGTCCAGTGCAATCCTCAGCGCCTGATCTCCACCGCGGCAAGGACCGACGAGGCCTCTATCGCCGCCCGCAAATGTTTCCTTTGCGCGGAGAACCGCCCTCCCGAGCAGCATTCCTTCCGCCTCGAGGGCCGCAAGCGCCGCCGCTACGACGTCCTTGTCAACCGCTATCCCATTTTTCCGAAGCACCTGGTGATCGGAAGCCTGCCCCATGAGCCCCAGTGTATCTGGCACCGCTTCGTCGACATGCTCGAAACGGCACGTCAGCTTCCCGATTTCACCATTTTCTATAATGGCCCGCACGCCGGCGCTTCCGCTCCGGATCACCTCCATTTCCAGGCCTGCCAGAGGGGTTATCTCCCTCTTGAAAGGGCCCTGGACCGGCTTCTCGGAGAGATAGCCGCAGGCCAGGCTCCTTCTCCGGAGTTGGAATACGTGGCGTCCGTGCGCGATGCCGACCTCTATCATTACAAGCGTTTCACCCGCGGCATATTCGCCCTCAGGGCTCCCACTTCCAAGTCCCTGGCGAAGATGTTCTACCGGCTTCTCGACTGTGCCCCCGTCGAAGAAGGGGAGAGAGAGCCTCGTTTCAACGCCCTCGCGTGGTTCACTGGGACTGAATACCGTGCCGTCGTGATGTGCCGCCGCTGCCACCGTTCCAGCCATTATTTCTCAAAAGGCCCCGACAGGGTTGTTATAAGCCCTGGCTGTGCCGACCTCGCTGGTTTCGTGGTCCTTCCTTTCGAGAGCGACTACGACCGTATGGATTCCGACCTCCTTGGAGAGATCCTTTCCGAGGTGTCAGTGAGCGCCGAAGTGGAGGAGAAGATAATATGGCGCCTCGTCAGGAAGCAGCCTGAGATCGAAGTAGGCATCATGTCCGCCTCTGAGATCGTCTTCGAAGTCATTTCCGACGGCGCCGGCCCTCAGAAGGTGAGCTACCGGGAGGGCAAGATCGACTACAACGGCACCCTCTACGACGAGCTCGACTTCGAGGCCGTGACCCCCGCGATGCTTTTCGCCGAGCCGTCCTTCATACTCCACGGCGTCACGATCGGTGTCGATTTCCACTGGCAGCGCCTCCAGGACCAGACTTTCGCCGGACGCATAAAGTTCATTCCCGAAAAGGGCAAGGTCACGGCGATCAACGTAATTGGCGTCGAGGACTACCTCCTAAGCGTCATATCCTCCGAGATGAAATCCACGGCAGACCTCGAGTTCCTCAAGGCCCACGCCGTGATATCCCGCTCCTGGGTGATGTCGCAGATCAATGCCCGGCGTTCCGGCCATCTGGCCGCCGCCGGCCCCGCCTTCGACAACTCTCCCGCCCTCGTGACCTGGCTCGACACTTCTGTCCGCCGCGAGGAGCCATCTGAAGATGCCTCCTCCCGCATCGTGAAGTGGTTCGACCATGAAGACCACAAGCGCTTCGACGTGTGCGCCGACGATCACTGCCAGCGCTACCAGGGCCTCACTCTCGCCATCGGCGACAATGTTCGTCGTGCTATCGACGAGACCTGGGGCGAAGTGCTTACCTTCGACGGTAAGCTTTGCGACACCCGCTTCTCGAAGTGCTGCGGCGGCCTTTCGGAGCTGTTCTCCACCTGCTGGGCCGACCGTGACTACCCTTATCTCTCCCCGGTCGCCGACCCCTGGTGCGGCCAGGCCGATGCCGCCGTGCTCGACAAGGTCCTCAACGACTACGACCTCGAGACCCGCGACTTCTATCGCTGGACCGAGCGCATCCCTGCCGAAAAGGCGGCCTCCCTCGTGAAGGACCGCACCGGCGTCGATATAGGCCGCATCACGGCCATCGAGCCCCTTGAAAAGGGCCCTTCCGGAAGGATCAAGCTTCTCCGCCTCGTCGGAGATAAGGGCCGCATCGAAATAGGCAAGGAGCTTTTCATCCGCCGCGCCCTCTCCGACAGCCACCTCAAGAGTTCGGCATTCACCGCAATGGTCTCAGACAAGGAGATCGTGCTTGAAGGCTCAGGCTGGGGCCATGGAGTCGGCCTGTGCCAGATCGGCGCCGCCGTGATGGCCTCCAAGGGCCATTCCTATAAGGAGATTCTTTCATTCTATTATCCCGGTTCGGTCCTAGGCAGATGAGAAAGGAAAGAGTCAATCCCTGGGTCTGGGTCCCGACGCTATATTTTGCCGAGGGCCTTCCGTATTTTATGGTCAACACCATATCCGTCATTATGTTCAAGAAGATGGGTATGGACAACGGAAGCATGGCCTGGTACACCTCGCTTCTATATCTTCCTTGGGTGATCAAGCCTTTTTGGAGCCCCTTTGTCGACATTGTGAGGACAAAGCGCTGGTGGACCGTCGTGATGCAGATCCTCATGAGCGCCGTCTTTTTCCTGGTCGCATTTTCCCTTCCCGGGCTCTCCCCGGAGGAAATAGCCGCCGGCAGCGATCCGTCGCTATTTTCCCTCACGCTCATCCTTTTCTGGATCACCGCCTTCGCCTCCGCGACCCATGACATAGCGGCCGACGGGTTCTATATGCTCGCCCTTAAGGAGAAAGAGCAGTCATTCTTCGTTGGCATCAGGAGCACATTCTACAGGCTGTCCTCCCTTTTCGGGCAGGGCGTCCTGGTGGTTATTGCCGGTCTCATAGAGAAAAGCAGCGGCGACATCCCTCTTTCATGGCGTCTCACCGTCATAGTCGCCGCTTCCATCCTTACGGTAATATCGGTCTATCACGTATTCCTGCTTCCCGCCCCTGCCGCCGATGCGCGCAGGGAGGGGATTGGCGTCAAGAGCATATTCGTATCTTTCGGAGAGACTTTCAAGACCTTTTTCTCAAAGCCGCTCGTCTGGCTGACAATCCTGTTCCTGCTCCTCTACAGGCTCCCTGAAGCCCTTGTCGTCAAGATGGTGCCGGCCTTCCTCGTCGACCCTGTCGAGAAGGGCGGCCTCGGCCTCTCGACCGTGAGCTACGGCCTTGTCAACAACACCGTCGGAGTTGTCGGCATCGTGCTCGGCGGCATCATAGGCGGCGCCTACATGTCCCGCGTCGGCCTCAAGCGCTCCCTCTGGATCATGGGCCTCAGCCTTGCGCTGCCCTGCATAGTCTATCTCTATATGAGTCTTACGCAGACGCAGTCCATTCCGCTTATCGCGAGCTGCGTTTTCGTCGAGCAGTTCGGCTACGGATTCGGCTTTACGGCGTATATGCTGTATATGATATTCTTCGCTGAAGGAAAATACAAGACCGCCCATTATTCCCTCTGTACGGCCTTCATGGCGGCCAGCATGATGCTCCCCGGAGCATTTGCCGGCTACATCGAGACCGCTCTCGGCTACAGTTGGTTTTTCATACTCGTGATGATAACCTGCCTTGCGACCGTGCTTGCCGTGGCACTCGTGCGCAGGAAAATTCCCGAAAACTTCGGCTGCTCCGCAAAATGATGAAAAAGACCTTTCTCTCGACTCTGCTTCTCGTCCTCCTGTCGCTGCCGCTGTCGGCTCAGTTCCTCTACGGTTTCGGCGAGGTTAAGACCGGCCTGGAAGTGCTCCGCGACAAGCATTTCGCCGGCCTTGAAGGCAAGAGAGTCGGCCTGGTGACCAACCCGAGCGGCGTCG
>JAGCDT010000003.1 GCA_017651045.1 Bacteroidales bacterium | reverse complement strand
TGGTCCGTCAAGGTCGCCGTCAAGGGCTACAAGGAGAAGCCGCGTCCCTCAAGGATCATGGAGACAGGCGTGCGTGTCATCGACACCCTCAACCCCATCGCCGAAGGCGGCACAGGCTTCATCCCCGGGCCTTTCGGCTGCGGCAAGACCGTCCTCCAGCACGCCATCGCGAAGCAGGGCGACGCCGACGTCATCGTCATGGCGGCCTGTGGCGAGCGTGCCAACGAGGTCGTGGAGATCTTCACCGAGTTCCCCGAACTCATCGACCCCCACACCGGCCGCTTCCTGATGGAACGCACGACCATCATCTGCAACACCTCCAACATGCCTGTCGGCGCGCGTGAAGCTTCCGTCTACACCGCGATGACCATATGTGAATACTACAGGGCCATGGGCCTGAAGGTGCTCCTCCTCGCCGACTCGACCTCCCGCTGGGCACAGGCCCTCCGCGAGATGTCCAACCGTATGGAAGAGCTCCCGGGCGCCGATGCGTTCCCTGTGGACCTATCATCCATCATCTCCAACTTCTACTCAAGGGCCGGCCAGGTCGTCCTCAACAACGGACAGACCGGCGCCGTCACCTTCATCGGCACCGTCTCCCCCGCGGGCGGCAACCTCAAGGAGCCCGTAACCGAGTCCACCAAGAAGGCCGCGCGCTGCTTCTACGCCCTCGAGCAGAACAGGGCCGACCAGAAGCGCTACCCCGCCGTCAACCCCATCGACTCCTATTCCAAATATCTCGAATATCCGGAAATCCGCGAATACCTCGAGGAAACCGTCGAGAAGGGCTGGGTCGACAAGGTGCTCCTAGCCAAGAACATCATCCGCCGCGGCAAGGAATCCGCCGAACAGATCAACATCCTCGGCGACGACGGCGTCCCTATGAGCTATCACGTCATCTTCTGGAAGTCCGAGCTCGTCGATTTCATCATCCTCCAGCAGGACGGATTCGACCCCATCGACTCCCTCTGCCCCATGGAAAGGCAGAAATACATGCTCGACCTGGTGCTCGACGTCTGCTCGCACGATTTCGAGTTCGAGGATTTCGAGAAATGCCGCGACTACTTCAAGGAGATGATCAACCTCCTGCGCCAGATGAACTACTCAGAGTTCCAGAGCGCCAATTTCAACCTCTACCTGGACAACGTCAAAAAACTCCTCGAAAGCAATGGCAAATAAAGCATACCAGAAAATCTACACGGAACTGACCGCGATCACCAAGGCGACCGTGGCCCTGAAAGCTTCCGGGGTCTCGAACGACGAGCTCGCTCTTGTCGACGGCCGCCTCTCGCAGGTGGTCCGCATCAAGGGCGACACCATCACCCTCCAGGTCTTCTCCGGCACTGAAGGCATCCCAACCAACGCCTGCGTGACCTTCCTCGGCGAACCTCCGTCCCTGAAAGTCTCGGAAGAGCTTTCCGGACGTTTCTTCGACGCCTACGGCCACCCTATCGACGGCGGCCCCGAAGTCGAAGGCCGCACGGTGGAGATCGGCGGTCCTTCCGTCAATCCCTACAAGCGTCGCCAGCCCTCCGAGCTGATCCCGACCGGCATCGCCGGCATCGACCTCAACAACACCATCGTCTCCGGCCAGAAGATTCCTTTCTTCGCCGACCCCGACCAGCCCTATAACCAGGTGATGGCCGATGTGGCCCTGCGTGCCGACGTCGACAAGATCATCCTCGGCGGCATGGGTCTCTCCAACGACGACTACCTCTTCTTCCGCCACGAATTCGAGTCGGCAGGAGCCCTCGACAAGATCATATCCTTCGTCAACACGACCGAGAACCCTCCCGTGGAGCGTCTCCTCGTCCCGGACATGGCGCTTACCGCGGCTGAATATTTCGCTGTGGAGAAGAATGAAAAGGTCCTCGTGCTCCTTACGGACATGACCCTGTATGCCGACGCCCTTTCCATCGTTTCCAACCGTATGGACCAGATCCCCTCGAAGGACTCCATGCCCGGCTCGCTCTACTCCGATCTTGCAAAGATCTACGAGAAGGCCGTGCAGCTGCCCTCGGGAGGCTCCATCACCATCATAGCGGTCACCACCCTCAACGACGGCGACATCACCCACGCCATCCCGGACAACACCGGCTACATCACCGAAGGCCAGCTCTTCCTCCGTGCTGATTCCGACACCGGCAAGGTCATCATCGATCCTTTCCGTTCCCTGTCCAGGCTCAAGCAGCTGGTCCAGGGCAAGAAGACAAGAGAGGATCACTCGCAGGTGATGAACGCAGGTGTGCGCCTCTACGCCGATGCGCAGAACGCCAAGACCAAGCTCGAGAACGGTTTCGACCTTTCCGACTACGACCACCGCTGCCTCGCCTACGCTAAGGAATATGCCGTAAGGCTTCTTTCCATCGATGTCAACATCAAGATCGACGAGATGCTCGACACCGCATGGGAGCTGTTCGCCAAGCACTTCAGCCCCGCCGAGACCGGCATCAAGCAGGCCCTCATCGACAAATACTGGAAGAATTAATGGCAATAAAATTCCAATACAACAAGACCTCCCTCAACGAGATCGGCAAGCAGCTGAAAGTCAGAAGGAGAGCGCTCCCCACTCTTCAGAACAAGGAGAGCGCGCTTCGGCTTGAGGTACGCAAAGCCAAGGACGAAAGCGACGCCCTGGAAGCCGCGTTGAAGGAAGGCCTTGAAAAATACGACTACATGTCCGCCCTCTGGAACGAGTTCGAGCCCGACCTCGTCCGGATCGAGGACGTTGAGCTGAAGACGGTGAAGATTGCCGGCGTCAAGACCCCGGGTCTCGGGGAGATACGCTACTCGCTGAAGAAGTTCAACGCCTTCACGGCTCCGGCCTGGTATTCCGGCGGCGTGTCCATCCTCAAGGAGCTTTCCCGCCTCGGAATCGAGTCGGAAGTAGCCCTCGAGCGTGCCCGCATCCTCGACTACCAGCGCAAGAAGACGACCCAGAAGGTCAACCTCTACGAGAAGGTACAGATCCCGGGCTATGAGGAAGCGATAAGGAAGATCAAGCGGTACATGGAGGACGAGGAGAACCTCTCGAAGGCTTCGTCCAAGATAGTCAAGACCCGCCATGAGGAAGAGGAGGCCTCCGCCCTATGATAGCCAAGATGACAAAATACTCCTTCATCCTTTTAAAGGGTGACGAGGAGGGTTTCCTCCAGAAGGTCCGCGAGAACGGCCTTGTGGACATCACGCGCGAGGCAAAACCGGTCGACGAGCGTTCGGCCGCGCTCCTTGCCGAAGCGGGGCGCAGGAAAGCCGTCATTCCTGAAGCTCAGGCTGAGCTTCAGGCAGCATCGTCAAGGCTTGAAGCCGCCAGGAAAGAAGCCGAGGCCGTGAAGCCCTGGGGGGCTTTCACGGAGGCCGACCTTGCCCGTCTCGACGAGGCGGGGCTCCAGCTCCACTGGTATTCGATGCAGAAAAAGAGATTCGACGAAAGCTGGAAGGAGTCATGGCCCATTGAAGAGATATCCTCCGACGAGAAGACGATCCGCTTTGTCGCCGTCACTCCGAAGGGAGAAGACAATCCCCTGCCGGTGAAGGAGATTCCCGCGCCGAAGGGAGACTATGCGGCCGCGAGGCAGCACATAGCCGAGCTCGAACAGGAGCAGAAAGAGGCCCAAGCGAAGCTGGAGGCCCTTCAGGCCGAGTCGGACAAGATCGAAGCCGAGTATCAGAAAGCCCTTTCGGAGCTCGACCTTTATCTTGCCGGCGTGGCGGCAGTGCCCGCCGCCGACGGGGCGCTCTCGACCTTTGTCGGCTACGCTCCCGCCGAGAGCGACGAGGCCGTGACAGCGACGCTCGACGCGAGCGGCGTGTTCTACCTCAAGGAAGCGGCCGTCACCGAAGACAATCCCCCGATCAGCTTCCGCAACAACCGTTTCGTCAAGATGTTCGAGGTGCTGACCGACATGTATGGCCGTCCCGCCTACGACGGGTTCGACCCCACTCCGTTCATCTCGGTCTTCTTCCTGCTGTTCTTCGCCTTCTGCATGGGCGACGCGGGTTACGGCCTGATACTCATAGCAATAGGCCTTGCGCTGAAGAAAGTGAAGGGATTCAGCGACCTCTCGCCGCTTGTCGTCACCCTCGGCATCGGTACCTTCGTGATAGGGTTCCTCTTCCACACCTTCTTCTCGATCGACATCTCCACCTGGAGCATATTCGCTCCCATCAAGAAGATATTCCTCCCCTCCAAGATTGCGGGATATGACGGGACTATGGTCCTGTCGCTGATTGTCGGTGTGCTCCACATATCCCTTGCTATGATCGTCAAGACGATTAAGGAGACATCCCACAAGGGTTTCCTCGGCTCTCTCGGCACATGGGGCTGGACGCTTCTCATAGTCGGAGGCGTAGCGGTAGGTGCAGCATTCCTCGCCGGAGTGCTCGATGCCGCCCTCACGAAGTGGATCATTATCGGGATCGGGGCGCTCTCCGCGATAGGGATATTCCTTCTCAACGACATCCACCGCAATCCCTTCGTCAACATAGGATCCGGCCTTTGGGACACCTACAACATGGCTTCCGGCCTGCTTGGCGACGTCCTTAGCTACCTCCGTCTCTATGCTCTCGGCCTCGCCGGCAGCATGCTCGGCATGGCATTCAACAGCATAGGCTCCATGATCCTTGGCGACGGCCACAACATCTTCCTCTGGATTCCCTTCCTGCTGATAGTCATTGTCGGCCACACATTGAATATAGCGATGGCAGCCCTCGGCGCCTTCGTCCATCCGCTCCGACTCAATTTCCTCGAGTTCTTCAAGAACTCCGGCTACGAGGCAGCGGGGCGCAAATACTCACCTTTGAAATAATAACAACAAATAAATCAAACAATTATGGATCTCATTTTAGGTTATCTCGGACTCGGCCTGGTGCTCGCCCTCGCAGGCATCGGCTCATCCATCGGTACGACGATCGCCGGCAACGCGGCTGAAGGCGCCCTCAAGAGGCTCCCGGAAAAATCCGGAAGCTACATGATTCTTTCGGCTCTTCCTTCAACCCAGGGTATCTACGGCTTCGTCGCATTCTTCATGCTAATGAACAAGGCGGCCGTCGCCGGTCCGCTCGTGTTCGGCATCGGTCTCAGCGTCGGTCTCGTCTGCATGCTCTCCGCCATCCGCCAGGGACAGGTCTGCGCCAACGGTATCGTAGGCATCAGCCAGGGCCACAACGTCATGGTCAGCACCCTCATCTACGCCGCTCTCCCTGAGTTCTACGCCATCCTCGGTCTCGTCGGAGCAGTCATGGCTGCACTTATGCTGTAAAATTATTTGCAGATTAAAGTAAAAGCAACTATATTTGCGCGCTAAAAATTGAAGAGGCAATGAAAAATGGAATTCATCCCGAAACCTACCGTCTTGTAGCTTTCAAGGATATGTCGAATGACACAGTCTTCATCACGCGTTCTTGCGCCCCGACGAAGGAGACCCTCGAGGTCGAAGGCGTCGAGTACCCGCTCGTGAAGCTGGAAATCTCCAACACCTCGCACCCGTTCTACACCGGTAAGGTGAAGCTCGTGGACACTGCAGGCCGCGTCGACAGATTCTATCAAAGATACAAGTCAAGACAGAAATAAGCTGTCTGGCAAAAAGGTTCCAGAAGGACGGAGTTTCGGTGAAACTGCCGTCCTTTTGTTTTTAAGGGTAGTCCGAATCCCTTAAAAATAAATTTTATCCTCCCTTTAAAAATCACTGAAAATCCTATAAAAAACACTTAAAGTGTATAAGAAACATAAATTTTTCTTTTAAATCCCATTCCGGGCGGAAGCCGCCGGCCTACCTTTGCGAAAAACCAACGCAATGGACTCTCACACACCGAAATATGAGAAAAAGGGCCGGATCCGCCTAAAACTACCCTTTGGGTCTAAAAGACTATTTGCGCGCGTGTCTGCCGCTAATAATGTTTCATTCTTCTTGCTGCTTTTAATCATCATCTGGCCGGCCCCCTTTCTCATCTCGTGTACAGAGCAGATCCAGCACGTCCCCAAGGTGCAGACCTTCGAGGTCAAGTCCACGGCTGAGACCGCCGGCAGGACGCTCGACGTCCTCTTTTTCGATGACGACCAGCTCGGCAGGCTGGACTCTTTCTCCCGAATAGTATGCACCGACGGCGCCGCGACAGGTACCGTCAGCGGAAGCGGCGACAAGATTATAGTCGCGATATCCTCCGAAGGCGATGCTTCCTACGACTACGCCGACATCAGGGACTACCGCACCCTCTCGGCAAGGGAGCAGGATTTCCGAAGTGAAGACCCGGCTTGCCCTGTCGTTAGCGGAGAGGCAAAGACGGGGCAGGCATTCATCCTTCTCAAGCCGCTGCTCGTCAAACTCAGGATCAACTCGCTCCTTGCCGATTTCAGGCTCCATCCCTACAGCAGCGCTGTGATGGAGAATGTCAAGGTCTACCTTACCAATATACCCTCCTCCTCCCCTATCCTCGGGAAAAGGGAGGCTCCCCCATCTTCCTGGCTCAACCTTGGGGGCTATTTCGCTGATGACGCCGCCACCATCGTACATCCCGAAATGGTCTATTCCGAGACCGGCAATGTAGGAAGAGAGGTAGTCTTCCCTTCGCTGGAGCTCTTCTGCTACTCTTCGGGAGTAAAGGAAGAAAGCTTCGGAGCTCCGCTTTCCAAACTCGTTTTCGAAGCCGTCATCGACGGAGAGACCTGGTACTACCCCATCCTTCTGAAAGACCTCGAGAGAGGAGATTTCGTCTCGATGGACATAACCTTCACAGGAAAGGGCACCCAGGACCCGGAGACGCCGGTTTCCAGGGAGAACATCATCATTTCAACAAGCATCATCCCATGGACCGAAAAGGAAAACATCACCATGCTCTTCTGACGGCAGCCCTGCTTCTCACGCTGTCCTGCGCCAAGGCGCCGACAGAGATCCCGATCTCCGTGAGCACTTGCCTGCAGACCCGTTCCGAAGATCCTGACGAGGACTTTATCTCGGACGTGACCCTACTTGTCTACGACGAGCACGGCATCCTGGAGGGCTCCTACTACTTCCCCGAGGCCGGGAGGGAGGGAGAGCTGTGCCGGCTCCCGCTGGTGGCCGGGAGCCGCTACAGCTTCTACGCATGCGTCAACCTGAGGTATAAGCTCGAAAAGAGGACCGAAGAAGAGCTCCTTGCTTCGCGCTTCCACCTTGCCTATCCCGACGAATACTCCCGCGGGATTCCGATGACGGGATCCGTCAGGAGAAAGCTCGTGACAGGAGGGTCGTCGGTGGAGATCAAGTTGATGCGGGCAATGGCAAAAGTCTCCGTCAGGATAGACCGCACCCTGCTAGCGGAAGGTATCGAGGTGAAAGTAGGAAGCGTGGAGATCGGAGCATGCCCTTCGGTTGTAGGGCTATTTACCGACAGCTCGGTCAAGAACGAATCCGAAGTTTTCAACATAGGATTCCGAAAAACGGGGATGGAGGCCGACGATCTCAACCGCGGAAGCGAGTATGGGCTGAGCCGCGAGATAAGCCTGTATATGCTTGAGAACATGCAGGGATTCAGGCCGTCCGACTTCTGCTCCTATATTGAAATTGGCGCGGAATGCAAGCGCGGAGAGGAGAGCCGGGAAGTCACCTGGCGCTTCAGGATGGGCGAAAAGGATGGCAATTTCGACATACGGCGCGGCTGCCACTACCACTTTACGGTAAGGCTGCCGGAGGACGGGGTTGGAGGATGGAGCACCGGCTATGAGCTGGAGGCTGCCAGGTAGCGGGCCGTGTGGCCTTTGGAGCGCTTGACGAGGTCCTCCGGGGTGCCGGCAAAGACGACCTTGCCGCCCTCGTCGCCCGCCTCGGGGCCGAGATCCACGACCCAGTCGGCCACCCTAATGACGTCGAGGTTGTGCTCCACGACGACTATGGTGTGACCTCTGGAAAGGAGCATGTCGAAGGCTTTGAGCAGCTTTTCGACGTCGTAGAAATGAAGGCCGGTTGTCGGCTCGTCGAAGATAAAGAGGATCTTGTCCTTAGACGGCCTGTCGTCGGCAAGGCTCATCGAGAGGAAGCTCGCGAGCTTGACTCTCTGGCTCTCGCCGCCGGAAAGGGTGGAGGAGGGCTGGCCGAGCTTGATGTAGGAGAGGCCCACGTCGGCGAGGGGCTTCAGCCTCGCCGCGACCTGCTTTGCAAGCGGGTCCTTGAGGCCCCCGAAGAATTCGATGGCTTCGGCAACGCTCATGGAGAGGATGTCGTCGACGTTCTTGTCCTCGTAACGCACTTCGAGGACCTCGCTCTTGAAGCGCTTGCCCCCGCAGGATGAGCAGACCATCGTGACGTCGGCCATAAACTGCATACCGATCTTCACGAAGCCGTCGCCCTGGCACTCTGGGCACCTGCCTCCTTCCTGATTGAAGGAGAAGGACGAGGGGGTGAGGCCGGAGAGCTTCGCCGCCTGAGTGGAGGAGAGAAGCTTACGGATGTCGTCATAGACCTTGAGGTAGGTCACGGCGTTGGACCTGGAGCTCTTGCCTAGAGGGTTCTGATCCACGTATTCGACCCTGGTGATGCGGTCAACGTTGCCCCCGAGCCCGCGGAAAGTACCGGGGAGCTCGCCGGTGTCGTTGAGAAGCCGCTTCATGGCCGGGTAGAGGATGTCCCCGACAAGGGAGGACTTGCCGCTTCCGGAGACGCCCGTCACGACCGTAAAGACCCCGAGAGGGAATTTCACAGTGATGTCCTTGAGGTTGTGCTCCATGGCGCCCTCGACGGAGACATAATACTCCGAGGAGCGTTTTTTACGAGTATATCTGGGGATTTCGCCCCTCAGGTATTTCAGCGTAAGGGAGTCGGCCTTTTCCGCGTCGCCGATGCGTCCTTTGTAGACGATCTCCCCGCCACCGGAGCCGGCCATAGGGCCCATATCGATGAGCAGATCAGCGGCCCTTATTATCTCCTCGTCGTGCTCCACCACGACGACGGTGTTGCCGATGTCGCGAAGGCGCTTCAGGACGGCGATAAGCCTGTCCGTGTCGCGCGGGTGGAGGCCGATGGACGGCTCGTCGAGGATGTACATGGAGCCGACCAGCGAGCTGCCGAGGGCAGTCACGAGGTTGATACGCTGGCTCTCGCCGCCGGAAAGCGTGTTGGAATTTCGGGAAAGGGTGAGATATGCAAGGCCGACGTCCGCTATGCAGCGCAGGCGCGAAAGGACCTCGTCAACGGCCTTTCCGGCGACTCCCCTCTCGTAGTCAGTAAGCTCCAGCTTCTCGAAGAAGTCGATAAGCTCGCTGACGTTCATCGAGAGGAGCTCGGCAATCGTCTTGCCGCCGACCTTGACATAGTGGGCCTCCTTCCTCAGGCGGCTTCCGCCGCAGGAGGAGCAGACCGCCCGGCCGCTGTAACGGCTGAGCATATACTTGTACTGTATCTTGTATTTATTGGAATCGACCCACTCGAAGAACTCGTTGATGCCCACTATGGACTCCTCGTCGCCCTTGACGCTGTGGCCATTCCAGATAATGTCCTTTTCCTTTTCGGAGAGCTTGCACCAGGGCTCGAAAATGCGTATCCCGTAGCGTTCGGCAACCTCGATCAGATGATCCTTGAACCATCCCATCTTCTCTCCTCTCCAGCAAGCGATGGCGCCGTCGTAGATGCTCTTGGTCTTGTCCGGGATCACGAGATCCTCGCTGATACCGATAATCTTGCCAAGGCCGCCGCAGACAGGGCAGGCGCCCAGCGGGCTGTTGAAGCTGAAGAGGAACTCATCCGGACGGCGGAAGACTATCCCGTCCATTTCCAGGCGCGAAGAGAACTTCTCGGTCGTGACTTCGCCGGAAGAGGATTCCATCCTGAGGATGACATCGCCTTTCACGAACGCGGCCGTGATCGAGTCGTGGAGCCTGGCGGTCATATCCTCGTCGATCTTGCCAAGCTTGGCCCTGTCCACGAGAAGATACATCTCCTCCGGCAGGCCCGTCTCTGAGAGCCTCATCACCTCGTCGATACGCACTGGCGCATCCGCCACCGGATCGAAAAAACGGCTGTAGCCCTCGCTCTCAAGGGCGAGCATAAGTTCGACCCTGTCGTCGCGCGAAGACCAGCCGATGTCCGAAAGGATGTAGACCGACGAGAGATCGCCCTCGAGGATGGAGCGCATCACGTCGGAGACGGTGTTGCAACGCACCTCCTTGCCGCTCACGGGCGAATAGGTCCGCCCTATGCGGGCGTAAATGAGCCTCAGGTAGTCGTAAATCTCGGTCGTGGTGCCGACCGTCGAGCGGGGGTTGCGGGTGTTGACCTTCTGCTCGATGGCGACTGCCGGAGGGATGCCCTCGATCGAATCGACGTCCGGCTTGGACATCCTTCCGAGAAACTGCCTTGCATATGAGGAAAGGCTTTCGGCAAAGCGGCGCTGGCCCTCGGCATACAGGGTGTCGAAGGCAAGGGAAGATTTTCCGCTGCCTGAAACGCCTGTTATGACCACGAGCTTACCGCGCGGAATCTCAAGGGAGATGTCCTTGAGATTGTTGACGCGGGCGCCTTTTATTACGATACTGCCTTCCTCTTTCATCAGCCTTTACTCCTCCAGGGAAGCTATGACTTTCTGATTGATTTCACGAAGCTTGGCCTCGTCTACCTTTATGACCTTGCGGTCGTAGGTCATGAGTCCGTTGACCTCGACCTCGACATCGGTTATCTGGGTGTAGACACCAGCAGAAACGCCGCTCTGAACCTCCGGGATAAACATTTCCGCATAGCCCTCATACTTTGCAAGGACTTCTTCGCCATTGGCGCAGAGACCCTTGTAGCCCCAGTTGTTCTCGGCCTGCCAGAGATGATCCTCGATCGCACATCCGATGCCGCCGTACTCTCCGAGAACGTCGATCTGGGCGCCCTCGCTGCGGAACCTCATATAAGGCCTCGGATAGCAGTGTCCGTCGAGGATGTCGCCGCAAAGGCGAGAATTGCCGCCGGATGCGGAGTTGATGAGACGGCTGCTATCGAGCTCGCGGGTGAAATCGACGACCTTTTCAGTGTCGAACTGGCTCCAAGCCTCGTTAAACGGGACCCAGACGACAATGCAGGGATACTTCTTCTGCTGCCTGATGATCTCGCCCCATTCTTTGTAATATGTGGCCTTAGCAGTCTCCGTAAGGGGATAATCCCAGCCTTCGCCATAGGCGTGATAGCCCCACTGAGGGTTGGGATCGCCCTTGGGAGCGGAGATGTTGCCGGTAAGCGACGGCATATCCTGCCAGACAAGCACGCCGAGGAGGTCGCAGTAGTAGTACCAGCGGGCGGGCTCAACCTTGATGTGCTTACGGATCATATTGTAGCCGAAGTCCTTGACCTTCTCGATATCGAAGCGCAGGGCCTCGTCGGTCGGGGCCGTGTAGAGGCCGTCGGGCCACCAGCCCTGGTCCAGCGGGCCATATTGAAAATACGGCTTGTTATTGAGTCCCAAGCGCTTATAGCCCTTGGAATCAATGACTTCGGAGCTCTTACGGAAGGCGGTGTAGCCATCGACCTTGTCGATAATCTTCCCTCCCTTGCGGAGGACGATCTCAAGCCCGTAGAGATACGGAGACTCGGGCGACCATAGCTCCGGAGCGTCAAGTTTGAGCTTCAGGAGCTCGCCAGGAGCGGCTGAAGCCTTGGCAAGCACGGCGCCGTCGGTCTTCAGACTTCCGACCGCGCCTTCCTTGAGATCTACCTCGACCTCGTCGGCCTCGCCGTCGGCAGAAACCTCGACGGAGAGACTACCCTCATCAATATCTGATATGGCACAGTAATCCGCGACACAAGCCTCGCCGACCGGCTCCATCCACACGCTCTGCCATATACCGGTCACGGGGGTATACCATATGCCGTGAGGGTCGGAAACCTGCTTTCCGCGCGGCTGCTCGCCATTATCGGTGCCGTCGGTCACCTTGAGCACGAGCTCCTGCTTCCCTTTGACAAGGCTCGTTGTAATATCATATGAGAAAGCGGTGTAGCCGCCGGTGTGGGTCCCGAGTTCACGGCCGTTGAGAAACACCTCGGCCTTCCAGTCCACAGCTTCAAAATGGAGCAGCACCCTGCCCTTCCATGAGCACGGCACCTTGAAAGAAGTGCGGTACCAGAGGACACTGTCCACTCCTACCCTCTTCCCGACACCGGAAAGCGACGACTCGATGCAGAAAGGCACGAGTATCTTTTCGCCTTCAAAAGCAGGCTGCGGGTCATCCTTCCCCGCAAGGGCATAGTCCCAGAGTCCGTTGAGGGACTTCCAGTCCTTACGGACCATCTGGGGACGAGGATACTCAGGATGGGCGTTCGTGGGAGATACCTGGTCGGCCCAGGAGGTCCTGATATGGTCCCCGGCCGGGGCCCAGGAAGCTTGCTGCGCGCATGAGAGCGCGGCAGCGGCTGCGAGAATCAAAAGAGCTTTCTTCATATTGCTTATTCCATTAATTTCTTGTACTTGAAACGCTTGGGCTCGGTCGTGCCGAGGCGCATCTTGCGGTTTTCCTCATATTCGGCGTAGTTGCCTTCGAAGAAGACCACCTTGCCCTCGCCCTCATAGGCGAGAATGTGGGTCGCGATACGGTCGAGGAACCAGCGGTCATGGCTCACCACCACGGCGCAGCCGGCAAATCCGTCCAGACCCTCTTCGAGGGCGCGGATGGTGTTGACATCCACGTCGTTGGTCGGCTCGTCCAGAAGAAGGACGTTGCCCTCGTCCTTGAGGGTGAGCGCCAGGTGGAGCCTGTTACGCTCGCCGCCGGAGAGCACTCCGCAGAGCTTCTCCTGGTCGGCTCCCGAGAAATTGAAGCGGGAGACCCAGGAACGGGCATTGATGTCCCTTCCGCCCATCCTGACCCACTCGGAATTGCCCGCAATGGTCTCATAGACGGTCTTGTCGGGGTCGATCGAACGGTGCTGCTGGTCAACATAGGCGATCTTGACGGTCTCGCCGATCTCGATGGTCCCGCTGTCGGGCTGCTCGATGCCCATGATGAGGCGGAAGAGGGTCGTCTTGCCGGCTCCGTTGGGGCCGATGACGCCGACTATGCCTGCAGGGGGCAGCTCGAAGCTGAGGTGCTCGACAAGAAGAGTGTCGCCATATCCCTTGGACACGTCGTTGAAACGGATGACTTTATTGCCAAGGTGAGGCCCGTTGGGAATATAGATCTCCAGGCTGGCCTCCTTCTGCTTCGCGTCGGCCGCGGCGAGTTTCTCGTAAGCGCCGAGACGGGCCTTCTGCTTGGCCTGACGGGCTTTCGGGGCCATCCTGACCCACTCGAGCTCCCGCTCGAGAGTCTTGCGGCGCTTCGACTCCTGCTTTTCCTCCACCGCGAGGCGGCGGGTCTTCTGGTCGAGCCAGGAGGAGTAGTTGCCCTTCCAGGGAATACCCTCTCCCCTGTCGAGCTCGAGGATCCAGCCGGCCACGTTGTCAAGGAAGTAGCGGTCGTGGGTGACGGCTATGACCGTGCCCTTGTACTGCCGCAGGTGCTCCTCGAGCCACTGGATGCTCTCGGTGTCAAGGTGATTGGTCGGCTCGTCCAGAAGGAGGACATCCGGCTGGCGGAGAAGAAGGCGGCAGAGGGCCACCCTGCGGCGCTCGCCTCCGGAGAGAGTCCTCACCGAGGCGTCCGAAGGAGGGCACTGGAGGGCGTCCATGGCCCTTTCCAGCTTGGAGTCTATCTCCCAGCCGTCCATGTGGTCGATCTTCTCTGTCAGCTCTCCCTGGCGCTCGATAAGGCTGTTCATTTCTTCGTCGCTCATCGGCTCCATGAATTTCATGGAAATCTCGTTGTACTCGGCGAGAGTGTCCATGACTTCCTGGACTCCCTCCTGCACGACCTCGAGAACGGTCTTGTCGGGATCCATCTGCGGCTCCTGCTCGAGGTAGCCGACGGTGTAGCCGGGGGCCCACACGACCTCGCCGCGGTAGGATTTCTCCACACCGGCAATGATCTTGAGGAGCGTCGATTTACCGGAGCCGTTGAGACCGATGATGCCTATCTTGGCGCCGTAGAAGAAGGACAGGTAGATGTCCTTGAGGATGGTCTTGTTGTTGTGGGGCAGGACTTTCCCGACCCCGTTCATTGAAAAGATTATCTTCTCGTCAGCCATAGATTCCGGTCTTAGAAAAGATCGTTAACTGAGCAGATAATGCCGCCGTAGATGTTCTTGATGTACTCGAGGCCGCCGATGTAGCCTTCCTCGGTGGTCGTGTCGGTCGTCTCGCGGGGGACGACGATGCCGAAGCCGCGGAAGAACGCGTCGGCGGAAGTGTGACGGCAGCAGCAGTCGGCCTGCCAGCCGGTGATGACAACGGTGTCCACGCCGAGCTCGCGGAGGAGGAGCTCGAGGGTCGTCTGATAGAAACCGCTATAGGTCTTCTTGGGGATGACGTAATCGCCCTTCTGAGGCTTGAGCTCGTCGATGACCTCGGCGCCGGGAGTCCCCTCAATCGCGTGAGGGCCCCAGATCTTGAATTCCTTGTCGATCTCGGGGGTGTGGCTGTCATTTGCATAAATGACCGGAATACCGTTGGCCCTTGCCTTATCGCAGAGTTCCTTGATAGGTTGGATGATATGATTGACCCTGGGAGAAGAGATAGGTCCCGTCACGAAGTCATTGAGCATGTCGATGACGATAACAGCGTATTTTTTCATTTTAGAGATAAATTTGAATTAAACTTCGCAATATACGAAAAAACAAAGTAACTTTGTGGACACATAAAGCATTGAAGAATGAAAAGATTGATTTTCCTCGGCGCCATCGCTCTGGCAGCCCTTTGCATCAGCTGTAAAAAAGACGAAAACAAAGAATCAGACTACTACAAGGATGTCCCCGAGCTCAGGGAAGAATTCG
>JAGCDT010000064.1 GCA_017651045.1 Bacteroidales bacterium | reverse complement strand
GTTCTCCGCCCCGGCCGCTCCCGTCTCGAAGCAGGACATCCAGGACCATCTCGGAAAGCCCCTGCCCCTCGTCCCTTTCAAATAGGACACAGCGACAATCCTTGATATAAAAAACTGGCCTCGGCGGTTTGCCGGGGCCAGTTTTTTATCCAACGCCTGGACTAGAACGCCAGCGCGATGCCGATGAAATCGTCTGCCTTGAGGGACGCGCCGCCGATCAGGCCGCCGTCGATATCCTTCTGGGCGAAGAGCTCCTTCGCGTTGGAAGGCTTGCAGCTGCCGCCGTAGAGGATGGTCATGTCTTCCGCGACCTTCTTGCCGAAATGGTCGGCAAGGACCTTGCGGATGTAGGCGTGGATCTCCTCGGCCTGTTCGGCCGTGGCGGTCTTGCCGGTGCCGATGGCCCAGACGGGCTCATAGGCGATGACGATTTTCTTCATGTCCTCAGCGGAGAAATTGAAGAGGACGTTCTCGGTCTGAGCCTTCACGACGTCGAAGTGGCGTCCGGCTTCCCTTTCGTCGAGGTTCTCGCCGACGCAGAGGATGACACCGAGGCCGCCGTCGAGGGCGAGTCTCACCTTCTCGACAAGCTTCTCATCGGTCTCTCCGTAGTACTGACGGCGCTCCGAGTGGCCGAGGATGGTCCATGCGCAGCCGGCATCGACGAGCATATCCACGGCGACTTCGCCGGTGTATGCACCCTTGGTGTGATCGGCGCAGTTCTGGGCGGACAGGCCGACCTTGCTCCCCTTGAGAGCTTCGGCAACGCTCACCAGATGGGTGAACGGAGGGGCCACGATGATGCCTGCTCCATTATTAAGCCCAGCGGCTTTCTCTGCAACGGCCTTTGCAAGGGCCACACCTTCGGAAACGGTGGTGTTCATTTTCCAGTTTCCAGCAACAATCTTTTTCCTCATAGTTATTGTTTTTTTTTAATGATATTTCCTTTTTCATCCACCTTAGCCTCACTGGCAGGCACATCTGCATCAGTCAGCGACTTGATATGCCGCGCAACTTTGCCTTCGGCATCCGTCCTCGGGCCCTTTCCATACTGCTGGATGAAGCCGTGGATCTTGCCGTCCACGAACGATCCGTCGCGCAGGATACGCGCCGTGATGACGGGAGCATAGCCGTTGACTCCAGATATGTTGACACCATACGGAGTGCAGAAATTGCCCAGGCTGTAGGCAATCAGACGGCCTTTATAGACCTCCACGCAGCGCGTCACATGAGGGCCGTGGCCATAGACCACATCGGCGCCCAGGTCGATGCACTGGTGGGCGAAGGTGCGAAGGTCGCCCCTGTTCTCGCCGAGGTAGGTCTCGGTGCCATAAGGGAGGTGACCCCTGTCCGAGCCCTCGGCGCCGCCGTGGAAGGATATGATCACGATGTCGGATATCTTGACAAGCGTGTCGACTATGCTTTTTACCTTTTCAGGATTGGTGTGCTTGAGTGTGTAGGAGTTGTGGCCGAAGGCGGCGATGCCGAAACGCACGCCGGAGCGCTCGACGACCACCCATTCGCGGCGTCCTGTGACTCCGCTGTAGGCTATCCCCTCCCCGTCGAGAGCCTTCTCCGTGGAATCCATGCCGGTCTTGCCGAAATCGTTGGAATGGTTGTTGGCCATGGACAGGAAATCGTAGCCGGCTTCGGTAAGGAGCGGGGCATACGAGGTCGGGGTGCGAAAGGAATAGCTGTACTTGCCCGGCGACTTGGTCGAAGCTCCGCCGTCGCAGAGGGTGCCTTCGAGGTTGCCGAGGGTGATGTCCGCAGCCTTCAGAACGGGGGCAACATCCTTGAAGATGTATTTGCCGTCGCTTTCAGGAAGACGGACCGAAGGATAGGTCGTGCCCATCATGATGTCGCCGCTGACAGCTACCGTGAGGGTGTCCGGGGCTTCTGGCTGAAGGGCCAGCATTGCGGAAAGGATAATGGCGGCGATCATCATGCAATGAATTCAAGTATGGAATCTACATCGCCCGCAGGGAACTGGCGCTGCTCTCCGCTGTCGAGATTCTTGATGTTGACGGTGCCGGAAGCTTCTTCCTCGGTGCCGTTGATGGATAGGAAGCGGATGCCCTTGCGGTCAGCGTAGTCGAACTGCTTTTTGAGCTTCACCTGGTCGGGATAGATCTCCACGGGGACGCCCTTGCTCCTCAAGGCCTCTGCCACGGGGACGATATAAGGGACGCTGCCCATGTTGGCGAAGAGAAGGCGGGTCGTCTCGGTGAGTCCTGAAGGGAACTTGCCGAGGGCGCTCAGGACATCGTAGATCCTGTCGGCGCCGAAGGAGATGCCGACTCCCGACACGCCGGGGAGGCCGAAGATGCCGGTCAGGTCGTCGTAGCGGCCGCCGCCGGAGATACTTCCTATCTGATAATCAAGCGATTTGACTTCGAAGATGGCGCCCGTGTAGTAATTGAGCCCGCGGGCAAGGGAAAGGTCGAGGACGACCTCGTTGGAGATGCCTGCCCCGTCGATGAGGGCGAACAGCTCGCTCACCTCCTCGACGCCCTTGAGGCCCGTCTCCGAGACTATACCCGAAGGGGAACCTCCGCCGAGAAGTCCCTTGATCGAAGCTATCTTTTCAGAATTGCTTCCCGACAGCAGAAGGACTGGCTCGATGACGGCCACGGCCTTCTCGGAGAGCCCTCTTGCGAGCATCTCTTCCTTGACCTTGTCGAGGCCGATCTTGTCGATCTTGTCGATCGCGACGGTGATGTCGACCACCTTGTCGGGGAAGCCGCAGACCTCGGCGAGGCCGGTGAGGATCTTGCGGTTATTGATACGGATGGAGACATTGAGACCGAAACGGGTGAATACCCTGTCAATGATCTCCACGAGCTCCATCTCGTTGACGAGCGAGGTCGAACCGATCACGTCGGCGTCGCACTGGTAGAATTCACGGTAGCGCCCCTTCTGCGGACGGTCGGCCCTCCAAACGGGCTGGATCTGGAAACGCTTGAAGGGGAAGACTATCTCGTCGCGGTGCTGGACAACGTAGCGGGCAAACGGGACCGTGAGGTCATAGCGCAGGCCCTTCTCCGACACGCGGAGGGAAAGGGCGTTGCTGTTGTAGGAACCTTCGCCGATGGCGTACGCGGAATAGTCTATCCCGGAGAACGCATCGCCCGAATTGAGGACCTTGAAAAGGAGCTTGTCGCCCTCGTCGCCGTACTTGCCGAGAAGGGTCGAAAGGTTCTCGAGGGAAGGGGTCTCGATCTCCGAATATCCATAGGAACGGTAGACGGAACGTATCGTGTCGAATATCCAGTTGCGCCCGGCCATCTCCGACGGGGAGAAATCGCGGGTCCCTTTCGGGATTGAAGGTTTCTGCGCCATAAAACTTTTTAAAACAACCTCTAAAGATACGTTTTTTTTGCTATTTTTGCAAAAAGACACTTATTAAGACTATTATAAAGACACTATGAAAGACTTCTGGAAAATGCTTCTGGCCGTGATCTGCGGCCTGCTCATCATGAGCCTCCTTTGCTTCATGTTCTTCGCCAGCATCATCGGAGCTGCCAGCTCCGGCGGTTCCAAGCCCGTCCTTCCGAGGGAAGGCGTCCTTGACCTGGACATGTCCAAGATAATCCTTGCCGAGCAAAGCTCTGAAGGCGACATCAACAATATTTCCCCCTTCGGCTTCTCCACCGAGGGCCAGCCTTCGATTATCGGCCTTCGCGACGCCACCCAGGCGATCAAGGCTGCCGCCGACGATCCCTCGGTCAAGTTCATTTTCCTTCGCGCCGACGCCCTGTCTTCCGGCATGGCGACCCTTCAGGAGTTCCGTAGCGCCCTTTCAGGGTTCCGCGCCAGCGGCAAGCCTATCGTAGCCTACACCGAGTCCCCTTCGACAGGCAGCTACTACCTCGCTTCCGTAGCCGATAAGATCTTCATGACTTCGGACCACGGTGCCAACGCGATGATCATCGGTCTCTCCGGCCGTCTGCTCTATCTCAAGGACCTCCTCGACAAGCTCGGTGTCAACGTCCAGCTCATCCGCCACGGCAAGTACAAATCCGCCGGCGAGATGTTTATCCGTTCGACCCCCAGCCCCGAGAACATCGAGCAGAACCAGGCCATGATCTCCTCCATCTGGAAGACCTACTCCGGCGAAATCTGCCAGAGCCGCGGCATCTCCGAGGAGCAGTTCAACGCCCTCGTCGACGGCCTCGCCCTCAGCTTCCCCGAAGACTTCGAGAAGGCCGGCCTTGTGGACGCCCTCTACCAGAGGGATTCTCTCATCGCCAAGCTCTGCGACATCGCCGTCGTTGAAAGCGAGAAAGACCTCCACCTGATCTCCTTCAAGGACTATGTGACCGCCAAGGTGACCCCCGCCCCTGCCAGCCACAACGACATCGCCATCATCTACGCCGACGGCGAGATCGTCGAAGGCAACTCTACCAGCGAGATCGCCGGCGACCGCTTCGCCCGCGTCATCGACAAGGTCCGCAAGAACGAGGATGTCAAGGCAGTCGTCCTCAGGGTCAACTCCCCCGGCGGCAGCGTCCTCGCTTCCTCCAAGATCAAGGATGCCCTCGACCTTCTCGGCAAGGAGAAGCCCCTCGTTGCATCCTATGGCAACTACGCGGCTTCCGGCGGCTACTGGATCTCCAACGGCTGCGAGAAGATCTATTCCAACCCCGCGACCCTCACCGGCTCGATCGGTGTCTTCAGCATGATCCCCGATTTCTCCAAGACCGCAAAGGACATCGCCCATGTCGGCATCTACGCCATCAAGTCCAACGCCCACAGCGACATGTTCTCCCTCACCCGTCCTTTCGACAAGGCTGAGCTCGATTATATGCAGGCCAGCATTGAGGACATCTACGACCGCTTCGTCAACCTCGTTGCCGGTGGCCGCGACCTCACTCCCGAGCACGTTGATTCCGTCGCCCAGGGCCGTGTCTGGACCGGCGCTGACGCCATCGAGATCGGTCTTGTCGACGAGCTCGGCACCCTCGAGGATGCGATCGCCTACGCCGCTTCCCTCGCCGGCTTTGAGGACAGCGCTTCCTACAGCGTGACCGCCTACCCGAAGCCCCTCACGATGATGGAGCAGGTAATGCAGATGATCGGACAGAAGAAAGATCCCGACGAACTCTCCATCCTCTCAGGGACTCCTTTTGCGAGCGTCGCTCCTGCAGTCCGCGACGTGCTTGACGCCAAGCCCGCCCGCGTGATGGCCAGAATGGACTACGACATCAACCTCCAATATTAAACCTCTCCAAAATGAAAAAATTAATCCTTATCGCGGCTACCCTGCTGCTCTCCACGTTCGCTTTCGCGAAAAACTATGTCTACGTCACCTCCGGTGATGTCTCCGTCCTCAAGAACAAAGCCAACACCGTCTTTGTACAGTTCGACTACACCAAAGCAATAGTAGAAGGAATCAATTTCTTCGAGTGGCAGAAGAAACGTGGCGAAGAATGGGTAAGGGACTGGCCCAAGGATGAGGCTGAGATCAGCCAGTACTTCCTCAAATACTTCAACAAGAAGAACAAGAAAGGGATGAAGGCCGTCTCCACTCCTGAGCTCGCGACCCACAAGATGATCATCACCCCGGCGCAGATCGATATGGGCAACACCGGCGGAATGTTCGTCCCCGGCTTCAACCCTAAGACCGGCGGCGCAGTCCTCTGGGGCAAAGTCGAGATCCTTGACAACCAGACAGGAGCCAACGTCTGCACCATCGCCATCGACGAGGTCCGCGGCAACTCCGGCTACAGCGAAACCATCCGCCTCAAACTCGCGGTCTACGACCTCGCAGGCGAACTCGCCGGCATAAAGTAAGCGTGGAGCACAACTAACTGTAGATTAGTGAATTACACAGAACCCCTTACCCGTTTTTAGGTAAGGGGTTTTTCATAAACGCCTGAACGACTGTTATTTACGCTCCACGGAAATCTTAGTAAGATTGACGGCTGAGTCCGTGACTTTGACAGAGTCGTCGATTCTGAGGCCGAGAACGGCGGAGACGCGGTCGTGTGTGGCGTCGCCCTCGTTGAGGCGGGGCTTGATGGCCACAAGGATGCGCTCTTTTTCAGGGATTGAAAGGTGAAGGTCGGTGAAGAGGTCGCTGAGCTTCTTGGCTCCGCCGAGCCCGAGGGGGCGAAACCAGTCGCCGCTGCGCCAGCGGCGCACGATAAACGGGAACGGGAGCGCTTCGGCGTCGAAGGCGACCGTGCCGTTAGGCTGCCTGAGAGGCATCCAGGGAGTCCACTTGACAGACTCCACGAGGAATCTCACCCCGGCAAATTCGTAAGTGCCGGGAGCGCGGACGATCATGCACTCCTGCTGCGTCGCAGCAAAGGAGTCGAGACGCTTTCTGACGACCAGCCCGGAAGGGGCGGTCAGCACCTCGTATTCATCCGAGAGGAAACGGCGCCCGGAAACAGTCTCACCGCTCTCCAGAACCTCGGTGAGGGAATCGGCTTGCGACTCGTTGAAACCCTTTTCCTCCATAAGGCGGAAGAGGAAGTATTTCCAATGAGGCTCTTCCCGAAGCGCGGCGACGTTGACATTCTCCCCTTCTACAACCTTCGCCTTCACTTTCTCATACGCCTCGTCGGCGACGGCGTCCACCTCTGCGATGTGGGCCGCGTCCGCGCAGAGAGTCTCCACGAACGAAGGATTGATCCCTTCGAACACTGGGAATACGATATTGCGGATGCGGTTGCGCTTGAACTCGCTCTCTGCGTTGGTGGAGTCCTCCCGGTAAGGGACTCCGTGGGCCTCCGCATAGGAGACGATCTCCTTGCGAGTCTTGGAAAGGAGAGGCCTCCAAAGGATAATATCGCCATAGCCCTCTACAGGGAGGGGCGACTCCTCCTTCATGCCGGACATCCCCCTGCTGCCCGCCCCGCGGAGCATATTGAGGATGAGAGTCTCGGCATTGTCGTTGGCATTGTGGGCCACGGCGACGGTGTCGAAGCCGTGCTCCCTTGCCGTTTCGGCAAAGAAGCGGTAGCGCAGCTCACGCGCCGCCATCTCGATGCTGATGCCTTTTTCTGCCGCATAAGCAGCCGTGTCGAAGTCCGCCTTGAAAAAGGGCACACCCTTTTCCGCGGCCCACGACTCCACGAGCGCCGCATCGGCATCGCTCTCAGCGCCACGCAGATGAAAATTGCAATGGGCGATGCCTTTCAAGACACCGCCCTTTGCGTATAGGATGTCGGCCATCGTCATGGAGTCGATGCCCCCGCTGACGGCCGCAAGAATAGAATTCATCAGTCTTTCTTGGATGCGATGGTGTAGGTGAAGCCGATCTCGAGGAACTCCTTGAACTGGACGCCCTTGAAGGAGGTCGCGTCAGGATTCTTCTTCAGCTCCTTGTCCCTTGTGCTCTTGGTCGCGAGGGTAAGAGGGATGTTGACCTCGGGATCATAGAGGAGGTTTGTGGAGAGAGTGAGTGAGAAGTACTTGGCAAGCTTCCAGAAGATGCGGTTGTCCCATGCGACACGGGGAACCTGCTTCGGCTTGAGGTAGTTGTAGAATGCGACGATCTGGCTGGAGAAGGTGAAGTTGTCGTTGACGTCCACCTTGAAGTCGGCCTTCAGCTGAGCACCAAGCTCGAAACGGGCAGACTTGTAGTAGCTGCCGCCTGCCATCCAGCTGTCGTACATATTGTACTTATTGTAGATAGCATCCTCTTCAGGTGTGCCGGAACCAAGTTCGTAGGAGTCCACAAATGCCTTGTTGGCAGCCATGAATTCAGCCTTCTCGTCATACTCAGCCTGGGATTTCTTGCTGATCTCCATGCCGTAGGTGCTGCGGAGGACAGGCTTCGCGACGATAACGACACCACCGGTGAGAGGGGCGAAGTTGAGGGTGAACCAGGGCTTCGGGGTCCACTTGATACCAAGACCGAGGGTGATGTAGGCAGGAGAGCAGATGCTCATGGTGAGCTCGCGGGCATCCCTCCAGGCCTGGCGGATGGCCTTCTTGTCGTCAGGATCGAGGTCATCGAGACCCTTCGGCGTCACATAGTTGTAGTTGTTGTCGAACTGAGTCTTGAAGCTGAAGTCGGCCGAATAGAAGAGGTTCTTGACCGGGGTGTCGAGAGCGGCGTTGCTCTGGAGGTAGATGCGGTCCTTGTTCTTCTGAAGGATGGGCTTGTCGGCCGAATAGAGGAAACCGTAGTCGAGCTGAAGGCGGTTGTCCCATTTGAACTTGTTCTTGGCGTAGTTGGCGTTGGCGTCGATGAACGCGGCAAGAGTGATGTTGTTGTAGCCACCGGCTGCCCAGTTGACGAGGGCTGTCTGGCCAAAGTTGATGTTGGTCTGGAGGGAGGTCGTCCAGTACTTGGGCTTGGGGGCCGGAGCGGGTGTCTCCTCAGCGGCGGCAAGGGCCTCGGCGGCCTCAGTCGCGGCGGCCTGCACGTCCTGTGCGGCTTCCTGAACATCCTGCGCAAAAGCGCTGGCCATCGCTAAAGCGAGGGCGGCAATAGTTAAGACAATCTTTTTCATATAAGACATAAATATTTGATTATTAACTAGTAAGATCTTGCAAAAATGACGCGGCGCGCCGAAGGCTTGCCGGTGTAGACGCACTTGCCTTCCTCTTCGCAGACGAAGCTGTCGACAGGGATGCAGCGGATGGTCGCCTTGGTCTCCTCCTGGATCCTGGCCTCGGTCTCGGAGGTGCCATCCCAGTGGCAGAGCAGGAAGCCGCCCTTTTCGATCTCCTCCTTGAACTCTTCCCAGGTGTCGACCTTGCGGACCTGGCTTGCACGGTAGTCGAAGGCCTTCTTGTAGATGTTCTTCTGGATATCGTCAAGAAGGTCGACGATACGCTTGTCGAGGCCTTCGAGAGGCTCTGTCACCTTCTCGAGGGTGTCGCGGCGGTGGACCTCGACGG
This sequence comes from Bacteroidales bacterium, assembly GCA_017651045.1. Lineage (GTDB taxonomy): Bacteria > Bacteroidota > Bacteroidia > Bacteroidales > UBA932 > Cryptobacteroides. The sequence goes on along the minus strand of JAGCDT010000064.1, from coordinate 411 downwards.
TGCCGTTCTGGAGGTCGCTGGGACCAATCGCAAGGCGTACAGGGACGCCCTTGAGCTCCCATTCGGCGAACTTGAAGCCGGGACGGAGGGTGTCGCGGTCGTCGATCTCGACGCTATGGCCGCCGGCCTCGAGGGCCTTCTTAAGCTCCTGCATCTTCTCAAGCACCGCATTACGCTCATCCTCGCTCTTGTAGATGGGGACCATCACGACCTGGATGGGCGCGAGGGCCGGAGGAAGGACGAGGCCGTTGTCGTCGCCGTGGGCCATGATGAGAGCGCCCATAAGACGGGTCGAGACGCCCCAGGAAGATGCCCAGACATACTGCTGCTGGCCTTCCTTATCGGTGTAGGTCACGTCGAAGGACTTGGCGAAGTTCTGGCCGAGGAAGTGGGACGTGCCGGCCTGGAGGG
>JAGCDT010000063.1 GCA_017651045.1 Bacteroidales bacterium | reverse complement strand
CCGAAGGCCGCCCCGGCCGCCGCGCGCGACGGCTACGTGGCGCGGAAGGACTTCCGCGCCGAGGCCGTCGTGCTCTTCTCCGGCGGCACCACCGGCACCACCAAGGGCATCATGCTCAGCGACTTGAACTTCAACGCCCTGGCCTGGCAGACCGCAAACATGGCCAATGAGGAAGTCCACCATTGCAAGATGCTGGCCGCCATGCCCGTCTTCCACGGCTTCGGCCTTGGCGTCTGCATCCACACGGTACTGTGCATCGGCGGCACCTCCATCCTCGTACCGCGCTTCAACGTAAAGAGTTACGCCCGCCTCATCCGCCGGCTCCGGCCCAATTTCATCGCAGGCGTCCCCACACTTTTTGAGGCCATCACCCGCAATACCTACCTCGACGGTGCCGACCTTTCGTGCCTGCGCGGCGTCTTCTCCGGCGGCGACTCACTCACCATCGAGCTCAAAAAGAAATTCGACGCGTTCCTTGCGGCGCACAATGCCAGGGTCCGCGTCCGCGAAGGCTACGGCACCACCGAGTGCGTAACAGCTTGTTGCTTAACCCCTTATAATAAGGAAAAGGAAGGCTCGATCGGCATCCCTTTCCCGGATACATACTTCAAGATATGCAAGCCCGGCACCCGCGACGAGCTCCCTTACGGCGAAGAAGGCGAGATCTGCCTCACCGGCCCCTCGATGATGCTCGGCTACATCGGCCACGAGGAGGAGAACCGGCAGACCCTGCAAATGCATCCCGACGGTCACGTCTGGCTCCACACCGGCGACCTCGGCCGTATGGACGACGAGGGCTTCATCTACTTCAGCCAGCGCATGAAGCGTATGATAGTCACCAGCGGCTACAACGTCTATCCTTCTCAGCTTGAGAATATTATCGAAGGCCACCCGGCCGTCCAGCGCAGCTGTGTCATCGGCGTCAAGGATCCGCTCAAGATGCAGCGCGTCAAGGCCTTCGTGGTCCTCAAGGACCCCACTCAGGCCGGCGACGCGCTGCGCGACTCCATCATGCAGCACTGCCGCCGCCACATCGCCATGTACGCTCTCCCTACGGAGATCGAATTCCGCGACTCCCTCCCCACCACCCTCGTCGGCAAGGTCGCCTACACCGTCCTCGAAAAGGAAGAAGCCGCCAAGGGCCTGTAGCTGTCCCGCTCCCTGCCTATGTCCCTCTACTGTCCCCGTTTTTTTATGCGTCCCCGGAAATCATTGTTTGTTTAAGATTTCTCTCGCCAGGGCGTTCACGGCTTCAACATCAATTGGTTCAAGAATGATTTGTTCGGGTTCCAGATCCAATAGGAACTGCATATAGTTTGGGAGTGTCAGAAGCTGTCCCTCCCGACCGACATTGTAATCGCCAAACTTGATAATATGCTTTACCTGATATTTCTCCGGATGCTTCAAGACTGTCCTGGCACTTTTGGCCTGGGCTGTCTTTGCTTTCACTTCAAGCGGTACGCATTCGCCTTTCATCCGGACAAGAAACTCAAGCTCAAGTCCGGAATCCTTTTGGAAGTAGTATAGATTCTGCTGTTTCTTGTGAAGCGTGTCAGCCATCATGTTCTCGTAAATGGCACCTTTGAATCCACCGAGACAGCCCTGTAAAATGTCGGCGCGGGTCCCTTGCCCAAGCATCTCGATCAGCATGCCGATATCCGCAGTATAGACTTTGAACACGTTGTCCTTTGCATTTCCTTCCATCGGGAGGCCGGTGATGTACGTATTGTAGCAGCGGCAGATAATATCGGCATCTTCCAGCCACTGCAGTGAACCAAGATATGTTTCGCCACGTCCGCCGGGTTTAACCTTACTGTACTGGAACTTCTTGTTCTCCTTGGCCAGCTGCTTGGGAATTGAATTGAAGCATTCCCGGATGTGTGGCTTGTCTTTATCGGGAGCATATTTGACCATATCGTCTCGATATTCCTTTAGGATGCCCTTGTATTCCTCGCTTACAGCATTCATGTTATTCGTTGCCAGAAAAGCATTGATAGGAGCGGGGAGCCCTCCGATAGCGACATAGAGGTTCAGATAGTGCTTCATCGCCATGTGAATGCCTGCAGGGACTGGAGTTTCCTCTGTGTAGAACTTTCGAAGTGCATCAATGACATCCGGATTCATTCCGTTCGCCCAAAGAAACTCTTCGAAGTCAAGAGGATACATCTCAATGATATCCTCACTGCCGACAGGAACCGAGTTTATTCCCAAATCTTTTTCCTTAATCAATTTGCGACGACGTTTCTTGAGATCATCGCCATAACCCTGGACACCCAGCAGGGATCCTGTAGCAATCACGTCGAAACGCCCGTCCTCCTTGAAGAACTTCAGTGACGTCCGTGCTTCAGGACAATCCTGGATTTCATCAAAGATAAGGCAAGTCTCTCCAGGGATAAACTTGACTCCCTGAATCTGTGCGGAGAGGTTGAGCAAGATGTTGTCTACATCCTTTGATCCGGTGAATGCGCCTATTCGCTCCGGCTCTTTGATGAAATTCATATAGACGACATTCTTATAATTCGCTTCGGCAAAGTGCTGCGCAATGAACGTTTTTCCGCATTGGCGAATACCCATAATCACCAGGGGCTTGTGCCCTGGCTTGTTTTTCCACGCTATGAGAGTGTCTTCTATTTTCCTTTTCAGCATAGTCTGATCCGTTATCCGGGAACAAATATACATTTTTTCCAATGACTTTTCAAACACTTGCCGTAATTTTTCCAACGAGTTTTCGATTGTTCGCCGCATTTTTTCAGACGAGTTTCGCCTAAATTGACACATTCTTCCGGTAAATAGCAGAAAACATCCTCTTTAATTTGCGAAAAGGAATGATACAAAGGGTTGTTTTCCAGCTGGAGAATGTTTACTTTTACAATTATGAAAGAGAAGGAAAGCAAATACAAGGAGATTCTCCCGCAGGCGGTGGTGCTGCTGGAGGGGGAGAGTGACGATGTGGCGCGCATGGCCAATCTTGCGGCGTTGTTGCACAGCGCATTCGGGTTCTGGTGGACGGGATTCTATCGGGTGGTCGGTAACGAGCTGATACTTGGGCCATTCCAGGGGCCTGTCGCCTGCATCCGCATCCCGTTCGGCAGGGGAGTGTGCGGCGCGGCGTGGGAGCGCGGCGAGACGGTCGTCGTCCCTGACGTCGACCGCTTCCCGGGCCACATCGCCTGCAGCTCGGAGAGCCGCAGCGAGATTGTGGTCCCTGTCCGCCGCGCCGGCATCGTCCGCGCCGTCCTGGACATCGACAGCCGCGACCTCTCCACCTTCGACGACACCGACCGTAAGTATCTGGAACAGATCCTCGAAGCGGTCTTCCGCTGATCCCGTTCCTCACCCTGCCCCCGTTCCTTACGCTACCCCTTTTTTTACCTTACCCCTTTCCTTACCTTACCCACCCTCCTCGCTGCCTTCCTCATTTTCTTCACCCTCCTCACT